>NZ_JBFABE010000055.1:32041-53419 GCF_040640155.1 Streptosporangium sp. NPDC023615
CGTCCGGTGCCTCGTCCGGTGCCTCGTCCGGTGCCTCGTCCGGTGCCTCGTCCGGTGCCTCGTCCGGTGCCCGTGCCCGTCCCCGCCCTCGCCGGTCGGTGCTCAGAGCCGGGTGCCGATCATCACGGGCTCGTTGACGAGGGTGACGCCGAACTTCTCCAGGACGCCGTCCCGGACCTCCCTGGCCAGGCCGAGAAGCTGCTCGGTCGATGCCGACATTTCTGGATTTGTCAGCGCAAGGGTGTGCTTGGTGGAGATGCGCGCCGGACCTCGCCGGTAGCCCTTGGGGAACCCCGCGTTCTCGATCAACCACGCGGCCGGGACCTTGACGGCCCCCTCCGGCATGTCCCAGCGCGGGAAGCCCGGGGCCCGCAGCTCCAGCTCGGCGGCCTGCGGCGCGGTCAGCACGGGGTTGGTGAAGAACGATCCGGCGCTGCGGGTGTCCGGGTCCGCCGGGTCCAGCACCATCCCCTTGCCCCGCCGCAGCTCCAGCACGGCGGCGCGGGCCTCGGCGGGCGGCACCCGGTCGCCCAGGGCGACGCCCAGCCGGGAGGCCAGCTCGCGATAGGCGATCGGGCCGGAGAGCCCCTCCCCGGCCAGCCGGTAGGTGACCGCGAGCACGACGTGGCGTCCGGGTTCCTCCTTGAACGCGCTGTGCCGGTAGGCGAACCCGCACTCCGGGGCGGTCAGCTCCCGCACCCGGCCGTCCCGGCGGTCGTAGACCCGGACCCCGGTGATCGTCTGGGAGACGTCCTGACCGTAGGCACCGACGTTCTGGATCGGCGTGGACCCGACCAGGCCCGGGATGCCGGACAGGCACTCCAGGCCCGTACGCCCCTCGGCCACCACGCGCTCGACCAGGGCGTCCCAGTCCTCGCCGGCCTGCGCGGTGAGCAGGTCCCCCTCGTCGCGGACACCGCGGGAGTCGACGCGTACCACCAGGCCGTCGAAGCCCTCGTCCGAGACGACCAGGTTGCTGCCGCCGCCGAGCACGAGCACCGGCTCGCCCGCCCGGTCCGCCGCCGCCACCAGCTCGACGATCTCCTCGGCGGACCCGGCGCGCACGAACGTCCTCGCCGGCCCGCCCAGCCCCAGTGTGGTGTACGGCGCCAGCGGCTCCCCGGGCACCCGCTCCGCCGCCGCGTCCCGCGTGACCGGCCCCGTCCGTGCCGCCGCCGGCGACCCCGGGACGGATCCCTCCACCGCCCCGGGGACCGACCCCGTCACCGACCCCGTCACCGACTCCGGCACCCGCTCCGTCATGTGCTCCCCGCCCCGGCCGACATCCGCGACCAGCCTACGGGGAGCTCAGCAGCTTCAGCACCCGGTCACGGGTCTGACCGGACTCCCTCTCCCGGTAGGCGGGATCGACGCCGTCGTCCTCGTGGTCCCGCTCCCGGTGGACGGGGAGGTCCTTGCCGAGGGCGACGAGGGTGCCCGGCAGCCTCAGCGAGAACTCCAGCCCGGCGTCACCGTGGTAGCGGGCCTCCGGGGGGAACCCGCCCGCGGCCAGCGCGGCCTCGCGCCTGACCGCCAGCAGGCGGCCGGACAGCCCCCGCACCTCGCCGGGCTCCGCGTCCGACCATCCGTGGCCGCCTTCGTGGAAGGCCACGCCCTCCCAGCCCACCGCGGTCACGCCCTCGTCCTCCAGGGCCTTGAGCAGCGGCGTCACGACGTCGCCGTCCGGCATCACGGAGGTGTCCATGACGACGTGCACGTCCGAGTCGTCCAGGCGCAACAGCGCGTCACGGCTCTCCCCCCACCCGGCGGAACCGCCCCGCCAGTGCGGGAGCTCGGCCACGTGCCAGGCCTCCACCCGCCGGGGGAACTCCTCCGCCAGCTCGTGCAGGACCGCCCCGGCGCCGTCCACGTCTCCCAGGTCGAGAGCGAGGATCCCGGCCTCGGTACGGGCCACCAGGGCACGTACGCACTCACGCAGGTCGTCGGGCCGGCCGTCGACCAGCAGCGCGACGGTCACCGTCGCGCGCGGCGCGCTCGCCTCCTCGACCCCGGCCGGGGGGACGATGCTCTCGTCCATCCGGGAGACCGACAGACTGCCGTCCCACAGCAACTGGGAGGAGACCATCCGCTCGGGATGGCCGTCGAGATCCTCCGACCGGCCGGCCAGCTCGGACCCCTCGGGCGTCTGCCGGGGAGCCGCCTCGGTCTCGGCGACCCGGTTGGCGTCCAGCTCGTCGAGGCCGCCGGCGTGACGGTCCGACCGGGAGGCCTCGGCGACCCGGCCCGGGTCGGCGTCCCGCTCCCGTCCACCGGCGTCGTCGGCGTCCGCGCGGCGCGCGGGATCGGAGTCGTCGTCACCGCGGCGCGCGGGATCGGGATCGGCGCGGCGCGGGGAATCGGGGCCGGCGGGGCGCGCGTCGTCGCCGGTGTCCGCGACGATCGGCGGGACGGTGGTCCGCCCGGCGTCGTGGTCACCCTGGGCGGTGGGGGCGAGGGCGTCGCCCGCGGAGGGCGAGGCCGCCCGGGCCGTACGGCCACCCTCGCGGGGCAGGGACGCTACCGTGGGCCACACTTCGAAGGTCGGTGCTTCGCTCATGCACGGACGCTACCCGTGGACCGGGAGATGATTCGGCCCCGCCCCCGACTGCTGCCGGCCGCCCCGGCCCCGCCGGCCGCTCACCGGCCGGCTTCCGGCCGCCCCGTCGCCGCCGCCGGACGCTAGGAGAGCTGGACCACCGCGCGGGCCTTGGACAGCACCCGTGAGTCGTTGGACCTGGCGGTCAGGGCGACCACCACGCGCTTGTCCTCCAGCTTCTCCTCGATGATCCCGCTCACGGTGATCACCGCGCCCCGGTCGTCGTCGGGGACGACGACCATGGAGGAGAACCGCACCCCGTAGTCGACGACCGCGCCCGGGTCGCCCGCCCAGTCGGTGACGAACCGGCCGCCCTGGGCCATGGTGAACATGCCGTGGGCGATCACGTCGGGCAGCCCGACGGTCTTGGCGAAGCGCTCGTTCCAGTGGATGGGGTTGAAGTCGCCGGAGGCTCCGGCGTACATCACCAGGTTGGCCCGGCGCACCGGGTAGTCGGCGGACGGGATCTGCTGCCCCGTCTCGACCTCGTCGTACCTGACCGTCGCGGCCATATCAGCTCGCCCCTCCGCGCTCGACGATGGTGTTGTAGGCGACGCACACGTCCTCGCCCTCGACGGTGGTGACGTCGCTCCTGACGGTGATCAGCTCGTTCCGCCCGACGACGCGGATGTCGGTCACCATGGAGACGCTGACCAGCTCGTCCCCGGCCCTGATCGGCCGCCGGTACTCGAAGCGCTGCTCGCCGTGGACCACCATGGCCAGGTTCAGGCCGAGCTCGGGGTCGGTCAGGATCGACCCCCCGGACAGGCTGAACACGATGGGGAAGGTCGGCGGAGCGATCACGTCGGGGTGGCCCGCCGCCCGGGCGGCCTCCCGGTCCCGGTAGACCGGGTTGTCGTCGCCGATCGCCGCCGCGAACTCCTTGATCTTCACACGGCTGACCTCGTACGGGGCGGAGGGCGCGGACGCCCGCCCGACGAAGTCGCGGTTCAGAGCCATCGTGCTCCTTTGCGGGTACCGGCACGGCGCGGCCGGCACCGGGGGGTCGAGCTGACAGTGACAGGACGAGCATCCAGGACGCGGCCCGGACGAGGCCACCGGGAAACCGGATGGGGCCACCCGGAAACCGTAGCCCGCCCGGCCCCGGCCCCGGTCCTCCATCGAGGCCAACGTCCCCGCGAAAAACCTGTACGAACACGACAAACCGGCGCCCCGTCTGAGGACGCCGGTTTTCGTGGAGTATGTGCGTGCCGACGAGGCACTTCATCTCCCGCCGTGAGGCGGGAGGCTTCGCGAGGGGCAGCGACTAGCGGGTCTCGCGGTGCGCCTGGTGCGCCTTGCAGTTCGGGCAGTACTTCTTCAGCTCAAGCCGATCCGGGTCGTTGCGCCGGTTCTTCCGCGTGATGTAGTTGCGGTGCTTGCACTCCTGGCAGGCCAGCGTGATCTTGGGCCTAACGTCGGTGGCAGCCACTTGGGAGTGCCTTTCTACGTTCGAGACATTGGACAACCCACGGCAGTCTCCTCCGATGGGAGGAGACCCCGGTGGGTAGTAGCGGAGGCCGGACTTGAACCGGCGACACAACGATTATGAGCCGTTTGCTCTGCCTGGCTGAGCTACTCCGCCTTGAGGCCGACAAAATCGACCGACCCCGCAAGGATACCCGACCCGTCGAGTGCCTGCGTACTTGTGCAGGTCGGGGCGATCTCTTCTGGGTGACCCCAGTATGCCCGTCAGCGTGTCGGAACCTTGAGTATTTTCTGACCTGCCTTTATGGCCGGTCAAGCCGAAAGCCCCAACCGAAAGGTCAGGGCTTCTAGGCTGTCGAGCCCCTTTACGGAATCGAACCGTAGACCTTCTCCTTACCATGGAGACGCTCTGCCGACTGAGCTAAAGGGGCCTGTCCGTGTCGCTCTCGCTTGCGGACAGGTGTAACCATACACGGCTCCGGAGCGGGATGCGAAATCAATCGAGGACCACCCGGATCACCTCACGTCCCCCCGTGAGATCCCCGTGAGATCCCCCGTCGACCCCGGCCTCGTCGGCGGTGCCGCACCCGCCCGCCCCGCGTGGCGCCCCGCCCGGCGACCACCCCGGCGCCCCCCGGACGACCACCTCGGGAGCCGCCTCCCGGGGTGGGGCACCCGCCGGAGGCCGGAGACGCGGACCCGGGGGGCGGCCGTCGCCCGGGCGGGGTTCGTCCACACCACGGGTCATCGATGAAACGATCGGCGGGGACCACGGGTCCGTCCGCCGCCACGGGCCCGGCCGCCACCGCCCGCCGCCGGGGGTACCCGAGATCCACCGCGTGGCCGTCGATCTCCGCCTCGGCCGGACCGGGGACGCGCGGCCCGGCAAAGATCAGCCCATGGTCCTTCAGTCGGATTTGCGGAACACCGAGGAGCACGATGCTGCAGGACCGTCGCAGAGAAGCGATCCGCGCGCTCGACGAGAGCGACCGGCCGCACCTGTACTGGCACGGCGTGGACGACGACGGCCACGTGTGGCTGTTCGAGACCGTCCTCGACGACGGCGGGGAGTACTGGCCGGTGAGGCACGCCGAGCTGGGTTCCGACGGTCTCGCCCGCACGTACTCGTGGAAGCGCATCGAGGACGAGCACGGCTTCCTGGCCGAGGGCCCGATCTACCCCGACGACTTCGGGCTGAACGCCCTGACCCCCGAGGAGTTCGGCACCCTGTGGGCCGCGCTCAGCAGGTGAGGGACCCCGCCGTACCGGGCCGGGGCCGATCGGGCGCGCCGCCCGCCGTCGTCCGGGACGGGCCCGCGGCAACCACTTCCCGGCCCCGTACGAAAAAGCGTCTGCGAGGCGAACCGGGAACGGGCCGCGACGGCACCGTACGATGCACCGCGGGACCGTGTGATCCGCGACCGGCGGGGCAGCATCGCCTCCGGGCCACCGGGGCACGGACCGGCCGTGCGGTGGCCCGCCCTGTTCCGACGGACACGATCACCGGCCCCGGACCGGTCCCGGGAGCCTTCCGGCGCGGCGGCGCCCGCCGGGCGGCGGGCCGGGGAGAGGGCGGTTGCGCACATGGGCTTTGAGATCCCGTCGGCGGTGCTCGATCCCAAGCGCCTGTCGGCGGTACGGGCCACCGGCCTGCTGGACACCGAACCCGAGCCGTCGTTCGACGATCTCGCCCTGCTGGCCGCCCGGGTGACCGGGACGCGGCGGGCGTTCGTCACGCTGGTGGACGACCGGCGGTCGTACTGGAAGAGCGCGATCGGCATGGGGGAGCTCTCGGTGTCCGAGCGGCAGAGCCCGGTGTGGGAGAGCCCCTGTCACGTCCTGATCGCCACGAACGAGCCCCTGCTCGCCGGGGACGTCGCCGCGGACCCCCGCCTGGGCTGCCTGGCGGCGGTGGAGCGGCTGGAGATCGGCGCCTGGGCCGGGTATCCCATCCACGGCCCCGACGGCGAGGTCCTGGGCGGGCTCTGCGTGGTGGACGAGACCCCGCGCGCCTGGTCGGACATGGACGCGCAGACCCTGTCCACCCTGGCGCGCGCCGTGTCGGGGGAGATCATGCTCCGGGACGCGCTGGCCCGCTCCGAACGCCAGGTGGCCGAACTGCAGGCCGCGGGCAGGGTGTCGGAGGAGCTGGCCCGGACCCTTCAGGAGAGCCTGCTGCCGCCGATGATGCCGACGGTCCCCGGCCTGGAGGCCGCCGCCACCTACATCCCGGCCGCCGGCGGGGTGAACGTGACCGGCGACTTCTACGACCTGTTCCTGGCGAGCGGCTCGCGCTGGTGCGCGATCCTGGGCGACGTCTGCGGGCACGGCGTGGAGGCCGCGCAGATCACCGCCCTGGCCCGGTACACGATGCGGGCCGACGCGCCCCGCCACGTCTCGCCCAGCAAGGTGCTGGAACAGCTCAACAGCGCCCTGCTGGCCCAGCGGGTCAAGGACGGGCGGTTCCTGACGGCGGTCTGCGCGATCTTCCGTCCGGACGGGGACGGGTTCACCGGGATGCTCTCCACCGCCGGGCACCCCTCCGCCCTGCTGCGGCGGGCCGACGGCACCGTGGAGGCGCTGCGGACGCGCGGCGTCGTCCTCGGCGTCCTGGAGGAGACAGGCCTGGAGAACGCGCGCTTCGACCTGCGGCCCGGGGACACGCTGCTGCTCTACAGCGACGGCGTCACCGAGGCGCACCCGCCCGGGGAGCAGGACCTGTTCGGGGACGAGCGCCTGATCTCGCTGCTGTCGGCCTGCCGGGACCTCGACGCGGACGGCACCGTGCGGCGGATCGGCGACGCCGCCCTGGGGTACAGCCGGGGGTACATGACGGACGACATGGCCATCCTGGCGCTCCGCGTCCCGGTGCCGTGACGCCCCCGCCCGACCGGCCCGTCCCCGCCGCGGGAAATTTTCTCCCGGATCACCCGGAGGGACGTCGAGAACGGGGTTGCCGGCTTCTACCCATGGGTGAGGGCGCCGGGACAGGCGTCCGGAGACGAGGAGCGAACCCATGAAGTACATGGTGCTGATGCAGTTCAACGCCGAGGCCGGCTTCCCGGCGATCGGCACCTGGCCGGTGGAGGACGTCACGGCCCACATCGCGTTCATGCGGGAGACGAGCGAGAAGCTCGTCGCCGCCGGGGAACTGGTGGACGCGCAGGGCCTGGCGGCCCCGGACCAGGCGAAGATCGTACGGGCCGGCGAGGGCGGCGCCCCCGTGGTCACCGACGGCCCGTTCCCGGAGACGAAGGAGTTCCTGGTCGGTTACTGGATCATCGACTGCGAGGGCCCCGAGCGGGCGGTCGAGTTCGCCGCGTACGTCTCGGCCGCCCCCGGTCCCGGCGGCAGGCCGCTGAACATGCCGATCGAGGTGCGCCAGGTGATGTCGGCGGGCCCGCCCGAGGAGCTCTGACCGTTGGCCGGACCTCTCCTCGACGACCTGCTGCGCCCGCTGGTGCCGCAGGTCGTCGGCGTGCTCACCCGGCGTTTCGGCGACTTCGCCGCCGCCGAGGACGCGGTCCAGGAGGCGCTCCTGGACGCGGTGGCCCAGTGGCCCGCCGAGGGCGTGCCCGGCAACCCCCGCGGCTGGCTCGTCCAGGTCGCCTCCCGCCGGATGACCGAGCGGATCCGCAACGAGCAGGCGCGCCGCCGCCGGGAGGAACGGGTGACCGCGCAGGCACCCGCGGACCGGCGGACGGCGCCGGCCGCGGACGACGAGCTCGCGGCCGACCGGGACGACACGCTCACCACGCTCTTCCTGTGCTGCCACCCCGCGCTGACCCCGGCCTCGGCGATCGCCCTCACCCTGCGGTCCGTGGGCGGCCTGACCACGGCCGAGATCGCCAGGGCGTTCCTGGTGCCCGAGGCGACCATGGCGCAGCGGATCAGCCGGGCCAAGCAGCGCATCAGGACCTCCGGCCTTCCCTTCCGCCCGCCCCTGCCCGGGGAACGGGCCGGGCGGCTCGCCTCGGTGCTGCACGTGCTCTACCTCGTCTTCAACGAGGGGTACGCCGGCAGCGCCGGCCCCGACCTGCAGCGCGTGGAGCTGGCCCGCGAGGCGATCCGGCTGACCAGGACGGTCCACGACCTGCTTCCCGACGAGCGCGAGGTGGCCGGGCTGCTCGCGCTGATGCTGCTGACCGACGCCCGGCGCCCCGCGCGTACCGCCCGGGACGGCTCCCCCGTCCCGCTGGCCGAGCAGGACCGGAGCCTGTGGGACGGCGCGGCCGTCGCCGAGGGCGTCGCGCTCATCACCGCGACCCTGGTCCACGGCGCGGTCGGCCCCTACCAGCTCCAGGCGGCGATAGCCGCGCTCCACGACGAGGCGGCCACGGCCGCCGAGACCGACTGGCCACAGATCCTCGCGCTGTACGGCCTGCTGGAGCGCATGTCCTCCGGCAATCCCATGGTGTCGCTCAACCGCGCCGTCGCCGCCGCCATGGCGCACGGCGCCGAGACGGGCCTGGGCATGCTCGGGGCGCTGGAGGCCGACGCCCGCCTGGCCGGCCACCACCGCCTCCACACGGCGCGGGCCCACCTGCTGGAGATGGCCGGGGACCGGCACGCGGCCGTCGAGGAGTACCGCGTCGCGGCGAGCCGCACGACGAGCATCCCCGAGCGGGACCACCTCACCACCCGCGCCGCCCGGCTCGCCGCCATGATCCTCGAGGACCCGGGAGACCCCTGAGAACCCGGAACGCCCCGGAGGACCGGGAGGGATCTCGGGGGCGTCGCAGGCCGTGCCGGTCCAGGACGTCCCGCCACGTCACGAGAGAAGGGCCCCGGACGAGATCCGGGACCCTTCGGCGTCCCCGGTCGCCCCCCACGCGGGAACCGCTCGAGAGGCCCGGCACGACCGGAAGAACGCCATGAAGATCATTTCACACATCTCGGCGGGCCGCGAACGGCGGCGGGTCCGCCGGGCCCGGGAACGGCAGCGGGCAGCCCGGGTTCACCGCGCACGCCTCCAGGTCCTCGCACCCGGCGTCCACCGCCCGGACCAGCGTCTCGCGGACGGTCCGCAGGTCCGCGATCCTCCGCTCCACCTCGTCGAGCTTGGCCTCCACCCGTACCCGCAGACCGCCGTCCGGTCCGCCTCGTCGGTGCGCGGTCGCCTCGACCAGGTCGGCCACCTCCTCCAGGGTGAAGCCCAGCCGCTGCGCCGCCTTGATCATCCGAAGGACCGTCACGGTCCGCGGCGGGTAGAGCCGATGCCCGCCGTCGCTGCGCGGCGGCTCCCGCAGCAGGCCTCGCCGGTGGTAGTAGCGCAGCGTCTGGGCGTTGACCCCCGCCGCCGCGGCGACCTCCCCGGTACGCAGCCACTCCCCGTTCACGGCGCGGCCCACGGGGCCACGCCCGCCGCCCGGGCCATCAGCGCGTCGAGCACCCCGCTGTGCGCCGCCGGGACCTCGACGTCCACGGTCACTCCCCCGTCGCCCGGGGTGAGGACGAAGGTGAGGAACGAGCAGCAGCTCGTCTCCCGGGCCGTCAGGTCCCGTACGCTCTCCTCCACCCGGGCCCCGCCCCCCAGCGTGAGCCGCAGCCGGGTCGCCTCCACGCGTTCCATCCCGCGCAGCGCCGAGGCGAACAGCTCGTCGAACTCCGCGATCCGCAACGGCCGCTCCCCGGTCGGGAGCGTGCATCCGGCCGGAACCCACTCCATGAGCCCTCCCCGTGCCACGGGCGCCCGCCTCCTGGCGCGAGCGGCCCCACACCCCGACGGTAAGCCCGTACCCCGGTACAGGATGCAACCCCGCCCCCGCCCCCGCCCCCGCGCCGGGCCCGGCGCCCCTCCCGCCGATCAGGCGGTGGCGCCCCCGTCGAGGACCAGGTCGTGGCCGACCGCGAATCCCGACTCCGGCGCCGCGAGCCAGAGCACGGCGGAGGCCGCCTCGTCGAGCGTCCCGACCCTGCCGATCGGCAGCGCGTCCTTCAGCCGCTCGGCCCGGTCGGCCTCGGTCTCGCCCGGCCGCAGGGACATCGAGGTGTCGACCGGACCCGGGCTGATCGCGTTGACGCGGATGCCCCGCCCGATGTACTCCCTCGCGGCCGTCCGGCTCAGCGCGCTCACGGCCGCCTTGGACGCCGCGTAGGCGCCGAGGAACGGCAGCCTCAGGTGGGCGCCCAGGTTGGAGGAGGTGTTGACGATCACGCCGCCGCCGTTGCCGAGCATGTGGGCGATCTCGTACTTCATGCTGAGGAAGACGCCGGTCAGGTTCACGGCCAGCTGGCGGTCCCAGGCGTCCTCGTCCATGTCCGCGAGCATGCCGCCCTCGACGACTCCCGCGTTGTTGAACGCGACGTGCAGGCCACCGTGGCGCTCCACCGTGGTCGCGACGAGCCGGGCGACGTCCGCGGAGGAGGAGACGTCGGCGGTCACCGCGTCGGCCCTGCCCCCCTCGTGCTCGATCAGCTTCGCGGTCTCCTCGAGCGCCGCGGCGCCGCGTCCGGCGACCACCACGGTGGCGCCCTCCCGGGCGAAGGCGAGCGCGGTGGCCCGGCCGATGCCCGAGCCTCCGCCGGTGACGAGAGCCACCTTGCCGGTGAAACGTGCGTTCATCGCTTCTTCTCCTTCGTTCGTCCGCCACGGCGCGGGAACGCCGCGAACAGAGCGGTGATGACGAGAGCGGCGGCGGCGCTCCGCAGCGCGAAGGCGTGGCCGCTCGACGGGGGGTCCGGGTGGGCGCCGGCCAGCAGGACCAGCGCCGCGAGGCCCAGGGGAGGGCCGATCTCCATCGCGGTGTTCAGCAGCCCGCCGGCCAGCCCTGCCTCGTCCGCCCGCGTGTCACCCATGACGGCGAGCGCGGCGGCGGAGAACGTCATCCCCGTCCCGCAGGGGAAGACGACCAGGCCGGCGTAGGGCGCGTCGAGGAGGCCGAGCAGCAGCAGGCCGGCGGCCGCGACGGCCGTGCCGATCGCCAGGACACGACGGGTCCCCAGGCGGGGGACGAGCCGCCCGGCCAGGGGGCCGGACACGAGGACGGCCGGGGCGGACAGCAGGAACGCGGCCGACGTCCACAGCGGCGACAGGCCGCGGACCTGCTGCAGGTACAGGGACAGCAGGAAGAACCCGCCGGCCATCGCCCCGGCGCAGAGCGTCACGGCGGTCAGCGGAAGGGCACGCCCGCGCAGGAACGGCAGCGGCGTCAGCGGGGCCGGGGAGCGCCACTGGGTCAGGGCGAAGAGCACGAGCAGCGCGACCCCGGCGAGGACCGTCCAGCCGGAGCGCTCGGCCCCGTAGGTCAGCGCGGTCAGCCCGGCGGTCACCAGCACGGCACCCGGCCAGTCGATCCGGCCCCCGCGCGGCGGAGGATCGGCGGGAACGAGCCCCGGCAGGACGGTCACCGCGACGGCCGACACCACGACCGGCGCCAGGAACACCCATCGCCACGGCACCCAGGTGGTCACCACGCCGGACAGCACGATCCCCGCGGTCGCACCGGTGCTGCTCAGCACGCCCCACAACGCCGTCGCCCGCGTCCGGCGGCGCGGGTCGGGGAACACGACGCCCAGCAGCGCCATCGCCGCCGGCGCCGCCAGCGCCGCGCCGGCGCCCTCGGCGAACCGGGCGATCACCAGCGCGTCCGTCCGGGGGGCGAGGCCGGCCGCCGCCGAGGCGAGACCGAAGACGGCCATGCCGGTGACGAACACCCTCCTGGGGCCGAGGAGGTCCGCCAGCCGCCCGCCGAGCAGCAGCAGCCCCCCGAACGACAGGCCGTAGGCGGAGGTGACCAGCACCAGGTCGGCGTCGTCCCCCCGCAGATCCCGCTGGACGGCGGGCAGCGCGACGGTGATGACCGTGATCGTCGCGATGAGCGTGACCTGCGCGGCCCCCAGCAGCGCGAACGCCGTCCGCGCCACACGCCTTTCTGGACCGATCGTTCTGTTTTCCGGGCACACGGAAGCGCCATCCGTCACGACGATCACTTCCTCAGTCCAGCGCGGCCAGCGCCTGCGCGGTGGCGTCGCGCAGCCTGCCGGGATCGGGGTGGGCACGGCCGAGGACGCGCATGCCCTGCATCACGACCAGCAGGAAACGGGCCAGGGCGCGCGGATCCCTGTCGTCCGGGATCTCGCCCTGCGCGCGGGCCCGGGTCAGCGCCGAGGTCAGCGCGGTCTCCAGGTTGTCCCAGCTCGCCTCGACCCGGCGAGCCGCCAGCGGATCGCGCGACATGACCTCCACGGCCGCGTTGACGACCATGCAGCCACGCCTGCGCTCGTCACGCAGGGACTCCTCGGCGTACGCCTCGACCAGCGCCCGCACGGCCGGGAGCGCCGGCCCCGGCTGGGAGAGCATCTCGACGACCCGGGGATCCCTGGTCTGCAGGTACCTCTCCAGCGCCTTCACGTAGAGGTCGTGCTTGCCGCCGAAGGTGGCGTAGACGCTCGCCCGGGCGATGCCCAGGTGCTCGACCAGGTCGGCCATGGACGTCGCCTCGTACCCCCGCTCCCAGAACAGCTCCAGCGCCTTCTGCAGGACCGCGTCCGGATCGAACTCCTTGGTTCTCGCCACACCGGGAACCCTAGCCATACAAGACCGAACGGTCAAATATGCGGCGTCGTACGGCCCCCTGACCGTGATCCGGAGGCCGTACGGCCTCCGGGCCGGGGCCCGAGCCGCCGGCCCGGACGCTCACGCCGGGTAGGGGGCGGCCTCCCTCGCCGACCTGAGCGCGCCCGCCCACCAGGCCAGCTGGTCGAGCAGCGTCTTGGCGTACCCGGGGGCCTCGGGGTCGAGCGGGTGGCCGTCCCGCCACTCCGTGAAGTAGTTCGGGAAGGCCAGGCCGTCACGGATCGTCACCGCGTGCAGTTCCGTCAGCACGTTCTCCAGGTGCAGCACGGCGTGCCTGCCGCCCGCCGCGCCGCCGTAGCTGACGAAGGCGACCGGCTTGGCCGTCCAGTGGGTGAAGTGCCAGTCGACGGCCGCCTTCAACGAGGCGGGATAGCTGTGGTTGTACTCCGGCGTGACCACGACGAACGCGTCGGCGCCGTCCAGCGCCGAGGTGAGCGCCGCCATCCCGGCCGGGCGCGGGTAGTCCTCCCCGGCGAACTTCGGCGGCACCTCGGGCAGTGCCAGCGGGATGTCGATCCCCGCCAGGTCGACGACGTCCACGTCGAACCCGCCGTGGGTCCGGGCCTGGCCGGCGACCCACGAGCTCACCGTCGGGCCGAACCGTCCTTCCCGGACGCTTCCAGTGATGATCACCAATTTGTACCTGTCATCCATGCCCACCACGATCGGGCCACCGTCGTGGTCACGGCCAGACCGTGCTCAGGCTGGCCCCCGCAGGGCCACCCACGGCGCTCCTCCGCCGGGGCAGGGCGCCGTATGCTCGCGGCATGGGTACGCCATTGGGTGACTTCATCCGCGCCAGGCGCGACAGCATCCAGCCGGACTCGCTGGGGCTGCCGGACCACGGCCGCCGCAGGTCGCCCGGCCTGCGGCGCTCGGACCTGGCCGCGCGGGCCGGCATCAGCGTCGAGTACCTGACCCGTATCGAGCAGGGCCGTGACCGCAACCCCTCGACCGCCGTGATCAACGCGCTCGCCGACGCGCTCAGCCTCTCCCCCTCCGAGCGCGACCACCTGCGGTACGTCGCGAAGATCACCGGTGGCGAGTGTTCCGCCCACGAGCGACCGGCGGCCCCCCACCGTGACGTCCGGCCGTCGGTCATGGAGACACTCCGCCTCCTCGAACCGGGCATCGCGGTGGTGACGAACCGGCTGGGCGACATCCTCGCCCGCACCAGCGGCTACGAGATGCTCATGGACGGCACCGGGTTGCTCGAGGGCGACACGCCGAACCTCACCCGCCACGTCTTCACCGACCCCGGTGCCCGCACGTTCTTCGCCGACTGGGACGACGTCGCGGACGAGCAGGCCTTCGACCTGTGGCTCGCACCGTCCGTCGAGAACTCCGAGTGGTTCACCGCGGAACTCGCGCCCGTCGCCGGCCCCGACTTCACCCGGCGCCTGAACCGTCACGTGGTCCCCCGGCGCGGCGTCCTGCGGATCAACCACCCGTCCGGGCACGAGCTCCGGCTGCTCCGCGAGACGCTCGAACTCTCCACGGACGCGCAGCAGCTCCTCGTCCTCCTGCCCGCGGACGAGGAGACGGCCCGGAACATCGATCGCCTCCGGAGCCGCCCCTCCGGCCGACTCCGCGCCCTCTCCTGACGCGTCCCGGGCCGGCGCGTGGTGGGCCCGGCTCTTGACGTTGCCCACCGAGCGGCCGGGCATCTCGGCCGTCTGCGTCTCGGTGAGGTCCTCCCGGAAGCGCAGCACGATCACGGCGCGCTGCTCGGGCGTCAGCCCGGCCGGCGCCTGGCGCAGCACGATCCGGTCGAGCGCGGCATCGTCACAGGAGGCGCCGCGCTCCGGCGGGTGGGCGCTCGGCGACTCGGGGCTCGCGCCGCCGCTGCCCGGCCGCCGGGGCGTCCGGACGCGTCCGCCTGGTTCGCGCTCGCCCGTTCGGGCGGTCCGGGGAAATCCTCACTCCGCCGTGAACGTGGTCTCGGCGACCTGCTTGACGTACCGGTTCCGAGCCTCGATCAACCTGGGCATGTAACGACGGAGAACCGATGTCTCGGCGATTCTCCCGAAAGGGCCGAAAGGCGCGGCGAATTCGACGACGTCGCGCATCACCGTGCCCCCGTGTCCGTCAGGCCGGAAGAAGTGGGCGTGGTACCAGCGTTCGAAGGGACCCGACACCTGCTCGTCGACGAAACGGCCGGGGCGGTCGTAAGCGCTGATCGTGGACGTCATCCGCCAGCGAACGCCGAAGTGCCGAGCCCGCCACGTGACGGTGTCGCCGAGCCCCATGCCGCCGCCCGTCACACCGCCGACCGCCTTCTCGGAGGACCCCGCCATCGACGCCAGGTGGACGTCCACGTCCAGCGAGATGTCGAAGACCCGTTCCGGCGGCGCCATGACATGCGTGACGATCTCGAATTCCGGCATGCGCCAAGCCTAGGACAGCGCATTCCACTGCATTCCACTGCATGACCCGATCGGCAGGTATTCCGGGCGTCGCCCTTCCCACCCGTTAGGGTTCTTCGCATGGCCGTTTCCTCCGTCGCGAATCTCCGGCGTCGGGCACCGAATGCGAGCCGGTGGCGGCGATCGGCGTTCTTCCTCGGCCCCGCCACCGCGAGTGCCGTCCTGACGCTCCTCGCGTCGGCGTATCCCGGCGGCAATCACCTCCTGGCTCTCCTCGCCGTTCCCGCCTGGCTCCTGGCCGGCCTCATCTGGCTCTCCCTCCTCATCGCCCGGGACAGCCACCACAGGCGCAGCCCCTGGATCGTCGCGACGCCGCTCATCGGGACACTCACATTCGCCCTGGTGAGCTCCGAGCTTCCGATGCGGACGGCCTTCCTGATCTCCGAGCCCGCTCTCACCGGCTACGCGCGGTCGCTCCCCGAACGGGAACGCTGGTCGTCCGGGCAGGAGCGTGCCGGCCTGTTCACCATCGAGAAGGCGCAGCGCTGGAAGGGGGTCACGCGTCTTGGTGTCGCCGGTTCGGGCGGGATGCTCGTCACGTGCGGATTCGCCCATGTCCCGGACGGACGCGTGGAGGACCTCGGCGTGTCCTCGTACAGCCACGTGACCGGCGACTGGTACGCGACGTGCACCGACCACGACTGACGCGGACTCCTGTCACGGTCGCCGGGACGCCGGGCGGTCGCGATTCGCGTCGACGCCGTGTATCGGTCCCGCCCGGCTCCTGATCGCATCGGCCGAAAACGGCGACGCCTGTTCACGGGCCGAGCGATTTCAGCGGCTCGGCGGGGCCGGAATGCGAAGCGCGGGTCGTACAGGCCTGAAATCGCGCGGTCGCTCGCGGACACGCAGGAATGCGAAATCCCTCGGGCGTTCCGGAGGCCGAGCGAGGACGACGCGTGAACGAGACGGACGACCGGTACCGGCGCCTCGTGCGACGCCGTTGTTCATCCCAGGAACGCCGCGGTCGTCGCCACGAACCGGTCGGCGTCGTCGAGCCATGGAAAGTGGCCCGCTCCCGGCTGGACGACGAACGTGGCGTTCGGGAGCAGCTCGGCGAACTCGGCCGCGACGTCCGGGGGCGTGTTCAGGTCGACCTCTCCGGCGAGCAGCAGAACCGGCGCGGTGAACGCGGCCAGTGCCGCGCGAGTGGCCCGCGGGTCGAAGGCGCCCTCGGCGCCGAAGGCGGCCGCGGCCTCGGTGTTCCGGTGTGCGTCCTGGGCCGCCTGATGAGCCCGTGCCGCCGCGTCCCATCGGCCGTAGAAGAAGGGGTCGACGGCCGCCCGGCCGGCGCCGGTGGCGTTGCCTGCCACGACGGCCTCAAGAGCGGCGAAGGCCGCGTCGAACCAGGGCTCGTCCTCGCGGAGCCTCGCGACCGCGAGCCGGCTCTCCCCCGTGGCATCGATGCCGACGGCCCGGGTGCTCGGCGTGATCAGAGCGAGCCTGCCGACGCGTTCCGGGTGGCGGGCCACGTACAGCGCCGCGAGGTTCGCGCCGGCGGAGTGCGCGAGCAGGTCCAGCCGGTCGAGATCGAGGTGCTCACGCAGTGCCTCGACATCGTCGACCAGCCGGTCACAGCGGTAGGAGGCGGCGTCGGCCGGTACCGCGGACCCGCCGGTGCCCCGAGGGTCCACCATGACCAGCCGGCGGTGCGCCGACAGGCCACCGAGGTCACCGAGGTAGGCCGAGTCCTGCATCGGGCCGCCCGGCAGGCAGATCACCGGGGCGCCCTCACCGAACGCGTGGTAGGCGAGGTCGTTTCCGTCACGTGCGGAGAAGGCGGGCATGGCGAGATCCTGCCGGCGGCGTTCCGGGCCGGGCAACCGGCACTTTCGGGAGACGGTCACCGTGGCCCGCGGCTCACCGCCGAAATGCGCGGCGACCGTCGAGCCCCCGGTCCTGCCGCCCGGCCGCGGAACACGGAGGAAGCGAATTCCCCATGAGCCCTTCGGTCGGCACGGTTTATCGTTTATCGTTAATATCGACAATCGAGGACGGAGGTCTCGCGGTGTCGACGTCATTGCGGGTCCGGACCGCCCGCGCCTGGTGGGCGATCTTCGAAAATCTGATCTACCTGGCATTCGCGATCGCCGTCATCGCTTCGATCGGCGCGCTGGGAATGGCCGCGGGGATCTTCCACGGCCCCGCCTCGATGCAGATCCCCCAACTGGTGGAGTGGCCCTTCACCGCACCTCGGCAGGTCGGGCCACTGAGGATCGGACTGGACCACAGCGCCCACGTCCTGCTCGACCGTGCGGAGAGGTCGCAGGTTCTTCTCCTGCACATGCCGTCGGTGGTGGTGACGCTGCTGACCGCCGTCATCACCTTTCTCCTGTGGCGGGTCGCCCGCACCCTGAGGGCGGGTGACCCCTTCGTGCCGCGCAACGCCCGTCGCATCTTCACCATGGCGGGTTGCGTCGCGGGATACGGCCTGATCGCCGAGCCGCTCAGGACCTGGGTGGCGGTGATCACCGTCGACGGCACTCCGGCCGAGGGGATGATCGACACCGACTGGCCGTTCGCTCCCGCTCCCCTCGGGTTCGCTCTCCTCCTGGCCGCACTGGGGGCGATCTTCAGGAAGGGAACCCGCCTGCGTGAGGACGTGAGAGGGCTCGTCTGACATGTCTCCGGACACGGATCATCACATCCGAACGCATCTGGACCGGTTGCTCCAGGAGCGAGGGATGACGCTCACCGAACTGGCGGACCGGGTCGGGGTGACGATCGTCAACCTGTCCATCCTCAAGAACGGCAGAGCAAGGGCGATCCGCTTCTCCACGCTGAGCGCGATCTGCCGCGAGCTCCGGTGCCAGCCGGGCGACCTCCTCACCCACGACGACTGACCTTCGGCCCCCGGCGACGACCGGCAGGCCGATCACGGCAAGGTCCTGACCGGTCGTACCCGCCACAGGGGACGAGAACGGCGGGACCCGGTACCGGTCGGCCACCGTGTCGTTCGAGGGCTGATCGACGCGCGAACGGCCCCGCCGGGTTCTGCCGGATGGGACAGACGGAAAGATCGGTCCCACCTCGGTCGCCTACGTCCCCGGCGCCGGCTCCTCACGCTCGACCCAGAGCCGAAGCGCCCTCGTCGGAGGCAGTTGCTCCAGATCCGACAGCTCGGCGAGCGCGACGACACCGACGGAAAGCATGAAGCCGACCCCCACAAGGGCCATGGTGAACGGACCACCGAGGTGACGCCATTGTTCGTTGCCTCCGGCCTGGAATCCGCCGCCGACGAGAGCGAGCGCCCCGATGCCAAAAACGCCTGCGAGAAGCTCGGTGAAAGTCAACACGAAGGGCGATCTTACGATAGTCCGTACATTCACAATCATTGAAAACGGAGCAACCGGTACCGAATCGAAAGAAACGCGGTCGCCGAACCGGGATCGGAGTCACCGTGAATCGCCGGGACGCGGTCAGACGGCGTCATCCAGCTGTTCGGCTATCTGCTCCAGGCCGCCCTTGATGAGCTTTCCGTACTCGTCGTCCCCCAGTGCGCCGATCCCGGCTCGCGCCTGCCGCAGGTGCTCTCGGGCGCGGTCGAGATCGCCCAGCTTGCGGTAACAGTCGCTCACGTTCAGGTGCAGCGACGGATACAGGCCGGCCACCGAGAGCGGCACCCCGGCCCGCGCCACCTGCTCATCGGTGACCAGGTCGACGGCGGCGAGCGCTCGCAGGTCCCACATCAGCTCCTCGTTCACGTCGTCCTGGACATCGGCCATCGAGTGGGCGAGGACGCAGACATGCAGCGGGTCGCCTTGCTCGCCGCCGATGTCATCCCAGATCCGCGCGAACACGTCGCGAGCGACGTCACGCCGCCCCTGACGGTGATGCAGGTCCACCCCCTGGCCGATCCGGGCCATCGTCGGGTCGGTGGTCATCGGCGGCTCCTTCTCGGTGACGGGCAACCGCAGTCAGCCTACTCACCTGACGTGCCTTAACAATCATGAAGTTCCCGACCGGCCAGTTCGCTCGGCGCACCGGCACAAGAATGATCCGGTGATGTTCTATGGCGCCCGGCGTCGAGTCCCAGGGCGTGATTGACGGTTCCGACCGTTCCGAACCAGGCGACGCTCACGCCTCACGGCAGAAGACCGCGTTACCCGATCATTCTCCGGTGGCATGGCAGGCCACGACTTCAGTTGTCGAGCACGGGATGTACGACGAAGCCGGCGAGCACGATGTCTTCGAGATCCGGGTCGTCATCGAAGCAGAGACCTTCGTAGTTGAAGCCGAAGAGGGCGCGTAGCGCGTCCTCGGCGAGTTCCAACGGATGAAACGCCAACGGGTAGGGCGCCTCGCCGTCGCTGTCGACCGGTCGATCGCCGGCCCAGTACGGCGCTTCGAAGACCAGGGGAACGCCGACGTTCTCCATGACACCGTGGTCGGGAGCCAGACTGAGCGCGCGCCGTAGGCCGCCGTCACCGTCCCAGACCGCGTAGGCGAACCAATCCACCGCGCTGTGCATCGCGTGCAGACAGACGGTCCGGCCCGCCGCCTCATCGAGGAACTTCCGGCCCAGTTCGGAGGGCCTGTCCAGCGCGACGTCACCGGTGCACACCACGGTGAGCCCTGGAAAGCAGCCCGCGTAGACGTGGCGGTCCGGCGGGTTGGCCTGCTCGGACAGGGTGCCGTCCTGGATCTCGGTAATTCGGTGATCGGGGTAGAGCCGTCTGACCAGAGTTCTCGTCGCCTCCCTGTCGATGGAAGGCGCGGACTGCAGGATCGATCGGATGTCACCATCGGAATAGATCAACATCCAGTCCTTGGCACCCACGGGCAACTCCTTCGAAATACAGCATCGGCCCGGATGGTAGTGGCTGCCGCCGACAGCCATGGAGCGAGCCTCTTGCCACGTCATGTGCCGTCGCAGTACAGAACGCTGTTCAGCAGTAGATGGATGCACCGGTGACGGCCACGGTCCCCCTCTGGCTCAACGCCGGCGTCTCGGCTCCTGACGTGGCGTAGCGGGCCGGGCACAGCGTGGACGTCCTGCTGCGGGTCCGCGTCAAGTGCCCCGACGGTCAGAAGGACGCGGCGAACAAGCGAATCGGTGACGCGCTCACCGCATGACATGCCTGCCGTACGACCAGGACCTCGGGGACTCTCCAGGGTCCTTCTGGTCTCAGGAGACCGGTTCTCAGCGCTGTGCCGCCCTGGCGGCCCGAACGGCGGCGGGAACCTCCTGGAGATAGAGCCGGAACCCTTCCGCTTCCGGCTCGAAGCCCAGCGAGGTGTAGAGGCGGTGGGCACCATCGGCGGCATGGCGCTTGTGGGACAGGAGCTGGACCTTGTTGCATCCCGCGGACCGAGCGTCACCGAGCAGTCGCCGCATGATCGCGGTGGCCACGCCCGTGCGGCGATGACCGATCGCGACCACGACCGCCTCGACGAACGTGGTAGGGGCACAGCCGTAGGTCAGGTTCGGCGTATATCACATACTCGTTACCTGTTGTGGGTTCTCGGGACCGGTCCCGGTGAGATCGGTGCAGCATGGCGGCATGACAACCCTGACGTTCCGTCATCTAACCGCCGCAGCATGTGCGTTCCTGACGGCGGTTGTCTCGGTGGGCTGCGGCAACTCCCAGGTCGGTGGCACCGGTTCCCCGACCAGCAGTTCGGCGACCGGGCCTGTCCCGACCCCGACCCCGACCCCGACACGGCCCAGCGCCCGGAACGGTACGAACTACAAGGCCTGTTCTGACGGTGAGTGTGAGATCGCCGTGTCCAAACCGGTCACGATCAAGTTGTCCGACGCTCGGCTCGACTTCAGTTCCTTCAGGATAAAGAAGGTGGGGGCCGACGGCGTTGAGATATTCGTACCCTCCGCTACGCGTACTCTGCGCGTGACCGTCAAGAAGGGCTGCACGGTTGCCTTCTCCGAGGGCAGCAGCATCGGTTCATGGATCATCGAATCGTGCTTTGGACCACCGGTTAGTACCCCTGGGTTCGCCGAGCAATTGGTGACTGTCGAGGACATCACCGACGGCACCGCCATCCTGAACCTGAAGATCAGGCGAGCGAGGTAGCCGGGCACGGTGCCGGCGGCGGGCCATGGTTCCCGAATGCCGACGCCGCTGAGAGCGTCGATCATGCCGATCCGCCGGGCTGCGGTCAGCTCATGCAGCACCGGCGAGCCCTACCCTCCTTACACCAACGCTGACCAGCACCATCAGGTTGTAGGGTCGGGAGCTGGCGCGGTGGTGTCTCCTGGCAGTAGGGCCTGAGGCCTTCGATTCCGCCGGTTTCCCGGACGGGTGTGCCACCTCAGTGACCATGACCAGGTTCGTGGCTCCGTTTCCAGCTCCCGCCACCTCGAACCGTGCATGCGGTTCTCCCGCACACGG
>NZ_JBFABE010000056.1:0-27160 GCF_040640155.1 Streptosporangium sp. NPDC023615
CCCCGTGGCTCGGAGATCTACCCGCGCCCGGCGGAACGGTACGTCCGTCCGGGGGCGCCGGTCGACTTCGCCTCGGTGATCGAGTCGGCCCGCCGCCGGGGCGAGACCGCGATCGGCTACCGCCTGGCGGATCACCTGAACGAGGCGCCGCACTTCGGCGTCGTCCTCAACCCGGACAGGTCACGTCCGCTCCGGCTCGGGCCGGGCGACTCGGTGATCGTCCTGGCCGAGCACTGAGCCCGGCCCGGGTCAGGCAGTGATCATGAAGGCGAGCCCCAGCAGCACGGCGACGGGAATCAGCCAGACCACGACCTCGATCGCGAACTCCTTGTACACGGCGGGCTCTCCCTTGGACGCTGCGCGGAAAACGACGAAGGGCAGCATACGAGCATCGGGCGCCTCTGCCCTAACCGGAGGCGCCCCCCGCCCCGGCGGAGGGGGCCGTCCTACGCGCCGGGGGTCCAGAGGACCAGGCCCAGGCACATCTCGTCGCCGGTGCCCTCGCCCCAGACGACGTACCGGGGGGCCGCGTCCTTCAGGGCGGGCAGCATCGCGCGCAGACCCGCGTCATGGGTGGTCGCCCGCCGGTGGCGGCGTTCCGCCGTTGCACAGCCCGGCTAGCTCGGCCGGCGCCTCCCGCGCCTGGTCGCCGAAGCGCCGGGCCAGGTCCTCGACGGCGGCGGCACGGTCGCAGAGCGGGCCCGACTCCCGCGAGGTGCAGGGCAGCTCGATGGGGGCGATGAGCTGGCTGGTCTCCAGCGCGGTGAGCTCGGACGCCCCGTCGGCGAACCGGAGGCGGATGGACGACCGGCCGCTGCCCGTCGTCCCGCCCTGGACGGCGAGCAGGTTGTAGTGGATCTGCAGGACGAGCCGGCTGCCGGCGGCCACGGGGTGGCCGACCTCCTGGGTGAGCAGCGTCTCGTCGGCGCCCGGCGCCCAGTGGCCGATCCACTTGCCGTCCTCGATGCCGGCGTCGCCGAAGCAGGTCCAGCCCTCACCGGGGGTGCTGGCGTCGAGGGCGACGGCCTTCCCCCTCAGGTCGGAGGGAGGCGCCGGGAGACACCGGTCGCGAAGATGGCGGGTGACATGCACCCGCCCGCCGGGACGACCGGCGGGCGGCTACGGACCTTCAGGTGATCGGACGGAGCCGCGGGTACCGCCCCTCAGGCGATCGGACGGACCCGCGGGTCACCGCTCCTCGTGTGATCAGGCGGAGCCGCAGGTCAGCGTCGGCGCGGTGCCGGGCGTGCCGGAAGCGAGCAGGCCGAACGTCGCCGAGGCTCCGGCACCGAGCGAGCCGTTGTACGCGACGTTGCGGGCCGTCACCGCGGATCCGCTGCTCGTCACCGTCGCACTCCACGCCGAGCTGACCGTCTGCCCGCCGCCGTACGTCCAGTTGACCGTCCAGCCGGAGATCGGGGCCGCGCCGGCGACGACGTTGACCTCGGCCTGGAAGCCGCCGCCCCAGGTGGACACGACACGGTACGTGGCCGAGCAGCCCTGACCCGGGGTGGGAGTGGGGGTCGGGGTGGGAGTCGGGGTCGGCGTGGGCGTGGGCGTGGGCGTCGGGGTGGGCGTGGGGGTCGGCGTGGGCGTCGGGGTCGGAGTGGGGGTGGGGTTCGAGCCCGTGAAGTTCACGTCGCTGCAGAAGTAGTACGACTGGTCGGAGTGGCTGGCCTGCCAGATCGTGAACACGATGTGGTGACCGGAACGGCCCGGGGCGTTCACCTCGACGGGGGTCGTGGCGCCCGTGGGAATGCGGCCCGTCTGGCCGACCAGTTCCAGGTCACCCCAGCCCAGACGCTGTGTCTTTGGATTGAAGCCCTGTTTGGTCGCGTACACGCGGATGTAGTCCGCGCCGTGCAGGGCCTGATCCAGGAGGTTCAGGGTGAAGCGGGCGGGCTTGTCGACCGTCTTCCACGCTCCGGGGACGTCCATCGCCGCGTAGCGGCCGCCCTCGGCGAGGCCGCCGCTGCAGAGCTGGCCGTTGGGGATGGCCGCCTGGTGGTTACCGGCCACGCCCTCGCGGTACAGGCCGTTCCAGTTCCACATGGCCTGAACGTTGGCCTGCCAGGCCTGCCAGCACATGGGGTCCTGGGTGGCCATCTGCGGGTTCTGGAAGTCGCTGCTCCAGCGCTCCCAGCAGCCGTAGTTGCGGGTCGGGGGGTCGCTCACCGAGCCGTGCGCCGACGCGGGTACGACCAACGCGGTGACGACCAGCGCCAGCGCGCCCACGATCGCGAGCAGACTTCGGAGCAATGTGCGGGGGGGCGTCTGCACGGGTCTCCTCCTGGGTTAAGGGTGCATACGGGCGCCCACCATCTCCTAACCACCGGTCAGGAACAACAGTGATGCCCGGGCGGGGGGCGATGAGCTGGCCGTTCGCCGCCAGGAGGATGAAACGTTCAAACCTCGCCCGTGTTCGCGTCCGCGTGGCCCGGCGGGAGAAGGGGGCGTCGGCCCGCCCCCGGGGGGACAGGGGGCCGGAGGTCGTCGTGTCGGCACCGGCCGGCACGGCACCTGAGAACCGTGGAGCGGCCGAGGGTCGCACGAGCGCCGCGGAACCGTGAAACGGCCGAGGGTCACATGACGACGAAGGAGAACGCCCTGTCCTCCCACTTGTTCGGCATCCCGGTGATGACGTGGAAAGTGTTCTTCTGGGTTCCGCAGGCGGGGTGCGGCCACATGGAGATACGAATTCCGTACTCGAAGGACGTGTACTGCAGGGTGGCCGAAGGAACGAGTTTCGTGATGTCCAGGTCCTTGTCCTCCAGCTCGACGCAGTACTGCCCGACGCCGGGCTTGGTGACGGCGTTGATCCCCTTGGCGCGGTTGAGGCTCCCGTCCGCGTTGACCACGGCGGCCGCCTGCGCGTACGGGGCCGTCACCTTGATCGGGACGGCGGCGCCCGTCCCCTTGTCCCCGGCCCAGGCGGGTCCTGCGGCGAGGCCGGCCATCACGGCCACCCCCGCCAGCGCGAGAGCCCTCTTGTTCTTGAACATGCGATTCCCCTTTTCCCGGCGCGTCTCCTCGACGGTTTCGAGGAAAGCACTGAAGTGGCGCAATCCTATCCGCCGCACCTCGGCGGAAAAGCGTCCGCCATATACGCCGACCAGGTAAAAGTCTCGTCGCATTCATGTTCACGGAGAAGCGCGGCCGTTTCGGGAAAATCGCCTCAAGAATGTCTTCGGGCGGTTCAGGACGGCTCCGGCCGGTGCAGGTAGTGGAAGGTCGGCCTGGGGTGCATCAGGAAGTCGTGGTGGGAGATGTTCCAGGCGTAGGCGCCCGCCATGGTGAACTCGACGCGGTCCCCGGCCTTCAGGGCGATCGGGACGCGGCGGGCCAGCACGTCCTTGGGGGTGCAGAGCTGGCCGACGATCGTGATCGGCTCGCCGGTGCGCGGCACGAGCACCGGCTGGTCGTGCCCCTTGGTCGCGGGGGTGCGCAGGTGGTGGGTGCCGCCCGCCACGATCGCGAACAGCTCGCCGTGCACGCGCTTGACGTCGATGACGTGCGTCACGTAGCGCCCGCAGTAGACGGTCAGCGACCGGCCCGGCTCGATCCGGAGCGTCTCGCCGGGGCGGCGGAGGGCGGCCAGGCCCCGGCCGTAGGCCTGCCAGTCGAACCGGAGGGAGGGGTCGGTGTAGGAGACGGCCATGCCGCCGCCGAGGTTGATCTCGGTGACCCCCAGCGTCCGCGCGTAGTCGAGGATCACCGCGGCCAGCTCCAGCATCCGGGGGGCGTCGAGCCCGCTGGCCAGGTGGGCGTGGACCCCGCGCAGCCGTACGGCCTCCTGGGAGCGGAGCAGCGCGACGCACTCGTCGACGCCCGCGGGATCCATCCCGAACGGTGTGGCCCCACCGCCCATCGCCAGCGCGGCCCCCTCGATGGAGATGTCCAGGTTCACCCGGAGCAGCACGTCGGCGGGGCGGCCGGAGGCGAGCAGCCGTCGCAGCTCGCCGGGACTCTCCACGTGCAGCCGGGTGACGTCGGACAGCAGCTCGGCGTCCGTCTTCCCCGGGCCGCCCAGCGCGACGGGCACCTGCGGGAAATGCTCCCTGACGTGCGCGAGCTCGCCGCCCGAGGCGACCTCGAAGCCGTCGACGTACGGCAGGAGCGTGCGCAGCAGTTCGGGGTCGGGGTTGGCCTTCACCGCGTAGTACAGCTCGACGTCCCCCAGAGCGGCGCGGACGGCCCGGACGTGGGCGTCGAGTTCGGCCAGGTCGTAGACGTAGGCGGGAGGCGACCCCGCCCCCGAGGCCGGGGACGGGGCCGCAGCCGGGGCCGGGCGCGCGGGGCTGATGGAGCTCATGCCCTCCAGGATGACCGAGAGGACACCCCGAACGCCCGCCCGACACGGCGGCGTCAGCGCTTGGCCGAGGTCTCCTCCGGGGCCACATCGGGGACGGAGGAGCGGAACCAGCGCGTCCCGTAAGGCTCCAGGGTGAACTTCACCTTGCCGTCGGAGGGCAGGTCGACGGTGCCGTCGACCAGCAGGTCGACCAGGATCTCGCAGTGCTCGAGCCCCTCCAGCACGAGCTCCACCTCCGCCTTGCGTCCGGCGAAGTTGTGGACGGCGACCACGGTGCCGCCCTCGGCGTCGGCCCGGTGGGCCAGCACGGCGGTGTCCCCCGCGTCCAGGATGGTGTACTCGCCCCAGGCCAGCTCGGGGCACTCGCGGTAGCGCTCGATCAGCAGCATGACCCAGCGGAGCATCGAGTCGGGGTCGCGGCGCTGGCTCTCGACGTTGACGTTCTGCGGGCCGAACTCGCCGGTGGGAGAGGCCACCCGGGTCTTCGGGTCCGGCGAGAAACCGCCGCCGGACGACCACTGCATGGGGATGCGGACCGCCATCCGCCCCTCGGCCTCCAGGTTCTCGCCCAGGCCGATCTCCTCGCCGTAGAAGAGCACCGGCGTGCCCGGCAGCGAGAACAGGACGCTGTAGGCGAGCTTGAGGCGGCGCATGTCGCCGCCGAGCATCGGGGGCAGCCTGCGGCGCAGTCCCCGGTCGTAGACCTGCATGTCCTTGTCCGGGCCGAAGGCGTCGAAGACCTCCTGCTTCTGCGCCTCGGTGAGCTTGTCCAGCGTCAGCTCGTCGTGGTTGCGGACGAACATCGCCCACTGCGAGTCGTCGGGTGGCTTGGGCCGGTCGCGCAGGGCGTCGGCGAGGATCTCCGGGTTCTCGCGGGCCATCGCCAGGTGGAAGCGCTGCATGGCGATGAAGTCGAAGCACATGGTGATCTCGTCGCCGTTTCCGGCGTCGCCGAAGAACTTCATCAGGTCCGGGTAGGGCAGGTTCACCTCGCCCAGCAGGATCGAGGAGCCGTCGCGGCGGTTCATGAAGGCCCGCAGGTCGGCCAGGAACTCGTGCGGGTCGCCGCCGATGCCCTCGATGAGGAACGGCACCGCGTCCACCCGGAAGCCGGACAGGCCCAGCTCCATCCAGAAGCCGAGGATGCGCGCGATCTCGTCGCGGACCTCGGGGTTGCCGGTGTTCAGGTCGGGCTGGAACCTGTAGAAGCTGTGGTAGTAGTACTGGCCGGTCTTCTTGTCCAGCTCCCAGAGGCTGTCCTCCTTGTCGGGGAAGACGATCGCCTTGGGGTCGACGGGGCCGGGCTCGTCCTGCCAGATGTACCAGTCGCGCTTGGCGGACTTCTTGCTCGCGCGGGCCTCCTTGAACCAGGGGTGCTGATCGGAGGTGTGGTTGACCACCAGGTCGGCGATCACCCGCATGCCGCGGTCCCTGGCGGTGCGCATGAACTCCACGAAGTCACCCAGGGTGCCCAGGCGCGGGTCGACCGAGTAGAAGTCGCTGATGTCGTAGCCGTCGTCGCGGCTCGGGCTGGGGAAGAACGGCATCAGCCAGATACAGGTCACCCCCAGCCGGTCGAGGTGATCGATCTGCTGGGTCAGGCCCCGGAAGTCCCCGATGCCGTCACCGTTCCCGTCCTTGTACGTCTCGACGTCCAGGCAGTAGACGACGGCGTTCTTCCACCAGAGATCGGCCGTGTAGGTCATTCGCATGCGTTCGCCCTACCCCGGCGTGGGGTGTTTATGAGCGCTTCCGGCGGGTCCGGGGGTGATCGCGCCCTCGCGGGTCCCCGACCGGCTACCGTGGACGGGACGGCCAGGAGGAGATCATGCGACAGCCACGGCGCGGCGCGCCCCTGGGCTGGCTGCTCGCGTTGCTGCTTCCGTTGCTCGTCTCCGGCGGCGCGGGGAGCGCCCTCGGCGCCCTCGGCGCCCTCGGCGGCGCCGGCGCGGGCGGTGTCACCGGCGCCGGTGCCCCGTCGCGGCAGCCCACCGCCACCCACTCCTCGGGCGATCACCGCCGCCTGTCCCGCCCGGTCTCCGACAGCGGGCGCGGCGTCCTGGTCACCGCCCTCACCGCTCTCGGGATCGGCCTGGGCGGCGGGAACGGCGCCCCCTCCGCGGCCCCACCTGCGGACCCGTGGCACCCTTCCGAACCCTCCGGCACGATCTCCCGCCCGGCCGGTGACGACGACAGCCGCTCGCTCGCGGCCCTGCTCGTCAGGCCCGGCCGGGCACCACCCGCCTCCACAGCGAGCTGAGACACCCCGGCCTCGCCCGGGGTGCCTTCGCCGTACCCGCAGCCGTACCCGGAATCGCACCCCGAATCGTGTTCGAGTCCGTGTTCGAAGCCGTACCGGAAAGCCGTCCCCCGGACGCGTACGAGGCGCGCGCAAGCCGCGCCCGGAGCCGTTCCCGGGGACGTTCCCACGTCCAAGCCTGTGGAGGCTCTCATGTCGCGTGCCCCGGTGGTACGCGCGATCGCCGCTCTCGCGGTCATCGCCGCCTCGCTCTTCATCGCGTTCACCATGTCGCCACGCCTGGGTCTCGACCTGCGCGGCGGCACCCAGCTCGTCCTGGAGACCAGGGACTCACCGACCGTCAAGGCCGACGCCGCGGCCACCGACCGCACCCTGGAGGTGCTCCGCCGCCGCGCCGACGCGCTCGGCGTGGCGGACGCGCCGCTGGCCCGCTCCGGCGAGCGGCGCATCATCGTGGAACTGCCCGGCGTGCAGGACCCGACCAAGGCCGCCGAGGTCATCGGCAAGACCGCGCAGCTCACCTTCCATCCCGTGCTCGGCGCCCCCGACCCGGCGTCCGGGACCAAGCCGGGCAAGGGCGAGCAGATCCTGCCCGACGACCGCGGCCTTCCGGTGCAGATCGGGCCGGCCGCCCTGACCGGCGACGGCGTCGGCGACGCCGCTGCCGGGATCGACCCGCAGCAGGGCACCGCCTGGTTCGTCACCGTCGACTTCCGCGACAGCGGCCGGGCCGCGTGGGCGAAGCTGACCGGCAAGGCCGCCTGCGCCTCACCGGGCGACCCCAAGCGCAGGGTCGCCATCGTGCTCGACGACAAGGTCATCGTCTCGCCCCAGGTGAACGAGGACGTGGCCTGCAACGTCGGCCTGCCCGGCAGCTCGACCCAGATCACCGGTGACTTCACCGCCGAGGAGGCCGGCGACCTGGCCCTGCTGATCAAGGGCGGTTCGCTGCCGGTGCCCGTCGAGATCATCGAGCAGCGGACCGTCGGCCCGACGCTCGGTTCGGCGGCGATCGCGGCCAGCGCGCAGGCGGCGGTCATCGGCATCGCACTCACCGCGCTGTTCATCATCGTGACCTACCGCCTGGTGGGTCTCATCGCCGCGGCCGCGCTGGCCTGCTACGCCCTCATCTCGTACGCGGCGCTGGTCGGGCTGGGCGCGACGCTCACCCTGCCGGGGCTGGCGGGCTTCGTGCTCGCCATCGGCATGGCGGTCGACGCCAACGTGCTGGTCTTCGAGCGGGCCCGCGAGGAGTACGCGGCCGAACCGGTGTTCCGGAGCGCGCTGGAGAAGGGGTTCCGCAACGCGTGGAGCGCGGTGGCCGACTCCAACATCACCACCCTGCTCGCCGCGGGACTGCTGTTCATGCTGGCGTCCGGTCCGGTGCGCGGCTTCGGCGTCACGCTGAGCATCGGCGTGATCGCCTCGCTGATCACCGCCATGGTCATCACGCGCGTCCTGGCCCAGTGGGCGGTGGGCCTTTCCGCCGTGGCCTCCCGGCCGAAGATCACCGGTCTGGCCGGCATCGGGCGCGTCCGCACCTGGCTGAACGCACGCAAGCCCGACCTGATGGGGCGCCGCGCCGTGTACTACGCGGTGACCGGCGTGCTGGTGGCCGCGTCCGTGGCAGGGGTCGCGATCCGCGGGCTCGACTTCGGCGTGGAGTTCACCGGCGGCCGGCTCGTGGAGTACACGACGAGCACCCCGATGACCGCCGACGCCGCCCGCGAGCTCGTCGGCCGGGCGGGCTTCCCCAACGCGGTGGTGCAGACCTCCGGCGACGGCATCTCCGTGCGGACCGGCCAGATCAGCCCCGCCGAGGTGGTGAGGATCGAGAACGCGCTGGAGAGCGGGGGCGCCCAGGTCGTCAAGGAGCGCGACGAGCTCATCGGGCCGAGCCTGGGCGAGGAACTGCGCCGCAACGCGCTGATCGCGCTGGGGGTGGCGCTCCTGGCGCAGCTCGGCTACCTCGCCTTCCGGTTCCGCTGGACGTTCGGCATGGCGACGGTGCTGGCGCTGGTCGCCGACGTGGCCGTGGTGATCGGCGCGTTCGCGTGGCTGGGCAAGCCGATCGACGGGGTGTTCCTGGCCGCGATGCTCACCGTGGTCGGTTACTCGGTCAACGACAAGGTCGTGGTCTTCGACCGGGTCCGCGAGCTGTGGGGGGCGCGGCCGAAGGCGGCGTTCGGCGAGGTGGTCAACACCGCGATCCTGCAGACCGTGCCCCGCACGGTCAACACCGGCCTGGGCGCATTGTTCATCCTGGCGGCGCTGGCGGTGCTCGGCGGCGACTCGCTGACCGACTTCGCGGTGGCGCTGCTGATCGGGATCGTCGTCGGGACGCTCTCCTCGGCGCTGGTCGCGGGACCGCTGGCGATCGAGCTGGAGCGCCGCCGTCCGGGCACGCCGCCCCGGCCCAAGGGCCGCCGTCCGGCCCGCCCCCGCGAGGGGTCGGGCGCGGTGGTCTGACGGGTCCACACGCTCGCGGGCGGTCTCCGCTCGCGGGCGGTCTCCGCTCGCGGGCGGTCCTCGCTCGCGGACGTTCCTCGCTCGCGGACGTTCTCCGGGATGCGGGGCGCGGGGCGCGGGAGACGGAATCCCGCGCCCTCGGGGCGGTGACCGTCCCGGGGCCCGCTAGTGTGCGTCGCATCTGATTTCCCTGCTGCCGGAAGGCGGACGCAATCGTGGCGGACGACGACTACGCGACAACGTTCCAGATCGTCGATGTCGACGGTGACGGCCTCATCTCGGTCCCCGAGCTGAGCCGTCTCATGGAGGTGCTCGGCGAGCCGATCACCCCGGAGGCGGCCGAGGCGGCCGTCGCCAGGATCGACCTGGACGGTGACGGCCTCATCTCCCTGGAGGAGTTCGCCGGCTTCCTCAGCCGGCACCGGGCCGGCTGAACGCCCGGCTCCGGGTCGGCTGAACGCCCGGCTCCGGCACGGGCGGCCGGCTCCGGCACGGGCGGCCGCACGACCTCACGCCGGACGCACGCGCGGGCCCGGCCCGGACATCCGGGCCGGGCCCGCCGCCGTACCCGGACGGGCCGGACTCGTCTCCGTGCCCGCCCCGATCGTGCCTTTCACCGTGCCCACCCGGATCGGGCTCGTCGTCGTGTCGGTCCGGGCCGGACTTATCGACATATTCGTCCGGACCGGCGCCTGTGGAACGATCCGAAATCCCAGAACACGAAAGATTTTTCCGTCGAGCTCGCCAGGTGTTGCATTTGGGACAAGAACAAGCGTTTGCTAATTGTCCAAAGTGTCAATTAGGTGAGAATCTGAGGCGCACTCCGACGGGAGGGTCCATGGCGACAAAGGAACACACCCGGATCGCTGCCACAGCCCCGAACGGCCGCAAGGCGAGATCCCGGGACCTGTCCGACCAACGACTGTGGCGCTCGGCCCCGGCCAACGCCGCCAAGCTCCTGAGGCCGGGCCTGGCCCAGGTCGCGCACCAGGTGATCGAGGAGATCACGGCGCGGATCCCCGAGTACGCCCGGCCCGCCGACGAGAACTACATCAGGGCCATCCGGCTGGCCGTGGACGAGGCGCTGCGCCAGTTCGTCGACCGGATCGAGAACCCCAGCGCGCCGTGGGACCCCGACGTCTTCCGGACGATCGGGCGCGGCGAGGCCAACGAGGGCCGCAACCTCGACCCCCTGCAGACCGCGATGCGCCTGGGCGCCCGCGTCGCCTGGCGGCGGCTCACCGAGCAGTCCGAGCAGCTCGGCCTCACCCCGCAGCACCTCTACGACCTCGGGGAGGCCATCTTCGTCTACCTCGACCAGCTCGCCGACGCCGCGGCCGAGGGGTACGACGAGGCCAGGGCCCGCGCGGCCGGTGAGATCGAGCGCCGCCGCCACCGGCTGATGGACCTGCTGCTCAGCCAGCACCCCGCCTCCCCCGAGGCGATCGCCGACCTCGCCAAGGCCGCCGGGTGGCGACTTCCCAGGGTCGTGGCCGGCGTCGCGCTGGAGGAGCGTCCCGGCGGGCACCGCCCGCCCTCGCTGCCGCCGGACGTGCTGACCGGCCTCGACCGGCCGGACCCCTGCCTGATCGTTCCCGACCCCGGCGGTCCCGGACGGGCGCAGACCCTGGAGATGGGCCTGCGCGGCTGGAAGGCGGCCGTGGGGCCCGCCGTCCCGCTGGCCGCCGCCGCCACCTCGCTGCGCTGGGCGCGGGAGGCGCTCGACCTGCGACGGCGCGGCGTGCTCACCGAGCGGCGCGGCCTGCTGCGCTGTTCCGACCACATGGCCACGCTGATCGTGTTCAAGGACGAGGAGCTGGTCAGCGCCCTCACCGAGGTGCGGCTGGCGCCCCTGGCCCACCTGCGCCCCAGCCAGCAGGACCGGCTGGCCGAGACGCTGCTGGCGTGGCTGCGGCACGGCCGGGGCGCCGGCGAGGTCGCCGCCAGGCTGCACGTGCACCCGCAGACCGTGCGCTACCGTCTGCGGCAACTGGAGGAGCTCTACGGCGACCAGCTCAGCGACCCGGACATCCGGTTCGAGCTGGAGATCGTCCTGCGGGCCCGGCAGTCCGTGACGGCGGGGGCGGGCTGACCTCGGGCGTTCAGGTCGTACAGCCTCGGAACAGCCTGATCCGGTCCTCGCCGATGCGTTCCCTGAGCGCGTGGTCCTCGACGCCGAGGTCCTCGGCGGGGGCCAGGGCGAGCACGCCGACCTTGCCGACGTGCCGGTTGAGCTGCACGGCGCGGGCGGCGGCGCCGGTCTCGGCGAGCGGGTAGACCGCCGAGAGGGTCGGTTGCAGCATGCCCAGCGAGAGCAGCCGGTTGACCTCGTGGCACTCCTGGTAGTTCGCCCCGTGCGAGCCGACGATCCGCTTGAGCCTCATCCACAGGTGGCGGTTGTCGTACGCGTGGGCGTAGCCGCTGGACGAACCGCACGTGACGACCGAGCCGCCGCGCCGCGCGACGTAGACGGACGCGCCGAAGGTGTCCTGCCCGGTGTGCTCGAAGACGATGTGCGGGTCCTCGCCGACCCGCCGGCGGACCTCCGCGCCGAAGCTCCGCCAGGCCTTCTCGTCGTCGAGGTGCTCGAACCGCGAGCGGTTCACGACGTGCTCGCACCCCATCCGGCGCAGCAGCGCGGCCTTCTCCTCGGAGCTGACCACGCCCACCGGGATGCCGCCGCCGTTGCGCACCAGCTGCACGCCGTACGCGCCGAGCCCGCCGGTCGCCCCCCAGATGAGCACGACGTCCCCCTGCTTCATCCGGGCCCCGCGCTCGCCGACGAGCATCCGGTAGGCGGTGGAGGCGCACAGCATGTTGCAGGCGGCCTCCTCCCAGGTCAGGTGCCTGGGCTTGGCGAGCAGCTGGGTGGCCTTGACCACCGCGAACTCGGCCATCCCGCCGTAGTTCGTCTCGAACCCCCAGGCGCGCAGGTCGGCGCCGAGCATGGAGTCGGAGTGGGTGATCGGGTCCTGCTCGTCCACGTACGCGGGAGAGACGACGACCCGGTCGCCGATCCTCCAGCGCCGCACGGCGGGACCCGTGCGGACGACCACCCCGGAGGCGTCCGAGCCGAACACGTGGAAGTCCCTGTCGTGCCGGGGGTCCTGGCGTCCGAACCGCTCCAGGAAGGCGAACGTGGGGATCGGCTCGAACATGGCCGTCCACACGGTGTTGAAGTTGACGGCGCTCGCCATCACCGCGACCAGCACCTCGTCCGGGCCGAGCTCGGGCATGGGCACCTCGCCCACGTGCACGGAGGCGGTGATGTCCTTGTCCACGCCGTCCACGCCGTGCCGGACGCGACCGAACATGCCGACCTCGTCCTTGCGGGTGTAGGCGGCCCTGAAGGTCGACGGGACCTCCAGCCGTGCCAGTTCCCGCGGGTCGGCACCGTCGACGACGGCCTGTGCGAGGGTCATGTCCGGCCTCCAAGGTGAGCGGCGATGATGCCGACGTACGGCGGGTCGAGCAGGTTGAGATGGTGCGCGCCCGGGATCGTGACGATCTCCAGGGCCGGGGCGAGCGGGCCGAACCCCCGCGAGGGGTCCTCGGCGTGCGCGTAGCGGACGTCCTCCACCGCCCACGGGGTCGGCTCGGTGGACCGGTAGAGCACGACGCGGCCCGGGTAGCTCCCCGGCCGGTACGCCTCCAGCGCCAGGGTGTCCTCGTGCGAGGTGATCTGGTGCCGCAGGACGGCCGCGCCCAGCAGGTCCAGCGCCCCCGACTCGGTCACGCGCTCCTCGACGAGCGCGAGCCGTCCCGTCTCGTCCAGGGCCGACAGTTCGTCGCGGTCCAGCCGGACGCGCACCCCGTAGGTCGCCTCCAGGTAGGCGGCGAAGTCCGCGTAGCGTCCCGCCGCGATCTCCGCCCGCTCGGCCTCGGGCACCTCGTCGGGCAGGCCCGAGTCGATCAGCGCGACCAGCTCCACGTTCTCCGCGCCGAGCCGCCGCGCGATCTCGAACGCCAGGACCCCGCCGAACGACCATCCCCCCAGCCGGTACGGCCCGGACGGCTGGACGCTCCTGATCTCCTCCACGTACCGGTCGGCCCGCTCCTCGACCCCCGCCCCGGGGCCGAACGCCTGCGCGCCCGCCGAGCCGCCCGCCGGCCTCTCCAGCCCGAACACCACCTGACCGGCGCCGAGCAGCCCGGCCAGCGGCGCGTACACGCCGGTCGTCCCGCCCGCCGGATGCGCCAGGAACAACGGCGCCGCCCCGGGAGCCGCGTCCTCACCCGCGCTCGCGCTCCCGCCCGCGCCCACCTCCGCGCTCTCGCCCGCCTCGCCCGCCTCCGCGCCGGCGCCCGCGTCCCGATCCGGGGGCACGGACGCGTGCCGGGTCGCCAGGAACGCGCGGGCGGCGGGCGTGAGCGGGCGCACCAGGCCCCGGACGGCCTCCTCCTCGTCGATCTCCCGCACCAGGTCGGCCACCCGGGCACAGGTGCGCGGGCCGCCCGTGTCCTCGTCCAGGGCGAACACGCGGCCGGTCTCCCCGCCGAGGACGTCCAGCAGGACCGGCAGGGCGCCGGGCGGGATCTCCTCGGTCACCCCCTGCTCCCGGCCGAGTATCCGGGCGAGCGCGGCGACGACCCGCCTCTCCGCCGCGTCCCTCGGCTCCACCGGCCGCGCCGGGGCCGCCGCGCCGCGCAGGCCCAGCTCCGCCGCGACGGACAGGGCCACGTCCCCGAGCGTCGCCCCCTGCAACATGGGCGCCGCGGGCACGGCCACGCCGAAGTCGTGCTCGATCGTGCCGCGCAGCCGCGTGGCCGCCAGCGAGTCCAGGCCGGCCCCGGTCAGCACCGTGTCCCACTGCAGCCAGGCCGCGTCGAATCCCAGCACGGCCGCCGCGCGCTCCCGTACCCGGCCGACCACGATCTCGGTCGCCCTGGCGGGCTCCATCGCGGCCAGGTGCCCGGTGTCCAGCCGGCCGGTTCCGGTCGTGCCAGCCCCGGCGTCCGCTCCGGCCTCCGCGAGGTCCGCGAAGTACGGCATGCGCGCGAGAGCGGGAAAGGCCGCGACGGCCTCGGACACGTTCAGGCGGAGCACGCCCGCCGCGTCCGCCTCGGCGCGGAGAAGGGCCTCCAGCGCCTCGACGCCCTCGTCCGGGGTGAGAGGTGAGACGGCGGGCAGAGCCGCGCCGGTGGCCCCGCCGACCTGGGCCCAGGTGCCCCAGTTGATCGTCGTCCCCGGCAGCCCCTCGGCCCTGCGGAGGTCGCAGAGGGCGTCCAGCCAGGCGTTCGCCGTGGCGTAGGCGGCCTGTCCCGGGGAACCGAGCAGCGCCGCCGCCGAGGAGAAGGCCACCCACCAGTCCAGGTCCGCGTCCCGGGTGGCCTCGTGCAGCGCCAGACCGCCGTGCACCTTGGCCGACCAGGCCCGGCGCAGGTCCCGCGGGCCCATGGCGGCGACGAGGCGGTCCTCCAGCGCGCCCGCCGCGTGCACCACCCCGCGCAGCCGCACCCCTCCGGCGATCACGGCCCCGACGAGCCGTCCGGCCGTCCCCGGGCCGGCCAGGTCACCGGTCGCCACCCGCACGTCGACGCCCAGCGCGCGCAGCCGCCCGATCTCGGCGACCCCCTCGGGTGACGGCCCCGACCGGCCGCCGAGCACGATCCGCCCGGCTCCCCGCTCGGCCAGCCAGCGGGCCACCACCAGTCCCAGGCCGCCGTACCCGCCGGTGATCAGGTAGCCTCCGCCGCGCCGTACGACCCGCGCGTCCGGTGCGGTACGTCCCCGCCCGGCGCCGCCCGCCAGGTCGGGGGCGGCGGCGAGACGGGCGGTGTGGCGGACGCCGGAACGCCAGGCGATCTCGTCCCCGGGACGGTCGTCCAGCAGCTCCGCCAGCAGGGACTCCGTGTCGTCGGTGTCCACCAGGCAGGCTCTCAGCTCGGGATGCTCGAAGACCAGGACCCGGATCAACCCGCGCAGCGCGGCGGCCCCCGGATCGCCCGGCTCCCCGGGCAGGACGGCCTGTGCCCTGTCGGTGACGATTCTCAGGCGCGGCACCCGGCCTCCCGGCCCCCTTCCGGCCGCTCCTTCTTCGCCGGCTCCCGGTGCGGCCGCTCCTTCGTCGGCTCCCGGTCCGGCCCCGCCGTCCGCCGCGCGGCCGGTGAGGACGCGGACGATCCCGGCGACGGTCAGGACCAGCGCCTCGCTCCGCTCCGGGCTCATGCCCGCCGGGACCAGCACCACCACCTCGTCGACCACCTCGTCGACCATCCCGTCGACCACGGCATCACCCAGCGCGTCCGGCCACGCGCCCGCCAGGGTGTCCGCGACGGTGTCCGCCGTCGGGAACGGCGGCCCGCCCGCCGGTCCGTTCGTCCTCGTGTTCGTCCCCGGACTCGTCGTGTCCGCCGTCGTGCCCGCCGTCGTGCCCGTCGCCGGGACCGGTCGCGGGAACGGCTTCGGAGGCGGCGATCCCCCTTCGGGGGCGGCTCGCTGGGCGGGGACCAGAGACGGGTGCGCGCGCTCCGGCGGCGTGGTCCCCGGCATCACGAGCGTGCGGACGGTATGCCCGGCCCCGGCGAGTCCCGCGGTCAGGCTCGCGACCCGCGGATCCTCTCCCCCGGCCAGGACGAGCCGGTTCCGGCCCGGTTCGGGCCGGGCGTCGCGTACCGGACGCGGGTCACCCCCCGGGTCCGGGGTCCAGACGCGCCGCACGAGCTTGCCCGCCAGAGGGACCGGTACGGCGGTGGAGGGAACGTCCCTGGCCAGCAGCCCGGACGGGGTGCCGTCCGCCCCCAGCCCTTCGGCCTCGACGGGCATACCGGCCGGGACGCCGAGCCGTCCGGCCAGTTCGGCCGGGCTCGGTACGGCCGTGACCGGGGGCGCGCCCGGGACGATGCTCGCGGTCCCGTACCGGACCCAGGCCCCGGCGGCGTTCCTGGCGTCGATCTCGACCTCGCCGCCCGTGGTGAGGGTGACGCTGACGGTGGCGGGCAACGGCAGGAGCGCGTTCAGCGTGACATCGGCCAGCTCGGCCCGGCCGTACACGGTGAAGGCCGCGGCCTGGGCCAGGGCCGCCACCGCCGCCAGCGGCATGACCGGCAGGCCGTGCGGCCGCCACACCGCCGGGTCCAACCGCCAGGGGACGTCGGACAGGTCGTCGAGCGTGGTCGTCCAGACATGTCCGGCCGGGCTCTCGACGTGCGCGCCGAGCAGCGGGTGGGTGCCCGGCGGCGGGGCGAGGGGCCGGGTGGGGGAGAACCAGTGGCGCTCGTGCCGCCAGGGCGAGGACGGGACGTCCGCCGGCGTTCCCGAGGACGAGGTGGACGCCGAGGACGGGGTGGGCGAGGTGGACGCCGAGAGCAGTGAGGGCATGGCGACGACGGTGGCGGCGAGCTGGGCGCGGAACTCCTCGTCGTGTCCCCGGCGCAGCGAGTGGGTGATCACCGTGCCTGCGGGGAGGGTCTCGCGCAGCGCCCCGGCCAGCACCGGGTGCGGGCTGATCTCGGTGAAGAGGGTGTGCCCGTCCTGCGCGGCGGCCTGGATCGCGCCGAGCAGGCGGACCGGGCGGCGTACCCCGGCCGCCCAGTAGGCGGGCTCGAAGGTCGGCGCCTCGCGGGGATCGACGAACACGGTCGAGTAGAACGGGAGTTCCGGCTTGCCCCCCGCGATCCCCTCCAGGGCCTGCCGAAGGCGCGGCAGCAACGGCTTGACCTGGGGCGAGTGCCCGGCGCCCTCGGCGGTCAGCACCCGGGAGAGCAGGCCGCGCGCCCGGACCTCGGCGGCGAAGGCCTCCACCCGGCCGGGGTCGCCGGTGACGACGCACTGCCTCGGTGAGGAGTACACCGCGACGTGCAGGTCGCCGGGCACCTCGTCGGCGGTCACCTCCAGCACCGCCATCGCACCGCCGCCGCCGAGCGTGCCGAGCAGCGCGGCCCGGCGGCAGATCACCCGGACCGCGTCCCGCACGCCGATGCCGCCCGCGACCACGGCCGCCGCGACCTCGCCCATGGAGTGCCCGACGACCGCGGCGGGCCTGATCCCGTACGCCGTCCAGAGCCTGGCCAGCGCCACCTGTACCGCGAAGACGACCGGTTGCGCCGTGGCCACTCCCCGCGCCTCGGCCCCGCCCGCGACGAGCTCGCGGAGCCGGATGCCCGCCTCGCCCGTCTCCTCGGCGAACATCGCGTCCAGCTCGTCGACGGCGCGGGCGAAGACCGGCTCCTCGCGGTACAGGCGCGTTCCCATGCCCGTCCACTGCGAGCCGTACCCGGAGAACACCCAGACCGGCCCGCGCCCTCCGGTCACCGCCGCCCCGGTGACCCCGGCGCCGTCACGGACGGCCCGCAGCCCCGCGGCCAGTTCCTCCCGGTCGGCGGCCACGACCGCGGCTCCGGCCCGTCCGCGTCCGGCCCGGCGGGCGAGGGTGCGCGCGACGTCGTCGAGGGGGACCCCGGTGTCCGAGGGGACCCATTCGGCGAGCACCCCGGCGTGGGTCCTGACCCGCTCCGGGGAGGCGTCGGTGAGCAGGAAGACCCTCGCGGCCGGCCGGTCGTGGCCGCCTTGACGGACCTCCCTCCCGTTCTGTCCCGCCGCCCGTTCCCGGGGGGCGGGCCCGAGCACGGCGTGGGCGTTGGTGCCGCCGAACCCGAAGGAGGAGACCCCGGCCAGGGGGTGTCCGTCCGGCCACGGGGTCGGGGCGGTGACGACGGCGAGGCGCTCCCAGGGGATGTGCGGGTTGGGCCGGTCGAAGTGCAGGCTGGGCGGGATCACGCCGTGGTGCAGCGCGAGGACCGTCTTGATCAGGCCGGTGACGCCCGCGGCGGCCTCCAGGTGGCCGAGGTTGCTCTTCACCGAGCCGAGGAGCAGCGGTGTCTCGCGGTCCCGGCAGAGCGCGGCGGCGACGGCGCGGGCCTCGATCGGGTCGCCCAGGAAGGTGCCGGTGCCGTGCGCCTCGATGTAGCCGGGGCTTCCCAGACCCGACCAGGCGGCGCGCAGGAGCTCCTCCTGCGCCTCGGGGTTGGGCGCGACCAGCCCGTTCGACCGGCCGTCCTGGTTGACCGCGGTGGCGTGGAGCACCGCCAGGACCCGGTCGCCGTCACGCCGGGCGTCGGGGAGCCGCTTGAGCACCACGACGCCGCAGCCCTCGGCCCTGACCATCCCGTCCGCGGAGGCGTCGAAGCTCTTGCAGCGCCCGTCGGACGCGGTGCCGCCACCCCGGTCGAACGCCATGGTGATCACCGGTGAGAGCAGCAGGTTGACCCCGGCGGCGACGGCCAGGTCGCTCTCGCCCGACCGCAGGGAGCCCACGGCCAGGTGGGTCGCGACCAGCGAGGACGAGCACGCCGTGTCGACCGCGAGGCTGGGCCCGCGCAGGTCCAGCAGGTAGGAGAGCCGGTTCGCGGCGATGCTGAACGCCGCGCCCGTGGCCGTCCAGGCGTCCACCCTCGCCGCGTCGGCGGTGGTCAGGTGGGCGTACTCGTTGCCGGAGATGCCGACGAAGACGCCCGTACGGCCGCCCCGCAACGACCGGGGCGCGATCGCCGCGTGCTCCAGCGCCTCCCAGGCCGTCTCCAGCAGCAGCCGCTGCTGCGGGTCCATGGTCTCGGCCTCACCCGGGGCGATGCCGAAGAACTCCGCGTCGAACCCGGCCACGTCGTCCAGGAAACCGCCGTGCGCGGTCGTCGCGGCCAGGGCCTCGGCGGTGCGGGGAGAACCGTCGTCGAAGTGCTCCCAGCGCCCCTCGGGAACCCGGCCGACGGCGTCGCGGCCCGTCATGAGCAGCCGCCAGAAGTCGCCGGGGCCGTGCACGGAGCCGGGCAGGCGGCATCCGACGCCGATCACCGCGATCGGCTCGTCGGAGGCGGCCGGCCTCGTCTCCCTCGTCCCGGCCGCCTCGCGGGGCGCCAGCCCCCGGGCCAGCCGGTTGATCGTGGGATGCTCCCAGACCAGGGTGGGGCCGAGCTCGCGGCCGAGGAACACCTCCAGCTCCCCGGCGACCGCGACGGCGTCGCGCGAGGAGAGGCCGAACTCCTCCAGGGGACGGTCGGGATCGACGTCCGCGAGGGGCAGGCGGCAGCGGGCCGCGATACGTCCCGTGACGAAACGACGGATCTCGTCTTCACCGAACAGGTCCACGCGGCGGCTCCAAGAACACCCGGGGTGGTCGGCAAACTTACCCAGCCGTATCCGGATAAAGGAGGTATGACAGACCACAATCCACTTCGGCGTTTTGTAACGGGCGTGATAAGGGCCGGTATTTGTCGATATTTGTGGCTAAGGCGCAAGTCACAGCGCCGTTTCGTTGCGAACACCCATAGTCGAAAGGCGGGCGTCCTGCCTAGGGTCGCCTGCCACGGCCCCTGTCTTCAGGCCGGGTGGAGGAATGACCATGCGACCTGCTCGACGCGGACTCCCGGCGCTGGTGGCCGTGCTGACCCTCGGGTTCTCCGTGGCCGCCCACGCCGGGCGGACAGCCGGGGCGGAGGCGGCGCCGCGGCCCAAGCCGGCGCCGTCCGCGGGCAGCAGCCCGTGGGGACCGTGGCCCGCCGCCAAGGCGGGCCCCGCGCGGGTGGTCAAGGAGAACTGGCTCGGCCCGCGCATGGTCGACCTGCACATCTCCTCCCCCTCGATCAAGGCGACGCTGCCGGTCCGCCTGCTGCTGCCGAACGGGTGGGCCAAGGACGCGGGCCGCACCTGGCCCGTGCTGTACCTGCTGCACGGCGGCGCCGACGACTACACCGCGTGGACCCGGATGACCGACATCGCGGACATGACGGAGGACATGGACGCGATCGTCGTGATGCCCGAGGCGGGCCGGGCCGGCAACTACTCGAACTGGTACAACAACGGCAGGAAAGGCGCCCCGGCCTGGGAGACCTTCCACACCTCCGAGGTACGCCGCCTGCTGGAGACCGGCTACCGCGCCGGGAGCCGGCGAGCGGTCGCCGGGTTGTCCATGGGCGCGTACGGCGCGGTGAAGTACGCCGCCCGGCACCGCGGGATGTTCCGTTTCGCGGGTGCCTACAGCGGCGTCATGTCCACCCGCCTGCCGGGCATCCCCGAGCTCATCATGAACGCGCAGGCCGCCGAGGGACAGGACCCCAAGGCCCTGTGGGGCGACCCGGTCAGGAACCGCGCCGTCTGGAGGGCCAACGATCCCGTCCACCACGCCCGGAACCTGCGCGGCGTGCGCGTCTACATCTCCAGCGGTACGACCAGCCGCCTCGGCGAGCTCGACCCGCCCGGGATCCCGTGGAACCCGGCACACCTCGGCGAGCCGATCTCGGCCTACACGGCCAGGCACCTGATCGCCAAGCTCCGCCTGTACGGCGTCAGACCCACGGTGCACCTGTACAGGAACGGCACCCACACCTGGCCCTACTGGAAACGGGAGTTCGACCGGTCGTTCCCGATGATCCTGTCCGCCCTGGGCCTCGACGCCACCGCCGCGACCGGTGTCCCGTCGTCCGGAGGAACCGCCGTCGTGCGATGACGGCCCCGGCGTCGTGCGATGACGCTCCCGACGTCATGCGACAACACCCTCCCGCCGTCGCGCGGTGAGGATCCCGCCGTCGTGCGGCGAGGACCCTCGTCCACCGTCCTGGGGAGAAGTTGACTCTCCGTTCACCGGACAATAACTTTGGGTAGTCACATCAGCACCCGGTGTGACGGGGGGATGTGTGCCGCGAGCGCTCCGGACGGGGCGGTCTCCGGCCCGTTCCGGAGGCGGTCCCGGGTCTCGTGGCCCTGGGCCTTCCGCCGCGCCGCGATCCGCGTCTTCGCCGTGTCCCGCCGGATTCCGGCCGGAAGGTGATCCGGCCGCTCTCCGCCCGACCACACCGGGGACCGTCCGCGTCCGGGGCCGGCCATGCCGGGCGGGCGCGGCGGCGCACTCACAGGGGAAGAGGCCCAGCAGTCGATGAGGAGAGCATCCAGCGGCCGGGCGGGGAACCTGCCGCACGGGTCGCGCGGGGCCCGGCATCCGGTGACCGTCATGGCCGAGCGGATGACCGACGTCCTGCTCGACCTCGGTTACCGCGTCATCGAGGGGCCCGAGATCGAGGCGGAGTGGTTCAGCCTCGTCTCCACCGGCACCCCCGGCCTGCCCGGCCCCCTCGGCCTGCCCGGCGCCACCGACCTCCTGGGCGCCGCCGGCTCTCCGGTCGTCACCGGCCCTCCCGGGACGGCCGGTCCCCCGGAGTTCTCCGGTGCCGTCGACCCCGGCGCCCGCCGGCTCGGCCGGGTCCTGCGCGTGCGAGACCCGACGGGATCCGGCCGGGGGTCGGGGCTCGCGCTGCGCGCCCACAGCGGGCCCCTGCGGGTGCGGGCGATGCTCGGCGCCGCCCCGCCGTTCCGCGCCGTCCACACGGGCCGCCTGTTCCGGCCGGGAGCGGCCGGCACCGGCCACGGCCCGGTGTCCAACGAGGTCGGGGGGGTCGCCGTCGACCTCGGCCTCACCGCGGTCGATCTGAGGAAGACCCTCGACCACTTCGCCGCCTCGGTGTTCGGCTGCGGCACGGCGACCCGGCTCCGCCCCCGGCGGGCGCCCCGTGCCGAACCGTCGGCGTCGGCGACAACGACAACGGCGGCTGCGGCTGCGGCTGCGGGCCTGGAGACGGACGGGGAGGGGGACACGGAAGCGGGCATGGACGTGGACATGGACGTGGAGGTGGAGGTGGAGTGCCCGGTCTGCCACGGCGCCACGGAGCCGCCGCGCGGTGACACCGGCGCGGGTCCGTGCGGGGCGTGCGGCGGCGCGGGATGGGCGAGGTGGGGGCGGTGCGGCCCGGTCCACCACCGGGTGCTGGCGACCTGCGGTGTCGACCCGCACCGCTACGGGGCGTTCGCCTTCGGCCTGGGTGTCGAGCGCACGCTGATGCTCCGGCACGGGCTGCGGGACGTGCGCGACCTCGCCGACGGCGATGTCCGCCCCCTCCTGCGGATGGGTGACGTGTGGACGGGCGATCCCCCGCCCGGGGGAACGTCGCGGCCGCGGCCCCACCGCCCGCGGGCCGCGCCGAACTCCCGGACCGCGCCGGGCCCACGGACGACACCGGGTTCACCGGCGACACCGGGTTCATCGGCGACACCGGGCGCGCGGGTCCCGCCCACCTCGGCGGCCGTGCCGGCCGCGCGGGCCGTACCGGAGATGGAGACCATTCCCCTGACGCGGCCCGGTCACGGCGCGAGGGGCAGGGCGGGGAGTGGAGCCGGAGGGGGGCTCGGCCGGGCGCAGGACCTGTGGCGGCGCATCGGGCACGCGCTCGCGGACGCCGGGTATGTCGAGACGCCGCGCCTGCCCTTCGTCTGCGACGCCGCGTGGGACGCGTTCGACCTGGCGCCGGGCGACGCGCGCCGCGACGCGCCCGTGCTCACCGAGCCGATGGATCCGCGGGAGCGGTCACTGCGCACCACGCTCCTTCCCGGGCTGCTGGCCGCGCTGGCCCTCAATCTCGCCCGGGGCAATCGTGAACCCGCGCTCTTCGAGCAGGGGACGGTCTTCACGTCCCTGCCCGCCACCGGCCCGCCGCCCTCCCCGCCGATGGGCCGCCGCCCCACCGACGATCAGCTCGCCGCGCTGGAGGCCGCGATCCCCGCGCAGCCGCGCCATCTCGCCGTCGCCCTGACCGGCGAGTCGTCATGGGCGCGCGCGGTCGACGCCGCCCGGACGGCCGCGCACGTCACGGGGGCGGGCCTGGTCACCCGTCCCGCCGCGTGCGCGCCCTGGCTGTCCGGACGGTGCCTGGAACTGCTCGCCGACGGGACCCTCCTGGGTCACGCGGGCGAGCTGCGCGCCGGTACGAGCCGGGCGCTGGGCCTGCCCGCGGGAACGAGCGCCATGGAGCTCGATCTCACCGCGATGGAACGCCTCACCGGCGGCCGGAACGCGTGACGGGACGGCGGGGGACGCGCGCCGGACGACCGGCACGCACCCGCCTGCACGCCGGACGGGCGGCGCGCGCCGGACGGTGCCGCTTCAGACGGTGGCGAGGTAGACCTGGCCGAAGGCCTCGGAGAGCCTCTTGAGGTCGGTGGCCACGTCCGCCTCGGGGGTGGTCGGGTTGTAGACGGCGGCCAGGCGGCGCTGGATCGGGGTGAGCTTCTTCAGCTGCTCCCAGGCGGTCAGCCGGTTCACGGCGCCCTGGGCGTTCTGGACCCGGGTCCAGACGTTCACCTGCTGGGCGCCGCCGTCCTTGACGGGAGCCCCGAGCCGGGAGGCGATCTGGGCCTGGGTGACCTGGCCGACGAGGCCGGTCTCCTCGGCGGCGACCTGGGACAGCACGTCCCACGACCGGCCCCGGACCTGGATCCACTGGTTGCGGTGGGCCTGTGCCGCGTTGATCTTCCAGGTGCCGTAGCCGCCGTACAGCAGGCCGCTGTCCAGCGAGAGCTGGTCGACGCGGCCCGCGATCAGGTGCGACTCGACCTTCTCGGGGGCGAGCAGCGGGTGACGCTTGCGCATCTCGGTCTTGCAGGCGTCGTTCGCGCCGCAGGCCAGCTCGGGCACGACCGTGTGGACGCCCAGCCGCTTGCCCGGCGCGACCTGGCGCAGGGCCTCGGAGGCGGCGGTGACGAACGCGGTGATCTCGGCGTCCGTGGCGAACGTGGTGTTGTAGCCGAGCTGGGAGGTGAAGCGGATGCCCGCCACCTCGGGGCGCGCGGCCAGCGCGCCGACGCGCTTGACCGCGGCGATGAAGGCCGCGGTGCCCGCCTTCCAGTCGTCGGCCAGCTCGGTGTTGATCCAGACCCTCAGCCGCACGGCCTTCGCGGCGGTGATCGCCTGACCGGCGGGGGTCTGCGCGGCCGCCGTCGCGGCGGCGGGGTCCGGCGCGAACGCGGACGTCGCCGGCGTCGCGGGCGCCGCCGGCGTGGTGGCACCCGTGCCGGTGGTGGTGCCCGCGCCGGGGCGGGTGAGCGTGGGGGTGCCGGTCCGCTCGGAGCCGTTGTCCGTGCCGTCGCCGCCCTCGCCGTGCCCGTCGACCGAGCACTGCTGGCCGGCCTCGCAGTCGGGAGCCCCGCCCTCTCCGTCACCGCCGGGGAAGGGGGAGTTCTCGTCGCCCTCGACGGTGTTCTCGACCGTCGGCGGGCAGGAGGAGCCCGCGGCCGAGCAGTCGATGAACTTGCCGTCCGACGGGGTGGCCTCCTTCAGGTTGGCCGAGTCGTCGGCCCCCCAGAACATCGCGACGCCGAGGGCCTCTTCGGGCTTGGCCATCCAGGTACAGACCATGTAGGCCGGGGCGTCGGCACCCAGCAGATCGGAACAGTCACGGGGATCGTCCTGCGAGTACGCCGCGCTCGGCGTCACCACACCGACGAGCGCGAGCGCGGCACCAACGGCGAGAGCCCGGCGCAGAGTAGGTCGCATATCCGAAACTCCCCGGTTAATACCGTCAAAACGATCGATTCGCACTTTACCCAGATCACCATGGCCTCAACAGCCCCGGTCAGGAAATCGGCGGCGGGCCGTGACCTTCCACCGGATCCTCGCAGGCCACCTCGCGACGCTCCCGGGCATACCGGAAAGGTCATAGCCCGAGCGCGTCACAGGCACGCCGCACGCCGTCCTCGGCGCGCAACCGCTCCCCCAGCCGCGCCGCCGCCACCCGCGTGCCGGGATCCCGTACGGCGTGCGTCACCCGCGCGGCCAGCGCGTCCACGGTGAGCCTGCCGATCGGCAGCGGCGCGGGCCCGGCACCCAGCGACGCCACCCTGGTCCCCCAGAACGGCTGGTCGGAGAAGAAGGGGCAGACCACGGTCGGGACCCCGGCCCGCAGCCCGGCCCCCGTGGTGCCCGCGCCGCCGTGGTGCACCACCGCGGCGACCCGGGGGAACAGCCCGGCGTGGTCGGCGTCGCCGATGACGAGCATGTCGTCCGCCCCCGGGTACGGGAGGTTCTGCAGGATGCCGCGCATCCCGGCCCGGCGGAGCGCGGCCACCACCGTCTCGGCCGTGGCGGCCGGATCGGCGGGGACCATGCTGCCGAACCCCACGAAGACCGGCGGCGGTCCCGCGTCCAGGAAGGCGGCCGGTCCGGGCGCGAGGGGCTCGGCGCGCTCCGGCCACCAGTACCCGGTCAGGTGAACGTGTTCCGGCCAGTCCGGGGGCCTGCCGACCACGTGCGGGCTGACCCCGCACAGCACCGGCACCCGGTCGGCGCGGGCCCTGCGGAACGGGTCGCCCCGCATCGGCCCGAGTCCCAGGACCCGGCCGCGCACGCGGTTCACCAGGCGGCCCAGCAGCAGCCCGCTCAGGGCTTCGACGAAGGCGTAACTGGCCCGGTTGCCCGCGCCGCCGAGCGTGCGCAGCGGCACCAGCGGGTTGGGGAAGACCCGGGTGGGCTCGCTCGGCTGGAAGTGCAGCAGGGCGTAGGGCATTCCGTGCCGCTCGGAGAGATGGTGCCCGAAAGCGCCCAGCGCGGGTGCCAGGACGAGGTCGGCGCCGGCGCAGGCCGCGTCCACCTCGCCGGCGAGGCGCTCCGCGAGCGGTTCCACGATCGTGCGGAATCCCCTGACGAACCCGGCGGGACCGCTGCGCAGCCACGCCTGCCCCTCCTCGGACCCCACGATCCCCAGCGGGTCGACGCCGAGCGGGCCGAACCCGAGCCCGGCCGGGCCGGCCCGGCGGACCAGGTCGCCGTACCGGGCCGCCGCCACCACCGTGACCCGGTGCCCGCGCCCGGCCGCCCCGGCACCGAGCGCCACGCACGGCTGGGTGTCACCCCGCGACCCGAACGCCAGGATCGCGATCCTCATCGGAGCGTCACCGGGCCGCCCTCGCCGGAGGGTCACCGGGCCGCCTCATCGGAGCGTCACCAGGCTGACGACCGCACCGACGGCGACGAGACAGGCCGCCACGAGCAGTCCGGCCGAGTAACCGGCCGTGAAACTCGCCGAACCGTTGACGATCACCCCGATGATCGCTATGCCGAACAGCCCCGACATCTCCCGCGCCACGCTGAACACGCCCCCGGCCACACCCGCCCTGGACTCGGGTACGGCACCCAGCACGGCCGATCCGAGCGGCATGGTCAGCGCCGAGCCGATCCCGATCACGCACACGGCGGGCAGCAGTCCGGCCCAGCCGTCCCCGGGGCGCAGGAAGGCGACGGCCAGCATGCCGGCGGCGACGAGGACGAGCCCCAGCGCGACCGTACGGGCGGCGCCGAACCGGCGTTCCGCCACCGGCGCCAGGGGCGTCACCACGACGACCAGCAGCGCCAGCGGCACGAACGCCAGCCCCGACATGACGGGGGTGAAACCCAGCACGCCCTGCAGGAACAGCGCGGTGAAGAAGAACACCCCGTTGACGCCGAGCCCCCAGAGCACCTGGGCGAGCACCCCGCCGGTGAAGGCCCGCGCGCGGAACAGCGTGAGGTCCACCATCGGGTCCCTGCCGCGTCTCTCGGCGACAGCGAAGGCGACCGCGCCGGCCACGGTGAGCACGGCCGCCCCCAGGACGGGAGGCGAGGTCCAGCCCAGCTCGATCCCGAAGGTCAGCGCGAACGTCCCCGCCGACAGGACGACCACCGACGACACGACCCCCGGCGCGTCCACCCGGACGGCCCGCTCGTCGCGCGACTCCGGGACCGCGACGACCGTGAGCGCGACGAGGAGGACGCCGAGCGGCACGTTGAGCAGGAAGATCCAGCTCCAGTGGACGTGCTGGGTGAGGTAACCGCCGACCACCGGCCCCAGGGCGAGTGCCCCGGCCCCAGACGCCATCCAGACCGCGACCCCGGCGGACCGCCTTCGGTCGTCGTTGCCGACCGAGACGATCGCCAGCATGGCCGGCAGGATGAGCGCGGCTCCGCATCCCTGGACCAGCCGGGCGGCGACGAGGCCGCCCGTCGACGCGGCCAGCCCGGCGGCGAGGGAGGCCGCCGTGAACACGGCCAGCCCGGCGACGAGCGTCCGACGGCGACCGTGGACGTCGGCCAGGCGGCCCCCGGCGAGCATCAGGCCGGAGAACGTCAGGACGTAACCGGTGACCACCCATTCGAGCGCCGCCGGTGACGTGCCCAGTTCGGTCTGGATGGTGGGGAGCGCGACCGTCACGACCGTGTTGTCGAGGGTCGTGACGAACCCGGCCAGCCCGATGACCAGCAACAGCAGCCTGTGCCGCCCGCGCGACAGGGGCGGCGCGGGCGGTGTGGGGGATGCGGGGGATGCGG
>NZ_JBFABE010000056.1:27256-52929 GCF_040640155.1 Streptosporangium sp. NPDC023615
GCGGTCTCGGCGGCGGTCTCGGCGGCGGTCTCGGCGGCGGTCTCGGCGGCGGTCTCGGCGGCGGTCTCGGTGGCGGTCTCGGCGGATCCGGCCACGAGGTCGCTCACTCGTCCACCTCGATCCACTCCCAGCCGGTCCCGTCGGCGGTGGGCCGCACGACCCGCGAGCTCCGGGTCTCCACGGCGACCCAGCCCACGGCGCCACCCCGCGCCTCCTGCCGCTCGGCGCCCCCGCGCGTGAGGTCCTCATCCGGCGGTACGACCTCCGCGGACGGTGAGGCGTGCGGCGGCACGGGCGGCGAGGAAGGCACGGGTGACGGAGAAGGCGTGGGGGGCTGGGAAGGCATGGGGGGCTGGGAAGACACGGGCGGCGGCGGAGAGGGGACGGGCGATGGAAAAGGCGCGGGCGGTGGCGGGGAAGGCATGGGTGTCGGAGAGGGCGCGCTCTGGTGACGGGTCGGCGGGGCGGACACGCCCGCCGGGGACGGGGCGGACGGCGCGCGCCGTACGGGTGCCGGACGGATCAGCGGTTCAAGCTGGTCGATCAGATGGCTGCTGACCGTCGGCACGCGTGGGACGTCACGCCCGGCGCCCTTCCTCTGCGAGCCCGGCGTTTCCATCACGCTCGGTGCGGGGTCCGGGAGCGTTCGAGGCGCGACAGGCGCGGCGGGGGGCACAACGGACTCGGGCACGACCGGTTCGACGGGCACGACCGGCTCCGGCACGACGGGCATGACAGGTTCCGGCACGACCGGCTCCGGCACGGCGGGCGCGACCGGCTCCGGTACGGGGGACACCGGGGCGGCGTCCGCGCCGGGGACGAACGGGTGGGCGGGGTGCGGATCCGGGAGCGGGCCGGGCGGCTCCTCGTCCTCCTCTCCCCAGTGCCAGCCGGGACCGCCCAGGTTCGGCTTGATGACCCTCTTCGGCCTGCGCCCGGATGGCCGCGCGGGTTCCGGTGCCGCCCGGACGCGTTCGCGTCGCGGTCGCGCCGGTTCAGGTGGTGCCGGGCGCGCGGACTCGGGGACCGGCCGAGAGGGCTCTTCCTGGCGCGCGGGCTCGGGGGCCGACCGGGATGGAGGCGGAGCCGGTGCGAACGGCGGCTCGGCGAACAGTGAATCGGCGAGCGAGGGCTCCGGAACGGCAGGCGCGGCCTGAACGAAAGACGCGGGTTCCCCCGGGACGTGTGGAGCGGATTCCACAACGGGAGGCGGGACGTGGGCGCCGGACGGGACGTACGCGGAGGGCTGGGCCTGACCAGGGGGCGGGACGTGCGCGGGGGGCTGGGCCTCGACGGGGGACGAGGAGGGTTCGTAAGGGTGGAGCACGGTCGCGGACGGGATCGGCTCGTAGGGGTGGAGCACGGTGACCGGCGTGACGACCTCGTCGCCGTTCGGCCGTTCCAGGTCCTCCCGCGTCGTGGCGATCACGCGTACCGGGGCGGCGGGAACGGTACGTGCGGGGCCGAGGGGAATGGCCTGCCGCGACGGCCGGGGGGCGGCCGGACGCGCGGGCCCGGGGGCCGACGGGAGTTCCAGCCGGTGCGCGGGCACGGTGCGGCGGAAACCCCGGAAGGGTTCGCGCTCCACCGTCACGTACGTCGCGGGGAACCCGGCCCGCGCGTGTCCGCGGAGCTCGCGGAATTCGACCCTTCGGTGGATGCCGCGCAGGACGCCCGGGAGCCACCAGTTGGCCTCGCCCATGAGCCGCATCGTCGCGGGCACCAGCAGGCCCCTGACCAGGGTGGCGTCCACCACGATGGCCACGAACATGCCGACGCCGAGCATCTTGACGACGGTGATCCCGGCGGTGGAGAAAGCGGCGATGACGACCAGGAGCAGCAGTGCCGCGCTGGTGATGACCCCTCCGGTCCGTTCCAGCCCGATCGCCACGGCGGCGGTGTTGTCACCGGTCCGCAGCCACTCCGAGCGGACCCTGCTGAGCAGGAACAGCTCGTAGTCCATGGACAGCCCGAACACCACCGCGAGGATCAGCACCGTGACCGTCGCCTCGATGGTCCCGGTCGGGGTGAAGCCCAGCAGGCCCGCGAGGTTGCCGTCCTGGAAGGCCCAGACGATCACGCCGAAGGACGCCCCCAGGGACAGCACGTTCATCAGGATCGCCTTGACCGGCAGCAGGATCGAGCCGAACGCGGCGAACAGCAGCAGGCCCGTCATGAGGCAGACCACCAGCGCGGTCCACGGCAGCGTGGCGCGGAGGCTGGCCTGGAGGTCGAGCTGGGCGGCGGTGGCACCGCCCACGGCGACGTCCTGGAAGTTCGGCTCGGGGGGCAGCTCGCGGATCCTGTCGACCAGCGCGCGGGCCTCGTCCGACATCGGATCGGTGTCGTAGCGGACCGCGAGCCGCACGGCGCCGCTGTTCTGCGAGACGCCGGTGACGTCGACGCCGGTGACGTGGTCGAGGGCCTCCAGGCGTTCCGCGAAGACCTTGACGTCCAGCGGTCCCACCCGCGTGACCGGGGTGATCCCCGAGTCGCCGACGCCGACCGGGCCGCGCTGGGTGCCGACCTCGGAGGTGAGCGCCCCGGGTGCCGACGTGGTCGTCGGCCCGACGAGGTCACGCTCGACGAGCACGATGACCTCGATCGGCGACATCGCGTTCTTGGCGAACGTGGCGTTGATCGTCTCGGAGACCTGGCGGCTCTCGAACCGTTCGGGCAGGACGCGGTGGTCCACGCTGCCGAACCGCACGTGCGTGAAGGGCGCGGCCAGCGCGAGCAGGAGCAGGCCGACCCCGACGAGGTACGCGACCGGGCGGCGCATCACGCTGGAGGCGACGGAGTGCCACGCTCCTCTCCTGCGGCTGCCGAAGTCGGGCAGGAGCCTGATCGCGTCCACCCTCGGCCCGAGCACGGCCAGCAGGGCGGGCAGCACGAGGAGTGCCGCCGCCATCGCGACCAGCACGACCGCGGCCGCGCCCAGCCCGATCGAGCGCAGGAACATCTGCGGGAAGAGCAGCAGGCCGCAGAGGGAGGTCGCCACGGTCAGACCGGAGAAGGCGACGGTGCGCCCGGCCGTGGCCATGGTCCGCACCACCGCCTCCTCGGTGGGCGTACCCCGCCGGATCTCCTCCCTGAAGGCGTTGAGCACGAAGAGCGAGTAGTCGATGGCCAGGCCGAGCCCGAGCATCGTCACGACGTTCAGCGAGAACACCGAGACGTCGGTCACCTCGGTGAGCAGTCTCAGCAGCAGCAGCGCCCCGGCGACCGCGAGCAGCCCGACGACCAGCGGCAGGCCCGCCGCGACCAGGCTGCCGAAGACCAGGACGAGCAGGACGAGCAGGATCGGCATCGAGATGGCCTCGGCCTGCCTCAGGTCCGCGCCGGTCTGCGCGTTGAGGTCCAGCAGCAGCGGGATCCGGCCGCCCAGCTTGACGGTGTATCCGGCGGGCATCCGGCGGAGCTCGTCCTCGATCTCCGCGTACCCGCTCTGCTTGGCCGGTTGCCCGCCGCGCAGGGTGATCAGCGCGTAGGTGGAGTGCCTGTCCTCGGAGACCAGGTCGTCGGCCCGCGCCGACCAGTACGTGACGGTGCTCGCGACGTGCTCGGCGGGCAGCGCGCGGAGCGAGGCCCGCACGTCCTTCTCGAACTCCCCGTCGGCGGCCTCGTAGGTGGGGTGCGTGTAGAGGGCCACCACGTCGGGCGAGTTCCCGCCGAACCACTTCTCGCTCCACCGGGCGACCGAGGTGGACTCGGCCGCCGGGTCCTCGAAGCCGCCGTCGGACATCCTGCCGAACAGCCCCAGCCCGACATAGCCGGCGAGGAGCCCGAACACCGTCCCCAGGACCAGCAGGGACCGGCGCCCCCGGTAGACGGCTCGTCCAAGCGACTCGAACATCAGGCGCCGGCACCCCGTCCGTACGACGCGCCGCCCGGGAACGCGCCGTCGTGGTAGGCCCGCGCGCAGGCGCGGCGGGCGATCTTCCCGCTGGACGTGCGCGGCACGGCCCCGGCCTCCACCAGTACGAGGTCGTGCAGCCGCAGGTCGTGGTTCTTGGCGACGGCGGCGCGGATGTTCGCCGCGACCTCGTCCTCGTCCCGCCCCTCGGCCTTGCGTGACCGCTCGGCCACCACCACCAGCGACTCGGTGTCCTCCCCGGGCACCGCGAACGCGGCCACGTGGTCCCTGCGGACGGCCGGGTCGGCCTCCTGCACGGTCGCCTCCACATCCTGTGGATAGTGGTTGCGCCCGTCGACGATGATCAGGTCCTTGATCCGCCCGGTGACGTAGAGCTCGCCCTCGTACAGGACCCCCAGGTCACCGGTCCGCAGCCAGGCGCCTCCGGAATCACCGACGCCACCGGCGCCGCCGACGCCGACCGCACCACCGGGATCGTCGGCGCCGCCCGGTAGGCCCGCACCGCCCGCGCCGCCTGGGTCCCGCAGCACGTTGCCGAACACCTCGGCGCTGCGTTCCTCGTCCCGCCAGTAGGCCCGCGCGACGTTCGGCCCGCGTACCCAGATCTCACCGACCTGGCCGTCCGGCCGGGGCGTGCCGTCCTCGGAGACGACGGCCACCCGCTGTCCCGTCGGCACCCCGCAGGAGACCAGGTCGCTGACCCGGCCCCGGCCGGTGTGCGGAACCGCGCGCCCGGCGGTCAGCGCGTCCCGGTCGAACAGGGTGACGCGGGCGGGCAGGTCCCGGTCCATGGCCGTGACGAACACCGTCGCCTCGGCCAGGCCGTAGCCGGGGGTGTGCGCCTCGGGACGCAGCCCGCACGAGGCGAACGCCTCCGAGAAGCGGTGGATCGTGCTGCCCCGGAGCGGCTCGGCGCCGTTGAGCATGACCGAGACGCCGGACAGGTCCAGCGTGGCCTTCTCCTCCTCGGTGACGCGGCTCGCCGTGTACTCGTAGGCGAAGTTGGGGCCGCCGGTGAACACGTCCTCGTAGGCGGCGAGCATCCGCAGCCAGCGCACCGGGTGCATGACGAACGCCACCGGGTCCATGAAGACCGCCCGGTTGCCGCCCACGATCGGCGCGGCGATGGTGGCGATCAGGCCCATGTCGTGGAAGAGCGGCAGCCAGAGCGCCGCGGTGGAGACGCGGGGGGTGGCGCGGAAGGCCGCCCACAACTGCCGGGCGTTGGCCGTGACGTTGCCGTGGCTGATCTCGACCCCGGTGGGGGAGCGCGTCGAGCCGGAGGTGTACTGCAGGTACGCCAGGTCGCCGGGGCCGATCGGCTCGGGCTCCCACTCGTCGGCCAGCAGGCCGGAGACCGTGTCCAGGGTGAGGACCAGCTTGGGGCGGGGGACGGAGCGTCCGTCGAGGAAGGCGTGCACGCCCTCGAGCGCGGACGTCGTGGTGAGCACGCACACCGGGTCGGAGTCGGTGTAGGCCAGCAGCAGCCGGTCGGCGTGACCGGGCAGGTCGGGGGCGAAGAGCGGCACCGCGATCACCCGGGCGTACATCGCGCCGAGCATCGCGACCACGTAGTCCAGCCCCTGCGGCGCCAGGATCGCCACCCGCTCGCCGGGGAGCGTCACCTCGCGGAGCCGTACGGCCAGCGCCCGCGCCCGCAGGTCGGCCCCGGCCCAGGAGAGCGTCCGCTCGGCCCCGTCCCGTCCGGCGGAGTAGTCGAGGAAGGTGTAGGCGGGGGCGTCCGGGATCTCGCGCGCCCAGCGTCCAACCTGGGCGATCAGCGTCTCGCGCATGCTCAAGGTCCCCTCACCGTGGTACAGGGACCTAGCAACTTACGTCAGGCACTTCCCGCGATTCTTGCCAAAGCCCCCACATTCCCGGGCGCCGGTTACTACCGGCATGACAAGATCACCGGTCGGCCCGGCCGGCTTCGGGAAGGCGGGTCGTGTCGGCCCGGGGCGGGGCGGCGGTGATAATCGGGGCATGGTTCCAGCCCGGCGGACGCCCTAGATGGCGGCCGAATCCTCGCAGACCCTGGAGCGCGGCCTGCGGCTGCTGCGGCTGCTCGCCGACGGGCGCCGGGGCCGCACCCCCACGGAACTGGCCGCGGAGCTGGGGCTCAGCCGGCCCGCGGTGTACCGGCTGCTGACCACCCTGCAGAACGAGGGTTTCGTCCGCAGGGACGGCGGCGGCCGGGTCCACCTGGGCTTCGGCGTCCTGGTGCTGGCCCGCGCGGTGCAGCCGCTGCTGCGCGAGGACGCCCTGCCCACCCTGCGCAAGCTCGCCGAGGAGGTCGGGGCGACCGCGCACCTGACGGTGGCCGAGGGCGACGAGGGCCTGGCGGTCGCGGTGGTCGAACCCTCCTGGACGAACATGCACGTCGCCTACCGCGAGGGGTCGCGCCACCCGCTGACGCGGGGCGCCGCCGGGCTGGCCATCCTCGCCCTGCGCGAGGGCCGCACCGGCTACCTGGCCTCCGAGGGGCAGCTCCAGGAGGGGGCCAGCGGCGTCGCCGCCCCCGTCCCGGGCCTTCCCTGGCTGGAGGCGTCGGTGGGCGTGGTCGCCTTCACCGCCCTCGACCCGGACGTCGTCGGCCCCCGCGTCGCCGTCGCGGCGGCCGAGCTGTCGGGCTCGCTCACCTGAGAATCCGGTCGTCCGGTCCGATCCGCGGTCGTCACCGCGTGAGACCGGACCGGCGACCGTCCTGGAGGCCACGGATGAACCATGTCCTGGAGACCGAACGGCTGGTGCTCCGCCCGGTGCGCGCGGACGACCATGTTTGACATCTCGCCCGCACTGACCGATCGTTGTACGTATAAAGGACGAATACGTCCGATAAGCGGACAGAGCGGGAGAAGCGGATGCCGTACTACAGGGTCGTGGGAGAGATCCCCCGCAAGCGGCACGTGCAGTTCCGGCGGCCCGACGGCGGGCTGTACGCGGAGGAGCTGATGGGCGAGGAGGGGTTCTCCAGCGACTCGTCGCTGCTGTACCACCGCCACCTGCCCACGGCGATCGTCAAGGCCGAGGCCGTCGTGCCCGACGAGACCGGCGTGCTCGTCCCCAACCTGCCGCTCTCCCCGCGCCACCTGCGCACCCAGGACCTGCCCGACGGGGGCGACCTCGTCACCGGGCGCGGGCTGCTCGCCGGCAACGCCGACGTCCGCCTCTCGTACGCCGCCACCGACACCGCAAGCGGCCTCTACCGCAACTCCATGGGCGACGAGTGCGTCTACATCGCGAGCGGGCGGGCCAGGTTCGAGTCGACGTACGGCGTGATCGAGGCCGGGGAGGGCGACTACGTGGTCGTCCCCACCGGGACGATCCACCGGTGGGTGCCGCGGGGCCGGGTCAGCGCATTCACCGTCGAGGCGTCCGGGCACATCCGCCCGCCCAAGCGCTACCTGTCGAAGTACGGCCAGTTCCTGGAGCACGCCCCCTACTGCGAGCGCGACCTGCGGACCCCGCAGGAGCCTCTGGTCGTCGAGGGCGAGGAGGTGCCGGTGCTGGTCCGCACGCGCGGCGGCCTCACCAACCTGGTCTACCGCGACCACCCGTTCGACGTGGTCGGCTGGGACGGCTGCCTCTACCCGTACGCGTTCAACATCAACGACTTCGAGCCGATCGTGAAGCGCACCCACGCCCCGCCGCCGGTGCACCAGACCTTCGAGGGCCCGAACTTCGTGATCTGCTCGTTCTGCCCCCGGCCGCTCGACTTCCACCCGGACGCGATCCCGATCCCGTACAACCACCACAACGTCGACTCCGACGAGCTGATGTTCTACGCGGGCGGCGACTACACCGCGCGCCGGGGCTCGGGCATCGACGTCGGCTCGGTCTCGCTGCACCCCGCCGGGTTCACCCACGGGCCGCAGCCGGGCGCCGTCGAGGCCGTCATCGAGGCGGTGCGCCAGGGCCACACCGAGACGAGCGAGCTGGCCGTGATGGTCGACACCTTCCGCCCGCTCGACCTGGGCCGGGCCGGGCTGTCGGTGGAGGACCCCGGCTACGCCTGGACGTGGGCCCGGTGACGACGGCCGCTCCCGCCGCGGGCTCGCGTCCGGCACCGGACGCGAGCCCCCGTACGGGAAGGGTCTCGCCGCCGCGCACGCGTCCGGCCGCCGACATGACGGCGCGCACGCGTCCGGCGGCGGATGCGGGCACGGTCACACCCCCGGGCACGGTCATACGCCCGCGGCTGGGTAGGGACAGACCATGAGCGCAGACGCGAGCACCGGAACGGGAACGGGCGGGATCACGGGAACGGGTACGGGGACGGCCCCGCTCTTCCGCGGGCTCGTCGACGACGCCGGGCTCTTCCCGCCGACCGCGCTGCCGATGGCCGAGGCCCTGGAACGGCACAGGAACGACCTGGCGGGCAACGACCCGGTGCTCACCCACCGCTTCCTCTGCCCGGCCGGCCGCCTGGACGAGCTCCGCGACCACCTGACCTTCCCGATCCGGCTCGGCCTGATCCTGGACGTGCCCGACCTCCCGCCGCTCGACGACCTCGTCGTGGAACTGGTCGAGGTACGGCAGGGCCCCGGCGAGACGCCCGGGGCCGTCGCGGACCGGCTGACCGGCCGGATGCCCGGCGGGGCCCGGCTCTTCGTCGAGGTCGACCCCCGTGACCTGACGTCCCTGCCGCGCGACGGCTCGGGACCCGGTCTCAAGGTCCGCTGCGGCGGCCTGACCGCCGACGCCTTCCCCCGCGCCGAGGACCTGGGCGCCCTGATCGCGTACTGCGCCGGGCACGGCGTGCCGTTCAAGGCGACGGCGGGGCTGCACAACGCGGTCCGCCACTTCGACCCGGCGCTGGGCGTGGACCGGCACGGCTTCCTCAACCTGGTCCTCGCGGTCTGCGCGGCCGTGCAGGGACGCGACCCGGTGCCGGTGCTGAAGCTGACCGACGTCGGCGGGCTGGTGCGGACGGCGCAGGCCGTGCCGGAGGAGGTCGCCGCGCGCGCCAGGGAACTGCTGGTGTCGTACGGCTCGTGCAGCACGAGCACCCCGATCGAGGACCTGGCGGCCCTGGGACTGGTCCCGCACCGCCCGACCGCGACCACCCCCGGCCTCGGCACCGGGACCACCTCCGACCCCGGCTCAGGGCTCGCTTCCACGTCCGGTACGACGTTCGACACAGCAGAGGAGATCGCGTGATGTCTTGGGGTCCGGAGAACCTGCCCTACGGAGTCTTCTCCCGCCACGAGGGACAGACCCCCCGGGTCGGCGTCCGCTACGGCGACCACGTTCTCGACCTCGCCGAGGCCCTGCACGACGAGGTGTTCGCCACCGGCTCGCTCAACGCCTTCATGTCCAGGGGCCCGGCCGCCTGGCGGGCCACCCGGGAACTGATCCAGAACAAGCTGAGCAGCGACCGGGCGGTGACCGAGCGGCACCTCGTCCCGCTGGAGGAGGTCACCCTGCACCTGCCGTTCGAGGTGGCCGACTACGTCGACTTCTACTGCTCGCTGGAGCACGCCTCCAACCTGGGACGGATGTTCCGCCCGGACGGCGAGCCGCTCATGCCGAACTGGCGCCACCTGCCGGTCGGCTACCACGGCAGAGCCGGGACGGTCGTCCCCTCCGGCACCCCCGTCGTCCGGCCGACCGGCCAGCGCGGCGCCGGGGTCTTCGGCCCGTCCGCCAAGCTCGACATCGAGGCGGAGCTGGGCTTCGTCGTGGGCGTCCCGACGGCCCTGGGAGAGCGGGCCGGGCGGTTCGAGGACCACGTGTTCGGCGTGACGCTGGTCAACGACTGGAGCGCCCGCGACATCCAGGCGTGGGAGTACGTCCCGCTGGGCCCCTTCCTGGGCAAGTCCTTCGCCACCTCGGTCTCCCCCTGGGTCACCCCGCTCGCCGCCCTGTCCGAGGCCCGCGTCGAGGGACGGCACCAGGACCCCGAACCGCCCGCCTACCTGCGCAGGCAGGAGCCCTGGGGCCTGGACGTGCGGATCGAGGTCGCGGTGAACGGCGAGGTGGTCTCCCGGCCGCCGTACCGGGACATGTACTGGACGCCCGACCAGATGCTCGCCCACATGACCGTCAACGGCGCCTCCCTGCGCACCGGCGACCTCTACGCCAGCGGCACGGTCTCCGGCACCGAGCCCGCCGAGCGCGGCTCGCTGATCGAGCTGAGCTGGAACGGGAGCGAGCCGTTCAAGCTCCCCGACGGCTCGACGCGGAGCTTCCTGGAGGACGGGGACGTCGTCACGATCACCGCCACCGCTCCCGGGCCCGGCGGGACCGTGATCTCCCTGGGCGAGGTCTCGGGAAGGATCGAGCCCGCGCGCTGAGAGCCCCGGCCGTCTCGGGCCCGGCCCGCCTCCCCGGCGGCCGGGCCTTCGGGGATCCGGGAGTCCGGTGAGTCCTGGCAGCCTCCGCGCGTACGGCATACCGTGAGACATACGGCATACCGCGAGAGGGAACCTCCCCGGCGTCCGTCCCGTTGTACGAATAGGAGGGTCGGAGCATGGATTACTGGGTCATCTGGCTGATCATCGCCGTCGTACTGGGCATCGCCGAGATCTTCACCCTGACCACCGCTCTGGGCCTGCTCGGGGGCGCCGCCCTCTTCGGCTCCGTCGCCGCCGTCCTCGGACTGCCGCTGCCGCTCCAGCTCGTGGCCTTCATGATCGCCCTGGGCGCGGGGGTGACCGTGGTCCGGCCCATCGCCAAGCGCCACCTGGCCCAGCGGGGCCGGAGCGAGCGGTTCGGGATCCAGGCGCTCGTGGGCAGGACCGCCTACGTACTCCGCGAGGTGACCGGCCGGGACGGCCGGGTGCGGATCGGCGGCGAGGAGTGGTCGGCCAGGGCCTATGACGAGACCTTGGTGATCCCCGCCGGGGCGACCGTCGACGTCATCGAGATCGAGGGCGCGACCGCGCTCGTGTATCCCCGGGAGTGACATATGGACGCTCTACTCATAGCAGGACTTCTCATCGCTCTGCTGGCGGTCTTCACCGTGATCCGCTCCGTGCGCATCGTCCCGCAGGCGCGGGCCCGCAACGTGGAACGACTCGGCCGCTACCACAGCACCCTCGGCCCCGGCCTCAACTTCGTGATCCCCTACATCGACCGGGTCTATCCGATGATCGACCTGCGTGAGCAGGTCGTCTCGTTCCAGCCCCAGCCGGTGATCACCGAGGACAACCTGGTCGTCGAGATCGACACGGTCCTGTACTTCCAGGTCACCGACCCCCGGGCGGCGGCGTACGAGATCGCCAACTACATCCAGGCCGTGGAGCAGCTCACGGTCACCACGCTGCGCAACGTGGTCGGTTCGCTGGACCTGGAGATGACGCTGACCTCACGTGACACGATCAACAGCCAGCTGCGCGGCGTGCTCGACGAGGCCACCGGCAAGTGGGGCATCCGGGTCAACCGGGTGGAGATCAAGGCCATCGACCCGCCCAAGAGCATCAAGGAGGCGATGGAGAAGCAGATGCGCGCCGAGCGGGACAAGCGCGCCGCGATCCTCAACGCCGAGGGCCAGCGGCAGTCGCAGATCCTCACCGCCGAGGGTGACAAGCAGAGCGCGATCCTGCGGGCCGAGGGTGACCGGAGCGCCGCGATCCTCAAGGCCGAGGGTCAGTCGCAGGCCATCGACGAGGTCTTCCAGGCCGTGCACCGCAACGACCCCGACCCCAAGCTGCTGGCCTACCAGTACCTCCAGGTCCTGCCCGAGCTCGCCAAGGGCCCGAACAACACGTTCTGGGTGATCCCCAGCGAGGTCACCTCCGCCATCCAGGGCGTCTCCAAGGCGTTCACCGAGGCGCTGCCGCAGTCGTCGGCCGTCAACGAGACCCCCAGGGTCAACGAGGCCGCGGCCGAGGAGCGGAAGCTGGCCGAGCAGGCCGCCGCCGAGGCGGTGGCCGAGGCGGCCGAGGCCGACCTGGGCCCGCGCCAGCTCACCGCCCCGGCGTCCCCGCTCGGCGACGGCCTCCCGGCCGCTCAGGAGGAGCAGCGCCTTCCGCGGGAGAACCCTCCCGGCGAGGGAGAGCCCGTCCAGGAGCAGCGTCCCTCGCTGTGGGAGCAGCACCGCACCACCCCCTGACCCCCGCCGCCCCCCGCCCGTCTCCCCCGCCCGCCCGCTCCCGGGTGCGGCGGGGAGAGGCGGGCGTCTCCTCGTCCGGGCACCCGGCGGAACGCCCCCCGGCGTCCTGGAACGACGGCACGGGCCGTACCCCTCTGGTTTGCGGTCACATGTCCGGGTACCCCTCTAGGTCCCGGAAGAGCCGGGTGTGAAGCGATGCCACCGGTGGGGTTAAGAAAACCGCGATGGACACTCCCGAAGACCACCGGGCACAGTGCGTAGGGTCGGAACGAGGGGAGATCCGCCATGAAGGCACTGGTCAAGGAACGGGCAGAGCCCGGCCTGTGGCTGACGGACGTGCCGGAGCCGTCCGTCGGCGCCGGAGAGGTGCTGATCAGGGTGCTGCGCACCGGGATCTGCGGCACCGACCTGCACATCCGGAGTTTCGACGCCTGGGCCAGGCAGACGGTGCGGACACCATTGATCGTCGGCCACGAGTTCTGCGGCCAGGTGGTCGAGGTGGCGCCCGGCGTGGAGGACATCGCCGTCGGCGACCTGGTCAGCGGCGAGGGGCACATCGTCTGCGGCAAGTGCCGCAACTGCATGGCCGGGCGGCGGCACCTGTGCCGCAACACGATCGGCCTGGGGGTGAACCGCGACGGCGCCTTCGCCGAGTACGTCACGCTGCCGGCCTCCAACGTCTGGGTGCACCGGACGCCGGTCGACCCGGACATCGCCGCGATCTTCGATCCGTTCGGCAACGCCGTGCACACCGCCCTGACCTTCCCGATGGTCGGCGAGGACGTGCTGATCTCCGGCGCGGGACCGATCGGCCTGATGGCCGCCGCGGTGGCCACGCACGTGGGCGCCCGCAACGTGGTCATCACCGACGTCAGCCCCGAACGGCTGGAGCTGGCCCGCAAGCTCGGCGTGACGCTGGCGCTGAACGTCGCCGAGACGCACGTCCAGGAGGGCATGCACGAACTGGGCATGCGCGAGGGCTTCGACGTGGGCCTGGAGATGTCGGGCAGCCCCCGGGCGCTCCGCGAGATGATCGCCAACATGTCGCACGGCGGGAAGATCGCCATGCTCGGCCTGCCCGCCGCCGAGTTCGCCGTCGACTTCGCGACGATCGTGACCTCCATGATCACCATCAAGGGCATCTACGGGCGGGAGATGTACGAGACCTGGTACGCCATGTCCGTGCTGCTGGAGAAGGGCCTCGACCTCTCCCCCGTGATCACCGACCGCTTCTCCTACCGCGACTTCGACGCGGCCTTCGACACCGCCGCCGGGGGCAAGACCGGCAAGATCATTATGGATTGGACGGCCTGATGTTCGACAACGTCCGCGACGACCTCCGCACCACCCTGGACGAGATCGCCGAGGCCGGCCTGCTCAAGCCCGAGCGGGTCATCAGCACCCCGCAGCGCGCCGGGATCGCGGTCGCCGGGGGCGGCGAGGTGCTCAACTTCTGCGCCAACAACTACCTCGGGCTGGCCGACCACCCCGAGGTGGTCGCCGCCGCGAAGGAGGCCCTGGACCGCTGGGGCTTCGGCATGGCGTCGGTCCGCTTCATCTGCGGCACCCAGGAGGTGCACAAGGAGCTGGAGGCGCGGCTGTCGGACTTCCTGGGCCAGGAGGACACGGTCCTGTACAGCTCGTGCTTCGACGCCAACGGCGGGGTGTTCGAGACGCTGCTCGACGACCGGGACGCGGTGATCTCCGACGCGCTCAACCACGCCAGCGTCATCGACGGCATCCGGCTGTCCAAGGCGCGGCGGCTGCGCTACGCCAACCGCGACCTGGCCGAGCTGGAGGCACGGCTCAAGGAGTCCTCCGACGCCCGGCGCAGGCTGATCGTCACCGACGGCGTCTTCTCCATGGACGGCTACGTCGCCCCGCTGGCGGAGATCTGCGACCTGGCCGACCGCTACGACGCCATGGTGATGGTCGACGACTCGCACGCCGTCGGCTTCGTCGGCGACCACGGCGGCGGCACCCCCGAGCTGCACGGGGTGCGCGACCGGGTCGACATCCTCACCGGCACGCTCGGCAAGGCCCTCGGCGGGGCCAGCGGCGGCTACGTCGCCGCGCGCAAGGAGATCTGCGAGCTGCTGCGCCAGCGCTCGCGCCCCTACCTGTTCTCCAACTCCCTCGCCCCGGTGATCGCCGCCTCCTCGCTGCGCGTCCTGGACCTGATCAGCGGCTCGGACGAGGCCCGCACCCGGCTGCGCGCCAACACCGCGCGCTTCCGCACCGGCATGACCGAGGCCGGGTTCGACATCCTGCCGGGCGACCACCCCATCGTCCCGGTGATGATCGGCGACGCGGCCGAGGCCGGGGCGATGGCCGAACGCCTGCTGGAGCGGGGCGTCTACGTGATCGGCTTCTCCTACCCGGTGGTCCCGCACGGCCAGGCCCGCATCCGGGTCCAGCTCTCGGCGGCCCACTCGACCGAGGACGTCGACCGCGCGATCGAGGCGTTCGTCGCCGCCCGAGGCTGAACGCCCGCGGCCGGATGCCTCCGAGAACCGGTCAAGGCCCCGAAGACCTGTCGCGGGCCCTGTCCGCCGTCATCGGCGGCCGGGCCCGCGTCGCAGGTCACCGGCGGCCTCGGTGACAATACAAGGCGTGATAGACACGCGGCGGCTGAGGACCCTGCGCGCGGTCGCCGACCACCGCACGATCACCGCCGCCGCGGCGGCACTGCACCTGACCCCCTCGGCCGTCTCCCAGCAGCTCCTGGCCCTGGAGCACGAGGTGGGCCACCGGCTGCTCGACCGCGACGGCCGGGGCGTGCGGCTGACCGCCGTGGGCCGTATCCTCCTCGGCCACGCCAACGAGGTCCTCGCCCAGCTGGAGCGGGCCGGGGCCGACATCGCCTCCCACACCGCCGGAACGGCGGGCGAGGTGAAGGTGGCCTCCTTCGCCACCGCGATCGGCCTGGTCGTGGCCCCGGCGGTCGGCGTCCTGCGGGAGAGGCAGCCAGGCATCCGGGTGCGCGTCCTGGACGCCGAGGGCGACCAGAGCCTGACCATGGTCCTGGACGGGGCGGTGGACGCGGCCGTGGCCGTGGAGTACCGGGGAGCCCCGGCCGAGGACGACCGGCGGCTCTCGCGCATCCCCCTGTACTCCGAGCCCTTCGACGTGGTGCTCCCCTCGGGGCATCGGCTCTCCGGGGGCGAGGTGACGGTCGCCGACCTGTCGGGCGAGACCTGGATCGGCCCCTACCCCGGCAACCCCTGCCACGACGTGATCGCCCTGGCCTGCGAGCACGCGGGCTTCACGCCGGAGTTCGCCCACTCCTCCGACGACTTCAGCGCGGTGGTCGCGCTGGCCGCCGCCGGGGCCGGGGTGGCGATGGTCCCGCGCCTGGCCCTGCGCGGCACCGGCCTGTCCGGCGTGACGGTCCGCGAGGTCACGGGCCCCGAACGCCGCGTCTTCGCCGCCGTACGCCGGGGCGCGGAACGCCACCCCCTGCTCGTCCCCCTGCTGGAGGCCCTTCAGGGCAGCGCGACGGCACTGCGCGAGCCTCCGTCCCTCTGACACGCGGATGTTCGCCCCGACAGAGGACGTCCTCGACGGCTACGGGGTGCCGCGGTGCCCGCCGTCCTGGCCCGCGCGTCCCGAACCCGGGTGGGCCTCCCCGCCTGAGCCCGACACCAGGCAGAGCCGCCTTCCTGCGGGCTCAGGGCCAGGGCGGAACTCCCCGCCGCTCTTCGCCCACGGTGCCGTCGGAAGCGATGACCGGTGCCGACGCCAGCCATGCCCTGCCGTCACCGCCACGATCAGGGTGACCACGGTGGCCATCCCGGCGATCACCGCCTGAACCACTAGGTACATATCATCGCCTCCGTCCTGCGAGTCCCTTGTGCGGCTTTTCGTGGGAAGTGGTCTTCCGGATGCGCCATGACCTGCATCTTTACGAAAAACGACTCAGGTGGGACGGGACCCCCGGCGAGGGCTCCAGCGGGGGAGATGGAGCCGGAGCGGCGCATGTCACGGGTTCTCTCGGGGGGAACGAACCCGCCTGCCGCTACCCGCCGGGGGTGGTTCATCGGCTCCCAGCGGATGCCGGGAGCGGCGCGTCACCCCGGCCGGGCGGAGACCGGCTCTCCGGGGAGGGGATCGTCCGGAGACGGCGGGGCCGATCTCTCGGCAGGATCTTCGCCGCAGGACGGCGGGATCGCGGGAATCTCGCACCAGACGGTCCGGCCCGGTTCGCGGCCGTGGGAGCGACAACCCCAGTTCCCGTTCGAGAGCGTGCCGACGATGGCCAGCCCTCGGCCGTTCTCCACCAGGAGGCATGCCGGGTCCGCCCGGAGGCGAGGCTCCCCGACGCTCAGGCCCGCGTCCACGACCTCGACGCGCAGCAGGCCGCCGTACGCCAGCAGCCGCAGGACCAGCGGGACGTCATCGAAAGCCCCTGCCTGCCCGGTGACCCTGTGCCGGGCATGCCGGACGGCGTTGGTCACCAGCTCGGACACGGCCAGCCGCGCGTCCTCATAGGCCGGATGGCTCTCGCCCAGCCATTTGCGAACCTCCTCGCGCGCCCGCGAAGCGGCTTCGACATTACCGAGCAGAAGTATTTCGTTGAACGTCTCCGGCTCCATGGAATTGCCCCTTCCGACCGAATTGAACCGACCCGTTGTCGCGTGAGCCGTCAACTGACACCCGCGACAGCGTCAGCTCGACGGGAAAACGGTCCCAAACACCGAGGCACAGAGGAAGCCGAACCGCGATTACCAGGGGTTCACAGTTCGCGATGTAAGTTCACAACACTGTGAACCCATGAAAATCCCGTATCCATTCCCTCGGCAATGAGAATGAAGGAGAATCCCAAAGAAGCAGCGAGAGGAGACCGAAATGCGCATCATCCCAGGTCCAGAGCCGGACCCAGAGACAGAGCCGGAGACAGAATCGGAGCCGGATTTCGATACGGATTCACATGAATCCACACGCGTTCAATTCGGCAGAGAGCTACGTAAATACCGGATTTTGTCCGGGTTTACCCAGAGGCGGCTCTGCATCGCGGTCTCCCTCGCCGTGAGCCATCTGAGCATGCTGGAGAACGGTCACAGGGCACCCACCAGGAAACTGGCCCAACAGATGGACGAGGCACTCGGCCTGGGCACAACGCTCGTCGACCTGCTGGACCGCCTGGATCGCATGGCCACACAGGTCCCCCGCTGGTTCCGCTCCTGGCTGGAGTTCGAGCCCCAGTCGATCTCCCAGCGCATCTGGGAACCCCTCATGGTGCCCGGCCTCCTCCAGACCGAGCAGTACGCGGAGGCCATCCTCAGCCACAGCCCCGGCACCACTCCCGAGCAGGTGAGGAAGAACGTCGCGGCCCGCATGGACAGGAAGAACATTCTTCACCGGCCCGACCCCCCGATGCTCTGGACCATCCTGGACGAGGGCATCCTGCACCGTCCCATCGCCGATCCGGAGGTGATGAGGGGCCAGCTCCGCTACCTTCTGGAGATGTCGGAGAGCCCATGGCTGTCTCTTCAGATGCTCCCCCACACCGCGCGCAACGTGCTCGGCCTGCTGGGCGGCTTCACCATCGCCGACATGCCGGGAAGCGCACCTCCCGTGGCCTACATCGATTCCCAGAGCACCGGGGACCGGGTGAGCGAGCGGGCCGAAGAGATAAAAAGGCTAGAATTCCTATATGACCTGATCCGTGCGGACGCTCTATCCCGGAGCGATTCACGCGACATGATCAAGGAGGCGATCCAGCGATGGACGACCTGACCAAAGAACTCCACAGCGCCCACTGGCGCAAATCCACCCTCTCCGGTCACGATGCAAGCAACTGCGTCGAGATCGCCAACCTGTCCGGCAACCACCGGGCCATCCGCGACAGCAAGAACCCCACCGGCCCTGCCCTCATCCTCACCCCCCGCCAATGGAGCGCCCTCCTGACACACGTGAAGAACGACACCATCGACTGATCCCGCCACATTCACAAGAACACGCCTCGTACGACCGTCCTCCGGAACGCCTGCCGCCGGATGACTCCGGCCTTCGTCCGAACGGCCCCGCGACGTACGTCTCGCGACGCCGTCGATATCTTTCCGGCATGTCCACGCCACCCGAGAACATCCCCTCCCCCGTGACCGCCGACGATCTCGACGAGGCCGTCCGGCTCGCCGTCGGCGTCCTCGGGAAGATGCCCGAGCCCGCCTGGGACGAGCCGGCCGGGTCGCTGGAGTGGTCCCGCTGGGAGACCGCCGAGCACCTGGCCGACGACCTCTTCTCGTACGCCGCCCAGATCGGTCCCAGGAAGCCGCCGCTTGAGGACGTCGTGCCCTTCGCGTGGGAGCGCCGCAGGCCCGGGGGACCGGCGAACGCGATCCACGTGGACCGGGTGGCGGGACCCGAGGGGATGCTCCAGGTGCTGGAGGCGTGCGGCGCGCTGCTGGTCGCCATGGCGCGGACGACGCCGCCGGAGGTCCGCGCCCACCACGTCCACGGGACGTCCGACCCCGAGGGCTTCGCCGCGATGGGCATCGTGGAGATCCTGGTGCACACCCACGACCTGACCGAGGGCCTCGGGCTCGACTGGACCCCACCGGCGGGCCTGTGCGCGCGGGTACTCGCCCGGCTGTTCCCCGACGCCCCGCGGACCACGGCCCCCTGGCCCACCCTGCTGTGGGCCACCGGCCGCGCCGAGCTGCCGGGACACCCGCACCTCACCACTTGGCGCTGGCACGGCACACCCCGGCCATGAGCCCCGCCGTCACCGGATTTCAATGATGAACACACTTATAATAAGTGTCCTCATCATAGCGGAGAGTGGTCGTGGATAAACCCATAGAGATGTTCGACCGTGATTATGAGTGGTCGGAACTGTCGCGCTTCGTCCGCTACACCGGACCGGAGGCGACGCTCGGCGTGGTGTCCGGGCGCCGTCGCCAGGGCAAGACCTTCCTGCTGGACGCGGCCTGCCGGGCCACGGGAGGTTTCTACTTCGCCGCGACCGAGGCGACCGAGACCGAGTCGCTCCAGCAGTTCGGTACGGCGCTCGCCCGCCATCTCGGGGAGCCCGTCCCTCGCAGGTTCGCGAGCTGGGACGAGGCCGTCGAATCCCTGATGACCATCGCCGTCGCCGGGCCGACCCCCGTGGTGATCGATGAGTTCCCCTATCTGGTCAAGGCCTCCCCGCACCTTCCCTCCCTGATCCAGCGGGCTCTCGGCCCCCAGGGGCAGCGCCACGGCAGTGCGGTACGGCTCCTGCTGTGCGGGTCGGCCCTGTCCTTCATGGGCTCGCTCCTCGCGGGAACCGCGCCGCTCCGTGGTCGTGCGAGCCTGGAACTGGTGGTCCCCACCCTCGACTACCGGCTGGCCAGGGATTTCTGGGGTATCGCCGATCCGGCCCTGGCGTTGCAGGTCAACGCCGTCGTCGGCGGCACGCCCGCCTACCGGCGTGAGTTCACCCTCGGTGACGTCCCCGCCGACATGGAGGACTTCGGGCCGTGGGTGACGCGCAACGTGCTCAACCCGGGTCGTCCCCTCTTCCGTGAGGCCCGTTTCCTCCTCGCCGAGGAGCCCGAACTACGGGACGTCGCCCTGTACCACGGTGTCCTGTCGGCGATCGCGAACGGCAACCACACTCGCGGTGGCATCGCCGGTTACCTTGGCCGCAAATCCACTGATCTGGGCCATTCCCTGACGCTCCTGGAGGACGTCGGAATGATCACCCGCGACCCGGACGCCTTCCACGGCAAACGTTCCACCTATCGCATCACCGAGCCCATCCTCAGCTTCTACCACGCGATCATGAGGCCGGACTGGACCGACCTGGAGCGTCCCGGGTACGCCGAACAGGTGTGGCACCGTTCGCGGACGGCGTTCCGCAGCAAGATCCTCGGTCCGCACTTCGAGCACCTGGCCCGTACCTGGACCCACTGGTACGCCCACGCCGAAACCCTCGGCGGCCTGCGTACCCGTGTCGCCTCCGGCGTCCTGCCCGACCCCGCCGCCAAGAGCAGTCACGAGATCGACGTCGTCGTCTTCGGACGTGACGACGAGGGCAGGGAGGTCATCCTCGCGATCGGTGAGGCGAAGTGCGGCGACGTCGTCGGCCGTGGCCACCTTGAGCGTCTGGAGCGGCTGCGGGAACTGCTCGTCCATCGCGACGACCGCGCCACCCCGGACACCCGGCTCCTGTTGTTCGGTGCCGCCGGCTTCATGCCCCAACTGCGGGAAGCCACGCGGGATCGCGTGGACGTGCAACTCGTCGACCTGACCCGTCTCTACGAAGGTTCCTGAGCTCCCGGCGTCCCGTTCAGGCCGTGCCCGCCGGGCCGGCCGGGACGTCCACGCGGCACGTGAGGACGCGGGACCTCGGGGAGGCGACGGCCTCGTCGCGGTCGAAGGTCGGGGACGCGCAGAGGAACAGGGTGCGGCCGTCGTCACCCCCCAGCGCGCAGGCGAAGACCCCGAAATCGCCGGTGCCGATCTCCTCCAGGACCTCGCCGCCCTCGCGCACCCGTACGGCCCGGTTGCCGCTCGCGTCGGCGACCCAGATCGCGCCCTCGGCGTCGAGCGCGAGCCCGTCGGGGGCGCCGGCGAAGGGCGCCCACTCCCGCCGCCCGCTGAGCGAGCCGTCCGGCCCGATGTCGAAGGCGGTCAGGCGCGCGGCCCAGGACTCGGCGACGACCAGGGTCGTCCCGTCGGGGGTGATCACCATGCCGTTCGGGAACGCCAGGTCCTTCGCGGCCACCCGGACGGACCCGTCGGGGTCCACCCGGAGGAGGTTCGTGGCGGGCATGGTCGCCATGCCGGCGAAGTCGACGGTGCCGACGTACGCGCCCCCGGCCGCGTCCACGACCATGTCGTTGCCGGACCCGGAGGAGTGCTCCGACAGGTCGGCGTGCGGCGCGAGCCCGCCGTCCCGGACCCGCACCACCCTGTTGTCCTGCATGGACACCACCAGCGGGGTGCCGTCGGGGTGCCATCCCAGGCCGCCGGGCCAGGCGGGCACCTCGGCGACGACCTCGGTGGTCCCGTCCGGGGCGATCGCGAGGACCCGTTCGCGCCAGAAGTCGGAGACCCACAGGCGCCCGTCGTGCCAGCGGGGACACTCGAGGAAGGCGCCCCCGTCGATCAGCGTCCCGAGCTCGCGATCCGGTCCGGTCATCATGTTCTCCTCGGCCACGGCGTCCCCGGCGGACGCCTTCGGTGAAGAACGTAGGGACCGCGGAACGATCTCGGAATACCAGGGGAGAGATATCTCGTGATTCCCGGAGCCACCGATGTGAAGGCATGCGTCCCGGCCCGCGCTCCCTGGGGACGCGAGGGCGGGACGTCACCCGCGGGACTCCGGGTCGTCCCCGGCGCGGGGTGACACGAGCAGGGCGGCCAGGAGGCAGAGCGCGGCCGTCGCGAGGACGAGGGTCAGGCCGACGCGCGTCCCGGGCGCGACGAGCAGGAGCCAGCCGAACGCGGCGGTGCCGAGCGAGCCGCCGAGCTGGCGGGCGAAGGTCAGGGTGCCCATCGCCGCGCCGATCTGCTCGGGACGGGCGCGTCCCTGGGCGAGAAGCGTGTACGCCTGCATGGACAGGCCCAGGGCGCCACCCGCCAGGGCCATGCCGAGCACGGCGAGCGAGACCGACAGCGGGCGCGGGGCCTGGGAGAGCGCGGGGAGCAGGGCCAGTGCCGCCGTACCGGCGACGCCCATGGCCAGGGCGAGACGGCCCCAGCCGGTGACGGCCGGCCGGCGGCGGGCCAGGACGGAGAAGGCCGAGGTGGCCGCGAGCTGGCCGCCGGTCAGGGCGAGCAGCAGCAGGCCGGTCCGGCCGTCGTCCGCGCCGGTCCCCTGCTGGACGGCCATCGGGACGAAGGCGAAGGTGCCGAACAGCGCGACGCCGGCCAGGCCGGTCGAGGTGATGCCGCGGGCCATGCCGCGGTCGGCGAAGAGCGACGGCGAGATCAGCGGTTCGGCGGCCCGGCGCTCGGTCCGGACGAACAGGACCGCGCAGACCGTGACGGCCGCCACCACGGCGCCCGCGCCGAGCGGGCTGCGGGCCAGGGGCTCGGAGGCGCCCAGCGCGACCGTGCCGCCGCCGACGGCCGCGACGAGCAGGGCACCTCTCACGTCGAACGGGGTGCGGGTCCGCTCCGGCGGCCGTCCCGGGAGCCCGCGCGACGCCAGGAGCGCGGTGGCGGCGCAGAGCGGCAGGTTGACCGTGAAGATCCACCGCCAGCCGGGGCCCGCCGCCAGCAGGCCGCCCAGGGGCGGCCCGGTCAGCGAGGAGAGGGCCATGACACCGATGAGGTGCCCCTGGCGCCTGATCAGCTCCTCACGGGTGAACATCTGCGCCAGGGCGCTGATCGCGGTGACCACCAGGCCGCCCCCGCCGATGCCCTGGACCGCCCGCGCGGCGATCAGCGCGGGCAGGGACGGGGCCAGGGCACAGGCCAGCGACCCGGCGGCGAAGGCCAGCAGGGCGCCGTGGAAGACCGCGCGGCGGCCGAGCAGGTCGCCGAGCTTGCCGTGGACGGGGGTGGAGACCGTGACGGTGAGCAGGTAGACGGCGGTGACGGCGGCGATCGCGCCGCCGGACCGCAGGTCGGCGGCCATGGCCGGGAGGGCGGCGACCACGACGTTGCCGTCCAGCTGGGCCATGAACATGCCCGCCAGGAGGGCGGTGAACGCGGCCCGTGCCGCGCGGGAGGGCACGGCGGCGCCGACGGGGGATGACGTGTGCATATCGCACACACTATGATGGTTGCGATACGCACGCAATATCCACAGGCGCGACCGGACGTCCCCCGGGAGGTCACCCCCATGGCAATGAAAACGATTATTTACATGACCTTGACGTGACTGTATGTTGTTGAGCGATCACCCTCCGACATCACAGGAAGCAGGTGAGCACATGCCCGACAACGGCACGGAGATCCCTCCCGATCCACGGGTGGCTTTCACGGACCTGAAGGCATCCGATTCGGGCGAGACGGACCAGCGCCCCGGGGTGGCCGACCGCACCGCCGTCGCCGCGAAGACCGGCGAGCCCCTCCCCCCGCTGGCCGACGACGCGATCGACGACAGGCCACTCGCCCTGCGCTTCACGGAAGCCGACACCGAGGCGGAGGAGTAGACATGCAGCTGCACTTCCGCAACCGCTACAGCTCCAAGGTGTGGATCGCGATCATGTTCTACAGCCCCGACGGCTGCCGCGACTACGGCCAGTGGGGCACCCGCGGCTGGTGGGCCGTCAACCCGGGCGGCGAGGCCTACGTCCTCAACACCGACAACCGCTACGCCGCCTTCTACGCCGAAGCCGCCAACGGAGCCGTCTGGACCGGCCCCTACGGCCCGATGTACGTCTACCAGAACGCCTTCGACTCCTGCCTCGGCATCGGCAGCACCGCCGCCCGGCTCGTCGGCACCCGCCTGGTCGACATGAACGGTTACTCGACCTACTACGTGAACATCACCGCCTGACACGCTCCCCCGCCTGACGCGCCGACCGGCGACGACCGGCCCGCGCGACGGTGCGGCGGACGCGGAAGAGCGCCTCCCGGGAGACGGCCACCGATCCCCCATCCCGGGCCCGTCCCCCCTTACCGGGAGGCGCTCGCTCCTACGAGGTCCCTCTCACCGACGGTCACTCGCGAATCCCCTTGCCGGCCGCTCGCGGATTCTCACCGCCGGCCGCTCACACCTCTCGCCCGGTGCCGCTCGTGACCTCCACCGCCGCCGCGACCGGCTCGTCGCCGGGCTGGGCCCTGGAGAGCCTCCTGCGGCGGTAGGGGATGATCACGCCCGTCGCGTAGATGCTCACCCCCAGCAGGACCATGAACACGATCGTGGGCCACTGCAGCCACGGCGGCAGGTACAGGGCCAGGAACCACGCGCGCGTCGGGCTTCCCGTCGCCTTGAGGTAACCGGCCACCAGCCCCTGGGGGAACAGCGGGATCGCGCCGAACGTGAAGCAGAGCCCCACGATGATCTGCTCGTGGCGCGGCAGGTCCTCGAACCCGGTCCGCACCCCCGGCGTGCCGCTCGGCCCGGAGGACGACCGGCGGCCGGTGCGCATCATGTTGAGCAGTTCGGGCCCGTGCGTGAGCAGCCGCCGCTCGGCGAGCAGCCCCAGCCCCCAGTACCACAGGACCCCGGTCAGGACGCCGACGGCCACGCCCGCCCAGCCGTACAGCGCCGCCGTGATCGCCGCCGGGGCCGCGGTGAGGATCGCCAGCACCAGCACCGCGTACACCATGCCGGTGACCGCGCCGTCGTCGTCGGTGGAGCGCAGCGGGTTGCCACCGCGCCGGTGCGGGTCGGTGCCGGGGATGAGCCCGTACACCGAGACCAGGGCGACCAGCCCGGCACCGCCGCCCAGCAGCGCGGACAGGACGGCGAGCAGCATGGGCCACGGCCCGCCGGTGACCAGGGCCAGGCCGACCGTCAGCGCGACGGCGAGGGGCGCGACCGCCAGCAGCCACGCGTGCTGCCGCCCGCGGACGTCGCTCGCGCCGGGGGTCATGAGCATGAGCCACAGCGACGTGCCGTCGGTGCCGTAGAGGTTGGCGGACATGGCCGCGGCCATCACGACGAAGACCGGTCCCGCCCAGGGCAGCATGCCCGTCCAGCCCATCAGCAGCGGGGCCGCGGCGAAGGCCACGCCGTAGGCGAGGGCGAAGGTCAGCTGGTGGGTGCGCACCAGGTCACGCGACCAGGTGCGCGCCTCCTTGGCCAGTACGGCCCCGGCGGCGGTGGTGGCCCGGATCGGGCGACGCCCCCTCGTGGCCGCCCTGGACGCGCCGGCCCGCCGGGTGAGCAGCGCCGCCCACGCGGCCAGCAGCAGCACGACCAGCAGCGCCATCCCGCCGAGGGCGGCCAGCGCCCGCGGCCAGTCGGCGGACCCGGCGGCCTCGACCGCGACCGTCCCCCACCCGGAGGGCAGCCGGCGGGCCACGTCCGTCACCACCGGCGGGATGCCGTTCGTCTCCCCGAGCACCACGAAGACGACCCAGATCTGGCCCAGGAACGCCAGGATCACGCCGTTGGCCAGGCCGGCGCCGATCGCGCCCACGCGGGAGCGCAGGGCCAGGCCGAGCACGGCGACCGCGACCCGGGAGAGCAGGACGAACACGGCGAGCTGGAGCAGCATCGCGGGGAGCGAGACGAGCGCGGCCACGACCCCCTGCCGCACGCCGAGGACCGCGAGCCCGGTCAGGGCGATCAGGCTGATCGCGGGCGCCACCCCGACGAAGGCCGCCATGAGCAGCCCCGTGGCCAGGCGGCGCGGTCGCAGGCCGAGCAGCGTGAAGTACTCCGGGCGGAGCGTCTCGTCGCCGCCGCCGGCGAAGACGGGACCGAGCACCCAGCCCAGCATCCAGACGGCGTAGACGGCCACGAGCAGGTCGGCGCCGGACAGGGCCGCGATGATCGTGCCGGCCGCGAGGGTCAGGCCGAGCAGTGCGCCCATGAGGACGAAGCCGGCCCGCTGCCCCGTCATCGAGTGACGGAGCACGGCCACCTTCATCCGGACCATGGTCAGTTCGACAGCCACGTCAGCTCCTTCGATCCGCCGTCGGAGGTGCCGACCAGCTCGACGAAGGTGTCCTCCAGGGTGCCGGTGCCGCGGACCTCGTCCAGGGGCCCCGCGGCGGCCACCCTGCCCTTGTCGATCACCCCGACGTGGTCGCAGAGCTGCTCCACCAGGGCCATGACGTGGCTGGAGAGCACGACGGACCCGCCCCCGGCCACGAAACCGCGCAGGATCGTCTTGATCGTCGCGG
>NZ_JBFABE010000057.1:0-52806 GCF_040640155.1 Streptosporangium sp. NPDC023615
TACAACGACTACAACATCGACAACTGGAACTGGGCCAAGACCCAGGCCGTCTACAACATGGTCCGCGACTTCAAGGCCCGCGGCGTGCCCATCGACTGCGTGGGCCTGCAGTCGCACTTCAACAACAACAGCCCCTACAACAGCAACTACCGCACCACCATCCAGAGCTTCGCCGCCCTGGGCGTGGACGTGCAGATCACCGAACTCGACATCGTGGGCGGCTCGGCCACCACCTACGCCAACGTGGTCAACGACTGCCTGGCCGTCCCCCGCTGCAACGGCATCACCGTCTGGGGGGTGCGCGACAGCGACTCCTGGCTGGGAGCCAACACCACCGCGCTGCTGTTCGACGGCAACGGCAACAAGAAGCCCGCCTACACCGCGGTCCTCAACGCCCTCAACGCCGCGGGCCCCGGCCCCAGCCCCACCCCCACCGTCACCCCCACCGTGACGCCCACCCCGGGTGGTGGCGGACAGATCAGGGGCGTCGCCTCCGGCCGCTGCCTGGACGTGCCCAACGCCGCCACCGCCGACGGCACCCAGCTACAGCTGTGGGACTGCCACACCAACGCCAACCAGCAGTGGGCCTCCACCTCCGCGCAGGAGCTGCGGGTCTACGGCAACAAGTGTCTCGACGCCGCCGGCACCGCCAACGGTGCCAGGATTCAGATCTACTCCTGCTCGGGCGGCAACAACCAGAAGTGGCGCCTGAACTCCGACGGCAGCATCGTCGGCGTGCAGTCGGGCCTGTGCCTGGATGCCGTGGGCACCGGAACCGCCAACGGCACCCGGCTCCAGCTCTACTCCTGCTCGGGCGGCAACAACCAGAAGTGGAACGTCACCCGATAGTCCCACCGCCGCATCGTCCGTGACGGCCTGACGGCCGGGGTGGTCAGGCCGTCATGCGCCCGCACCGTCGCCGCGATCCGCCCGGATCGCGGCGACGGTCCTTTCGACGTCGTGGACGCGGGCGGCCGTTCGACACGGCCGCCCGCGGGACCGTGCGGTCCTACGGCTTCACGGCCAGGCCGCCGTAGGCCCACGCGTGGCCACCGCCGGGAATCGGCTCCTGGTATTCGTCCATGTCCGGCCGCCACGTCACCACCTCGACGAGCCCGGGAGGGACCATCGTCCAGCCCTGGAAGAATTTCTCCACCTGCGCGTGACTTCGCGGGACCATCGGTGCCGAACCCTTTTCGTAGGGCTTGGTGAATTCCTTTTCCCGCACCTGCGGCGCGAAGTCGAGCGTGATGTGCGACAGCAATATCCGGCTGCCCGAGGGAACGGCCGCCTTGTACCGCTCGACCAGCTCGTAGGGGTTTTCCTCGTCGGTGATGAAATGCAGGACGCCGACCAGGACGAGCGCCACCGGCCGGGTGAAGTCGATGACCCCGGTGACCTCCGGATGCGACAGGATCCGGTCCGGATCCCGCAGGTCGGCCTCGATGACCGTGGTCATGCCCTCCTCGCTGCTCGCGAGAAGGGCGCGCCCGTGCGCCAGGACGATGGGGTCGTTGTCCACGTACGCCACGCGAGCGGCTGGATTGACCCGCTGGGCGATCTCGTGGGTGTTCCCCTGCGTGGGGATGCCGGTGCCGATGTCCAGGAACTGGGTCATCTCGGCGTCGTCGGCGAGGTGGCGTACGGCCCGGCCGAGGAACGCCCGATGGGCGCGCACCCCCTCCCGCGTGCCGGGGGAGAGCCTGACGAGGTGTTCCGCCGCCTCGCGGTCGGCGGCGAAGTGGTCCTTGCCACCTAAAAGGTAGTCGTATATGCGTGCCGGGCTGGGAATCGTCGGGTCGATTCGTGTGCCGAACGCGTCGGCGCCGGCCGCCCGCGTGTTCAATCGGTTGACGGGATCGACCACCGGTGCTCCTCGAAGAGATGTCCGTATCGACGTGACGTCCGTACGGAATTGAACGTCATCCCACTGTAGCCTGCCGCCGATCGGTCGATCGCTCACGGACGTCGCTCGAATACCGCCGTTCTCGAAAGGGCATTCCGATCGGGAAGGGAAGGGCCGGTCGTCTTTTGTGGCTCCATCGCGTCGCGCGTCCACGGGGTGCGGGATCCTGCCGATATTATTTTCGTTGTCCGGCGTCCGCCGGAGAAGCTTTTCCGGTTCGTCGCCGGAGACGCGAGAGAGCCGTGGCCGTCCCGGGAGTGATCGCCGGGCACCGCCCGGCCGGCGGCCCGGCTCGTTATGCTCGGGCGGTGAGCGCTCCCGGCACCCTCGTCCTGTGGGACATCGACCACACGCTGATCGACGCCGGCGGGGTCACCGCCGACACCTACGACCACGCGCTGCGCGCCGTCACCGGACGGCGGATGGAGCACGCCGTGGACGTGGCCGGGCGGACCGAGCGGGCGATCGTCACCGAGATCCTGCGAAGGCACGACGCCGAGGTGTCGGACGGGCTCCTCGACTCCTTCTACGCCGCCCTCGCCGAGGCGTTCGTCGTACGCGAGGCCGTCATGCGGGAGCGCGGCCGTGCTCTGGCGGGCGCGCGCGAGGTGCTCGCGGCCCTGGGGCGGCGTCCGGACGTGGTGCAGTCGGTGCTGACCGGCAACACGCGGCCGGTCTCGGTCGGCAAGCTCACGGTCTTCGGGCTGGAGGGTTTCGTGGACTTCGAGGTGGGCGCGTACGGCACCGACCACGAGGACCGGGCCGCGCTGGTGGCACTCGCGCAGGAGCGCGCCGCGAGCAGGTACGGCCGGCCCTTCGGCGCGCGCGACACCGTGCTGGTGGGGGACACGCCCAACGACGTGCGCGCCGGTCACGAGGGCGGGGCGCGGGTGATCGCGGTCGCGACCGGCTTCGTCGACGCCGCCGTCCTCGGCGCGGCCGGCCCGGAACTGGTGCTGGAGGACCTCTCCGACACCGAGGCGGTCGTACGGGCCGTCCTCGGCGCGGAGACGCCGGCGTGACACCCGCGCGGGCGGGACCGGTGCGAACTTCCTCGACACCTCCGGCTTCCCCAAGGTGTGACACCCGCGCGGGCGGGACCGGTGCCGCCACCGCGGGCCGGCCTGACCGGCTGCGGCGGGGACGCCGGAAAGGCGGGGCCCCGCCGCCCCGCGCCCGGGGCGGGGTGTCCAGGAGCAGGTGACGAGCCCGCATAACGCTTGCCTGTGAACCGTGCTCCTGTACGCCTTCCTTACACGGCTCATGGAACCCTCAGGGCACGACGACGGCGAGGATCGGGTGAGGTTCAGGTGGCATCGGGTGGTTGGGGATCGATGTGGCGGCGTCCCGGCCGGAGGATCGTCTCCGGCGCGGGGACGATCGCCGTGGCATTGGTCATGGCGGGCTGCTCGTCGGGGGAGAACGCGGACCGGGCGGCCCCGGCCGAGCGCAAGCCCGCCGACGTGGCGCCGGCCGTGCCCACCGCGAACATCCAGGAGCCCCCGGAGGTCGACCCGGCGTGGCCCCGCTGGGGGCTCACCCACACGGGGGTCAGCGCCAACAACGTCACCCCGGAGTTCGAGCAGACCGTGGCCCAGAGGCTGGCCCAGACCCCGATGGTGCAGAACCAGCACATCATGGGGTTCGGCGCGCTCAACCCCCAGCCCCGCCCGCGGGAGTTCTACTGGGAGGACCTCGACAGCCGGACGAACCTCATGAAGCGCTCCGGCGGGACGCAGGTCATCACGCTGTGCTGCGCCCCCGACTGGATGAAGGGCGGGCCCGAGGGGCCGACCTCGGACGCGGGCTGGGCCGAGCACCTGGAGGACGCCCCCTACCCGAAGCACTTCGGCGACTTCGCCAGGCTGTCGGCGGCCGTCGCCACCAGGTACCGCGACGTCAAGTACTTCATGGTCTGGAACGAGTTCAAGGGCTTCTGGAAGGACCACTCCAAGCCGGCGGACTACAAGGGCTACACCGAGATGTACAACAAGGTCTACGACGCGGTGAAGGCGGCCAGGCCCGACGCGCAGGTCGGCGGCCCCTACCTCGGCTTCGACAGCAACAGGACCGGGAACTCCGAGCTGCGGGGCCCGTGGGGGGTCGTCAACCAGAACGCCCTGGACGCCTTCGAGTACTGGTTCAAGAACAAGAGGGGCGCCGACTTCGTCGTGGTGGACGGCGCCTCGGTGACCGACGCCCACGAGCTGCTGCCCGACGCGTTCGGCGCGCTGGGCAAGTTCAGCGCGGTCACCACCTGGCTGCGCGAGAAGACCGACCTGCCCGTCTGGTGGTCGGAGTGGTACTTCGTCCCCGAGGACAAGACCGTGTGGCCCGAGCCCATGCGGCTCGCCGTCCAGGCCGCCTCGATGATCGAGTTCGCCGAGAGCGGCGCCGCCACGGCGCTGTACTGGAACCCGCAGGTCAAGCAGGGCGCCTGCCCGCCCTGCATGTGGGACCCGCGGACCGGGGCCGAGCAGCCGACCGGCCGGTTGATGGCCGACTTCACCAGGTGGTTCCCGGCCGGAGCCGAGCTGGAGGAGGTCACCTCCTCCGCCCCCGGGGTGCGGGTGCTGGCCCAGCCCCAGCAGATGGTGATGGTCAACACCACCACGGCGCAGGTCACCACGACCGTGGACGGCAAGGACTTCACCCTCCAGCCGTACGAGATCAAGTGGAGCGGTCGCTGATCGGCGCGTGACCGGGCGGGGTGATCGGCGATCCTCCCGGGGGCCGGGGGCCGGGGGCCGGGGGCCGGGGGCCGCGGGTCAGCGGGTGGCCGCGGTCCGGGCGTCGACGAGGGCGGCCACCTCGGAAAGGATCTCGCCCAGGGGGGCGTCGACGGTGAGCGTCGCGTGATCGTCCCCCCGGGTCGGTCCCTGGTTGACGATCGCCACGGGGATGCCGAGCTTCGCGGCACGCAGGACGAACCGGCGGCCGGACATGACCGTCAGCGACGACCCCAGGACCAGCAGCAGGCGCGCCCCCTCCACCAGGGCGAAGCAGTCGCTCACCCGGCCGGCCGGGACGCTCTCCCCGAAGAAGACGACGTCGGGCTTGAGGACGCCCCCCTCACAGGCGCGGCATCCGACCACCTCGAACCCGTCGATCTCCTCGTCGCGCAGCTCGGCGTCGCCGTCGGGGTTGACCGCGACGGCCCGGGCGGCGAACGCGGGATTCGCCCGGGTCAGCCGGGCGTCGAGCTCCTCCCGGGAGCTCAGGGCGCCGCAGTCCAGGCAGATCACGCGGTGCAGGCTGCCGTGCAGCTCGACGACGTCCCGGGCGCCGCCCGCCTGGTGCAGGCCGTCGACGTTCTGGGTCACGACGCCGGTCACCAGGCCCCGCCGCTGGAGGTGGGCGACGGCCCGGTGGCCGCTGTTCGGCCGCGCCTCGGCCATGGCCCGCCACCCGACGTGGCTGCGGGCCCAGTAGCGCCGCCTGGCCGTCACGCCCGAGGTGAACGCCTGGTACGTCATCGGGGTGTGCCGCCTCAGGGCGCCGCTCGGCCCGCGGTAGTCCGGAATCCCCGACTCCGTCGACAACCCGGCGCCGCTCAGCACCACGACGCCGCCCGCGGCCGCCATTCTCGCCAGTATGTTCGTACCGTCGCTCACCCTTCCATGCTGCCTCACCGTACGGACCGGTCGGCACCGGCGTCCCGGAACCCGGTGAGGATCAGGCCCGGACGACGGCGCGTGGGCGGCGCGGCCTCACGGGTGACGCCTCATCGGGGGCACCTCACGGGTAGAGCCTCATCGGGTGGCGCCGGCGATGACGGCCTCGGCCTTGGCGACCCGCGCCCTGAGGATCGGCCTGGCGGCCTCCAGCTTCTCCCTGTTCGCCGCCAGCAGGCGTTCCTCGTAGGCGAAGCGCACGGTCTTGTAGACGCCGACGAGGTTGACCTCCTTGCGGCAGGCCGCGTCGGTGCCGGCCACGCGCCTGGCCTCGTCGCTGACCGGGGTGCCCGCCCTGGGGTTCAACGCGGGATCCGCCTGGAGGATGACCGGATCGGGGTGGCGCAGCCCGCTTCTCTCCATGCAGGATCGCCAGACGGCCAGGGCCGCCCGTACCCGGCTGTCGCGTACGGCGGAGATCCGTGACTGCGCGGCCAGGGCGCGCGCGTCGGCCAGGTGCGCGATGGATCCGCCCCGGGTCCCGGAGGAGGAGTCCGGGGGTGCGCGCGGCCGTGACGGGTCGGAGGGCGGAGCCGGTGCCCGGTCTGTCGGTACGTCCTGCCACGATGTCCGAATATCACGCCACGACGACCTGGAGACATCATGGGCACCTGGGACCTCGGCCCCTTCGACAACGACACGGCGGCCGACTTCTCCGGCAGGCTGGACAAGGCCGCCGACGAGGAGCGGGAGGGGATCATCCGCGAGGCGCTCGCGCGCGCGGCCGGCACCGATGACTTCCTCGACTCCGACGACGCCGCCGAGGCCCTCGCCGCGGCCGCGCTGGTCGCCGCGCAGCGTCCCGGCGGCGAGGCCGTGCTGTCGCCGTACGGCCCCAAGAAACCCCTGCCGGCGCTCCCCGCCGAGCTGGGAGGTCTCGCCGTCCAGGCGCTCGACCGGGTCGTCGCGGAGCCCTCGGAGATGATGAACCTGTGGGCGGCGGAGGGGGCCGGCGACCTGTGGAGGACGGGCGTCCTGCGCCTGCGGAACATCCTCGTCTCGGGATGACATACCCCGGGATGATCCGCCGTCCGGGGAACCAGACCACGGGCCGACGCGGGCGACGGGGCCGTTCGGAGATCGTGGCCCCATGATGACGTCGATCGCGGTCGCCCTGAGCCTGCTGGGTCCCCTGAGCCTGCCGGGGCCGGGCGCGCAGGCACGGCAGGCCGAACCCCTGGACTGGAGCCCCTGCCCGAAGGACACGATCGGGATGGAATGCGCCGACCTGCGCGTCCCGGTCGACTGGAGCAAGCCCGACGGCCGCCGGATCACGCTGAAGCTGGGCCGGCTGAAGGCCACCGGCGTCTCCGAGGGCTCCGCCCTGGTCGCCTACGGAGGGCCGGGCGGGCCGGGGATCGCGATCACCCGTTCCGTGGACCAGTGGTCCGGGCTGCGCAGGCGCATGGACGTCGTCACCTGGGACACCCGGGGCTACGGCGAGCAGTTCGGCGGCCTGAGCACCGGCCTGCCGTGCACCTGGACCCGCGTCCCGCTGCCGGAGTTCCCCCGGGACGACGCCGGCTTCGGGCGGCTCTCCGACACCAACCGCGGCTACGCCGAGGCCTGCCGGAACAAGGACCCGGAGTTCTTCGCGAACATGAGCTCCGCCGACAACGCCAGGGACATGGAGGCGATCAGGAAGGCGCTCGGGAGCGCCGGCCTCAACTACTACGGGGCCTCCTACGCCGGCTTCTACGGGCAGGACTACGCCAGGCTCTTCCCCGGCAAGGTGCGCACGATGGTCCTCGACGGCACCTGGAACCACAGCACCGCCGACTGGGGCGCCGAGATGGAGAAGATGGCCAGGAGCAACGACAGGGCCCTTCGCCGCTTCTTCGACTGGTGCGCGACCAAGGGCGGATGCCGTGACCTGCGCGCCCGGTGGCGCGGGCTGGTCGCCGGGGCCGACCGCCGGCCGATCCCCGTCAAGCGGGCCGGCATCGCCTACGACGGCCGCGACCTGCGGGCCTTCGCGATCAGCGCGGCCCGGGACGGCGACGCGGCGTGGCCGGAGCTGGCCAGGGACATCCGCGGGGCGCTCGCCGGCGACGCCTCCGGCTTCCTCCCCGAGCGCGGCGGCCGCTACCCCGACCTGTCGACCGGCGTCACCGAGTGCCTGGACTGGCCCCGTCCCGCGAACCGGGCCGAGCTCGACGCCACGATCGCCCGGCTGCGCCGTGCCGCACCCGACGCGGGCACGGCCAACACGCTGGCGACCGGGACCCTCGGCTGCATCGGCTGGCCGGTCCCGGTCACCAATCCGCCGGCCCCGCTGCCCAAGGGGCTGCCGCCGCTCCTCGGCGCGGGCGCCTGGGACGAGTCGGACGCCGTCCAGCGGGTGGTGGCCCAGGTGCCGGGGAGCACCGTCGTCCGGCACGAGGGACCGGGACACACGCTCTACATGAACAACGTCTGCGCGCGCGGCCACATCGACCGCTACCTGACCGACCGCGTGCTGCCCGCCGCGGGGACGACGTGCTGACCGCGTGCCGCCACCGCGGGGACGACGCGCCGATCGGGTGAGGGGCGCCGCAGGGAGGACGTGCCGACCGGCGGAGGAACATCGCGGGGAGGATGTGCCGATCGGCGGAGGAACGTCGCGAAAAGGATGTGTCGACCAGGTGAGGGGCGCCCCGTCCGGGGCCGCCGCTCACGTTCGGGGGAGGCTCCCCGCGACCGTCACGTGCCGAGGATCTTCCCCAGGACCAGCAGCACGCAGAAGGGGGCCGCCAGCACGCCCGCCCAGACGGTCATCCTCCTGGAGCCGGTGGCGAGGGCGCTGAGGAACGCGACGAGGGACAGCGCGAACGGGATCGTGTCGTACAGCAGGACGGCCCGCCACATGCCGCGCTCCCCGGTGGGCAGCACCCGGTCCCCCCCCGGGGGCAGCGCGGCGGGGAAGACCTCGCCCACCTCCACGTCCGGGATGGTGCCGACGACGATCGGCTCCCTCGACGGGTCGTCGAACACGAAGCGCGCCCGGCACTCGTGGTGCCCCCGCTTGGGGAACCCCTGCTCGTCGGCGTGCGTGCAGGACCGGACGGCCGCGACACCGGGCGTGCCCGCGCGGCCGAGCGCCACGTCGAGTTCGGGCGTGGTGACGCTGATGACCGTGATCACCAGCAGGGTGAGCAGGGTCGCCGGGACGACCATGAACAACGCCGGTCCCCTGCCCCGCCCGTTCCCGAAGGACCCGGGTGCGTCGACGGGCGCAGCGGTGGGGGCGGCGACGGCCGCGGCTTCCGCCCCCGTTCCCGCGTCGGCACCGGTCCTCGATCCGGTCACGGTCCTGGCGGACGGCCGGCCGGGGGGTGCCTGCTCGGGGATGTACGTCTGCGTCGTGTCGTGCGGCGTGCGGATCACACCGCACACCGTGGTCCGGGGCACTTGGAGATAATCAGTGAACGAATAGGTTCACTGTCCGTGCGTCGAACGGCGTGATGTGGCGGTCGCCCTCCCCGGCGGTCATTCGCCGCCGGTGACGTTCGCCAGATCGCTGAGGCGGTGGAGCTCGGCCAGGTGCCCGGCCAGGGCCCGTCGGCCCTCGGAGGTGAGCGCGACCCAGGTGCTTCTCGCGGCCTTGCCCGACGTCTTGGTCACCTCCACGTACCCCGCCGTCTGCAGGACCTTGAGGTGCTTGCTCAGCACCGAGTCGCTGACGTCGAGGGACTCGCGGAGCACCGAGAACTCCGCCGACTCCACCGCCGAGAGCATCGCGCAGATCTGCAAGCGGTTGGGGGCGTGGATGATCTCGTCAAAGACCGGGGCGGTCACGGCCCGCTCGCACATCCGCCCGCAGGGCCTCGTCCATGCGGTAGCCCATGACGACGGTGAAGACGCCGATCAGCACCCCGGCCACCGCCACGGCCCCGTACACCCCGGCCCCCCACTCCAGGTACATCGCGAACCCCACCACGACCAGAACGGGCAGCATGTAGAGCCCGTAGGCCGATCGGGCCCCGGGGGTGGACGTGTAGCGGTCGATGGACAACCCGGTCGACCGCTTGAGCGCCGCGGTGAGCGCGAACGGCACGAGGATGAGGAACAGCGGCACCCCGTAGGACGCCCAGCGCATGCTGATGGAGATACAGGCGCCGGCCATCGCCACCCCGAGCCCGGCGTGGTACCACCACGGGCTGGTGATGCGCTCCGCCGTATGGGCGCGCATCTCAGCGACGCTGTCCAGGGCCGCGCGGGCGGCGGCCGGGCCGGGGGTCTCCACGTTGGATCGGCTGCTTTCCATGACGGAAAGCATACATCGAGCTTTCCGTCATGGAAAGTACCTTCTCCCGGATCGCCCCGCCCGGCCCGTCCTCAGCTATCGACGAGTTCCTCCCCGGCCTCGACGAGGGCACCGCTGAACTGCGCCGAGTACAGGCGGTGGTAGGCGCCCCGGGTGGCGAGCAGCTCCTCGTGGGTGCCGTGCTCGACGATTCTGCCCTCCTCCATCACCAGGATGAGGTCGGCGTCGCGGATGGTGGAGAGCCGGTGCGCGATGACGAAGCTGGTCCGGTCCGACCGCAGCGCGGCCATCGCGTGCTGCACCAGCACCTCGGTGCGGGTGTCGACCGAGCTGGTCGCCTCGTCGAGGATGAGCAGCGACGGGTCGGCGAGGAAGGCGCGGGCGATGGTCAGCAGCTGCTTCTCCCCGGCGCTGACGTTGCCGCCCTCCTCGTCGATCACGGTGTCGTAGCCGTCGGGGAGCGTCCGGACGAACCGGTCGACGAACGTGGCCCGCGCGGCGGCGAGGATCTGCTCCTCGGTCGCCCGCGGGTTGCCGTAGGCGATGTTCTCGCGGATGGTCCCGCCGAACAGCCAGGTGTCCTGGAGCACCATGCCGATGTGCGAGCGCAGGTCCTGGCGGCGCATGGCGGTGATGTCGACGCCGTCGAGGGTGATCCTGCCCGCGTCCAGCTCGTAGAAGCGCATGACGAGGTTGACCAGGGTGGTCTTGCCCGCCCCGGTGGGGCCGACGATCGCGACCGTGTGCCCGGGCTCGGCCACCAGCGACAGGTCCTCGATGAGGGGCCGCTCCGGGTCGTAGCTGAAGGAGACCCGCTCGAACTCGACGCGGCCCTGCCTGACGGTGGGCGGGACCGGGTCGGCCGGGTCCGGGTCCTGCTCGGCGGCGTCGAGCAGCTCGAAGACCCGCTCGGCCGAGGCGACCCCGGACTGCAGCAGGTTGGCCATCGAGGCGACCTGGGTCAGCGGCTGGGTGAACTGCCGCGAGTACTGGATGAACGCCTGCACGTCGCCCAGGCTCATCGACCCGGTGGCGACCCGCAGGCCGCCGACGACCGCGATCGCGACGTAGTTGAGGTTCCCGATGAACATCATCATCGGCATGATGATCCCGGAGACGAACTGCGCGCCGAAGCTGGCCTTGTACAGCTCCTCGTTGCGCTGCCGGAACACCTCCTCCACCTCGGGGCGGCGGCCGAAGACCTTCACCAGCTCGTGGCCGGTGAACGCCTCCTCGATGTGGGCGTTCAGGGTGCCGGTGTGGGCCCACTGCGCGACGAAGTGCCGCTGCGAGCGCTTGGCGATCATCCCGGTGACGACCATGGAGATCGGGATGGTCACCAGGGCGATCAGGGCGAGCAGCGGCGAGATGACGAACATCATCGCCAGCACGCCGACCACGGTCAGCAGCGAGACCAGGAGCTGGCTCAGCGTCTGCTGCAGGGTCTGCGAGACGTTGTCGATGTCGTTGGTGACCCGGCTGAGCAGCTCACCGCGCGGTTGGCCGTCGAAGAAGCGCAGCGGGAGGCGGTTGATCTTCTCCTCGGCGTCCTCGCGCAGCCGGTAGACGGTGCGCTGCACCACGTCGTTGAGGATGTAGCCCTGCAGCCAGGCGAAGAGCGAGGCCGCGACGTACAGCGCCAGCACCCAGAGCAGGACCGTGCCCAGGGCGCCGAAGTCGATGCCCCGGCCCGGGACGACGTCCATCCGGGCCAGCAGGTCGGCGAAGTTGTCGTTGCCCGCCGCGCGGGCCGCGGCGACGGCCTGCTCGGCGGTCGTCCCCGCCGGGAGCTGCCGGCCGATCACGCCGGTGAAGATCAGGTCGGTCGCGTACCCGAGGATCTTGGGGCCGATGACGGAGAGCACCACGCTGACGACGGCGAGGGCGATCACCAGCAGGAGTTTCGGGCGCTCCGGGCTCAGCCGCCGCATCATCCGCCGGCTGGACGCCCCGAAGTTCATGGCCTTCTCCGCGGGCATCCCCATCCCGCTCATGGGACCGCGCCCGAAGGGCCCGCCGCCCGCCGGTGGCCGTACGGGCGGGGTGGGCGGCGCGGGCGGACCCGCAGTCGCCCCCGCCGGACCCGCCGCCTCCGCCGGGGGCACCGGGGTGTCCGGAGTGTTCGGAGCCGCCGCCGGGGGTGTCGCGGACGTGGGACGGTCGCTCATGCTGCGGTCTCCGCGGCTAGTTGGGACTCGACGATCTCGATGTACGTCGGGCAGGACTCCAGCAGCTCGTCGTGCGTCCCCAGGCCGACGATCATGCCGTCGTCCAGGACGATGATCTGGTCGGCGTCGGCGATGGTGGAGACGCGCTGGCCGACGATGATCACGGCCGCCTCGGCGGTGTGCGGGCGCAGGGCGGCGCGCAGCCGGGCGTCGGTGGCCAGGTCCAGGGCCGAGAACGAGTCGTCGAACAGGTAGATCTCGGGCTTCCTGACCAGCGCCCTGGCGATGGAGAGCCGCTGCCGCTGGCCGCCGGAGACGTTGGTGCCGCCCTGCGCGATGGGCGCCTCCAGACCACCGGGCATCTCCTCGACGAAGTCGCGGGCCTGGGCGACCTCCAGTGCCTCCCACAGCTCCTCGTCGCTCGCGTCCGGGTTGCCGTACCGCAGGTTGCTCGCGACCGTGCCGCTGAACAGGTACGGCTTCTGCGGCACCAGGCCGATGCGCTTCCAGAGCGTCTGGGGCTCCAGGTCGCGCACGTCGACGCCGTCGACCGAGACGGTCCCGGCGGTGGCGTCGAACAGCCGGGGGATCAGTGAGAGCAGCGTCGTCTTGCCCGACCCGGTGCTGCCGATGACGGCGGTGGTCCGCCCGGCGGTCGCGCGGAACGTGATGCCGGACAGCACCGGCGCCGCCGCGCCCGGGTAGCGGAACTCGACGTCGCGCATCTCCAGCTCGCCGTGGCCGGTCACCTCCCGCACCGGGTCCTCGGGCGGGACCACCGACGAGTCGGTGTCGAGCACCTCGGTGATCCGCTCGGCGCAGACCGCGGCGCGCGGGATCATCATCGAGATGAAGGTGGCCATCATCATCGAGGTCAGGATCTGCATCAGGTACATGAGGAACGCGGTGAGGGCGCCGATCTGCATGTCGCCGCCGTCCACCCGCCAGGCGCCGAACCACAGCACGGCGATGCTGGAGGCGTTCAGGATGAGCATCACGACGGGGAAGATGAGCGCGGTGAGCCGTCCCACCCGCAGCGCCGTCCCGGTCAGCGCCTCGTTGGCCTCGGCGAACCTGCGCGTCTCCTCGCGCTCGCGCACGAAGGCGCGCACCACGCGGATGCCGGTGAGCTGCTCGCGCAGAACCTGGTTCACCAGGTCGATGCGGGTCTGCATGGCGCGGAACTGGGGGACCATGCGGGAGATGATCAGGCCGATCGAGATCAGCAGCGCCGGTACGCAGACCAGCATCAGCCACGACAGGCCGAGGTCCTGGCGCAGCGCCATCACGATGCCGCCGATGCCCATGATCGGCGCGGCGACCAGCATGGTGCAGGTCATCACGACGAGCATCTGGACCTGCTGCACGTCGTTGGTGCCCCGGGTGATCAGTGAGGGGGCGCCGAACTGGGAGACCTCACGGGCGGAGAAGCCGCCGACCCGGTGGAAGACGGCGGAGCGGACGTCGCGACCGAATCCCATGGCGGCGTGGGCGCCGTAGTAGACCGCCGCGACCGAGCAGGCGATCTGCACCAGGGAGACGACCAGCATCCAGGCGCCGGCCGACAGGATGTAGCCGGTGTCGCCGACCGCCACGCCGCGGTCGATGATGTCGGCGTTCAGGCTGGGCAGGTAGAGCGAGGCGATGGTGCCGACGAGCTGCAGCACCACCACGGCGGCCAGCGCCCCCGAGTAGGGGCGCAGGTAGGTACGGAGCAGCCGGGTCAGCACGCTGACACCGCGCCGGGGGCGAGGGGACGGAGGACGTCGGGCAGGGTCGCCGCGTGGCGGCCGGTCTGCTCTGGCGCCCCGTTGGCCAGAATCATGGGCGGTCTCTTTCGAGGGGAGATGATGGGATCAGCGTCCGACATGAACCTTTGTTGAGGTCAAGGCCGCGGGCCGGGGTCGGGACGCCGGCGGATTCCGTCGAGCAGCAGGGAGACGATGTCCGCCGGGGACATCGGGTCCTTCTCGTCGAAGGCGGGATGGCCGGAGGCGATGGTCAGCAGCTTCAGCCGCTGCGCCGCGCCGCCGGGTTCGCAGCGCAGCCGGTCGCGGTCGGGGACGATCAGGTCCGCGATCGCCCGGTGGGTGAGCTCGGCGTGCTCCATGCGCTGCCGGTGGGTGCGCTCGGCCTCGGCGGCCCCCGCCGCCCCGAGCGCGTTCATCAGGCCGAAGATGCGCCTGGTGTGGCGCTGCATGATCTCGACCGCCGCGATGAGCCGGTCCTCCAGCGGCGCCGCGCCGTCGACGGCCCTGAGCTCGGCCAGGAGCGGCGCGGGATCGAAGGCGCTGGACACGGCGGCGTTCACCAGCTCGTCCTTGGTGGCGAAGACACGGAAGATCGTTCCTTCGGCGACGCCCGCCGCCCGGGCGATCTGCCGGGTGCTCACGTCGGGTCCGTGGGCGAGCACGAGCGAGAGGGTGGAGGCGATGAGCGCCGCCCGCCGCTCGTCCGGAGGGAGGGGAGGGGCCCGATGCGGGATCGAGGTCACCCGGTCATCGTAGCCAAGTGAGTGAGTGACTCACTCATTTATTCGCCGAGGGCGGATGCCCGGCGGCCCCGGTCGTCTCCGTGGCTCGTGGGACCGGTGTAACCGGAGTTCGATCGTTCATCCGTTTTTTCCTTCAGATGTAGGAAAAGGAGCTTAAAAAGCCCTTCTTTCACCCGATGCGCCTGACGTCACCTTCGACTTACCGTCGTCTCGCAGACGAACCGCCCCGGCGTCACCGACAGTCGTCTGCCTGTCGGCCAGGAGATCACCCCATGTCCCGCACCCTCGCCCAGCGCTCCTGGGTATCCGCCGTCACCGAGGATCGTGTCCGCTCGGTGACGAACGCCGTGACGGACCGGACGCCCTCCTGGGTGCAGGGGGAGATCGAACGGCTGGTGGCCGAGAACCACCGCATCCACGACGTCGAGTCGGTCAACCTGAACCCGGCCACCAACGTGATGAACCCAAGGGCCGAGGCGCTGCTCTCCGCCGGCCTGGGGTCGCGGCCCTCGCTCGGGCACCCCGGGGAGAAGTACGAGATGGGCCTGGAGGCGATCGAGCAGATCGAGATCGTCGCCGCCGCGCTGGCGGCGGAGGTCTTCGGCGCGAGGTACGCCGAGGTCCGCGTCGGCTCCGGGGCGCTGGCGAACCTCTACACGTTCATGGCCGTCTGCGAACCCGGTGACACGATCATCGCCCCGCCGGCCAGCATCGGCGGCCACGTCACCCACCACGGCGCCGGCGCCGCGGGCCTGTACGGCCTGAACACCGTCCCCGCCCCGGTCACGGCGGACGGCTACACCGTGGACGTCGACGCGCTGGCGGAGCTCGCCGGGACGGTACGGCCGAAGCTGATCACGGTCGGCGGCAGCCTCAACCTCTTCCCGCACCCGGTGGCGCGGATCCGCGAGATCGCCGACGCGGTCGGCGCCAAGGTCCTCTTCGACGCCGCGCACCTGTGCGGCATGATCGCCGGAGGCCTCTGGCCGAACCCGCTGGAGGAGGGCGCCCACCTGATCACGATGAGCACCTACAAGAGCCTGGGCGGTCCCGCGGGCGGGCTCATCGTGACCGACGACACCGACCTGGCCGAGCGTCTCGACGCGATCGCCTACCCCGGGCTGACCGCCAACTTCGACGCCGGCAAGACCGCGGCGCTGGCCATGACCATGCTCGACTGGAAGGCGGCCGGGCCCGCCTACGCGCGGGCGATGGCCGCGACCGCGCGGCGCCTGGCCGACGAGCTGCTCGCCCTGGGCGTCCCGGTCTTCGCCGCCGAGCGCGGATGCACCCGCTCCCACCAGTTCGCCGTCCGTGCCCACCGCTACGGCGGGGGGCAGCGGGCCGCCCGGCGGCTGCGCGCGGCGAACCTGCTCGCCTGCGGCATCGGCCTGCCGCTGGAGCCGGTCGAGGGGGACGTCAACGGCCTGCGCCTGGGCACCCCGGAGATCGCCAGGCTCGGCATGACCGAGGCGGACATGCCCGTCCTGGCCTCGTTCGTCGCCCGCGGCCTGGAGGGCGACGACCCGGCCGCCGTGGCGCCGGAGGTCAGCGAGTGGCGCGCCCGCTTCTCCGGCGTGCGCTTCACCGTGGACGACCCGGCCTGACGGGCGGGGACCGTCAGGGGCGCGCCGCCCAGCGGGAGAGCAGCTCGGCCTCCCGGCCGGGCGTGAGGGTGCCCGGCACCGAGAACGACGACTCCGCCTCGCGGATCTCGCGGATCGACCGCCGCAGCGGCCGCGGGTCGAGCCCCGCGGCCAGGGCGGCCGAGGAGTCGGCGGTGTTGACCGCCCTGAACGCGTCCCCCTCCGACCACAGGGGGAGCGAGCGGCCGCTCTCGCCCTCGGCGAGCAGGAAGTCCTGCCCCACCCAGGTCAGGGTGGTCCCGGCGGGCCCGACCTCGGCCGCGACCGTCTCCAGCAGGTCGCCGAAGGAGAACGGCGGGGCCGGGGTGGCCGCGTGGAAGACGCCCCCGCGCTCGCGTTCGAGCATGGAGACGATCCAGGCGGCCAGGTCGCGGGCGTCGACGACCTGGACGGGGTCGGCGGGGTCGCCGGGCGCCAGCACCTCGCCGCCCCGGGCGATCCGGTTGACCCAGTACGTGAAACGGCCGGTGTAGTCGTCCGGGCCGATGACGTAGGTGGGCCGCACCACCAGCGCCGACGCCCCGAACGCGTCCGCCGCGGCCCGCTCGCAGAGCACCTTCAGCGGCCCGTACGTCTCGTTCGTCACGCTCTCGGGGACCGGCCCGTCGAGCTCGGCCAGGGGCGAGTCCTCGGTGAACCCCGGCGCCTCGGGTGCCCGGTAGACCGCGGTGGAGGAGACGAAGGCGTACCGCCCGGTCGACAGCGCGCCGGAGAGCGCGGTGACCTGGGCGGGCAGGTAGGCGCTGACGTCGACGGTCGCGTCCCAGCTCCGGCCGCGCAGGACCGACAGGTCGGCGTCGCGGTCGGCCGTCAGGCGCTCGACGCCGGGGAACAGCTCCGCCCCCGTCCGGCCCCGGTGCAGCAGGGAGACCTCGTGCCCGGCCGCGAGCGCGGCCTCGGTGATGTGCCTGCCGACGAACCGGGTACCGCCGACGATGAGAATTCGCATGCCCGCCATTGTTCCCGCCCCAGGTGGCGGTGCCCACCCCGCGGAAGGGCCCCCGCCGCCGGACGTCCCGGCGGCCCGTTCGGTGCCTGCCGAGAGTGACGGGCAGGTACGTTATGGGAGTCAATCGTCGATTTCAGGACGGACACCGTGTCGACCTCGCCACAGCCCGGGCCCCTCGCCTCCCGCCCCCCTCACGACGGCGACCCGCCCCCCGGGGGCGGCCTCCGCATCGATCCCCTCGGGCCGCCCCCCGGCCTGAAGGTGAGCGGCGAGATCGACCGCACGACCAGGCGGGCGTGGCAGGAGGCACTGGGCGAGCTGGTGACCGGCGGCGGGGACCGCCACCTGTACCTGTCCGGCCTGACGTTCATCGACGTCCGCGGCGCGTGGCTGCTGGAGCAGGCCGCGCGCGCCCTCGTCGGCGGCGGCAGGCTCTTCCTGCACAGCGCCCCCTACTGCCTGAGGTCCGTGCTGGCCCTCATCGGATCGGATTCGGTGTCGATCGAAGTGAAGACCAAGTGAGCGCGACGACCGCCGAGACCGAGCCGTTCGTCCATCCCGCGCTGTTCTACCGCGGCGACCGGGAGTACCTGGACGGCACCGTCCCCTTCATCCGGGAGGGGCTGAAGGCCGAGGAGCCGGTCGCGGTCGCCGTCCCGGCGCGGAACCTCGCGCTGATCCGGGCCGAGCTGGGCGAGGACGCCGCCGGCGTGCACTTCATCGACATGGAGAAGGCCGGCCGCAACCCCGGGCGCATCATCCCCGCCGTGCTGTGGGCCTTCACCGACCTCCACCCGGGCCGCAGGGTCCGCGTCGTCGGCGAGCCCATCTGGCCCGACCGCTCACCGACCGAGTACGTGGCGTGCCTGCAGCACGAGGCGCTCATCAACCTGGCCTTCTCCGGGCGGGACGTCACCATCCTGTGCCCGTACGACGCCGACGGGCTGGACGCCGAGATCATCGCGCACGCCGAGGAGACCCACCCCGTCGTCGTCGACGGCACGGGCACGCGCGCCAGCACCGGGTACGCGCCCGAGCGGGTCATCCGCGACTGCGGCGGGGCGCTGCCCGAGCCGCCGGACGCCGAGGTCCTCGCCTTCGGCGCGGACGACCTGTGGCGGGTACGCGCCTTCGCCGTGCGGTACGCGGACAGGGCCGGCCTGGCGGGGGAACGGCTGGAGGACCTGCGGCTGATCGCCAGCGAGCTGGCCGCCAACAGCCTGGAGCACGGCGGCGGCTCCGGGACCGCGCGGATCTGGACCGAGGGCCCCCGCGTCGTCTTCGACGTCAGCGACACCGGCCACATCGCCGACCCCCTCGCGGGACGGCGCCCGGCCGGCTCCCACCAGCGGGGCTCGCGCGGCCTGCTCGTCACCAACCTGCTCGGCGACCTCGTCCGCGTCCACACCGAGCGGGGAAGGACCACCGTCCGCGTGTACTTCGACGTCTCCTGAGCGCCTCGCCGGCCTCCTCCCACGGGCACCATCGCTCACTTTCGTCCCGGAAAACCTCCCGGTGTGGGACGGCGGCGCCGGAGAGTGTCATTCTGGAGCAAGGACGACCTCGACCCGCCCTCCCCGGCGGGCCCGGGACGCCACGAACGCCGGAGACCTCACGACACCGAGAACACCGAGAACGCAGAGAACGCCGAAAACCTGGAGAAAGCCATCTTGGTCACACCGTTGCCCGAAGAGCACGAGCTCCCCGCGCGAGGAGCCGCCCAGGGGCCGGTGGGTGACATGGTCAGCACGCTGACACTCCCGTCCGGCCTGGAGGATCCGGCCTCCGGCGTCACGGCGGGGGTGCGCGCCATGCTCGACGTGATGCCGGGCGCGGCCACCTGGTCGGTGCCGGTACGCGACGAGACGGGCGCGATCGTGGACTTCCTCGTCCGGGCCGCGAGCCCGGACGCCAGGGACGTGCACGGCCTGCGGGGCGATCAACTGGTCGGTGTCAGCACCCTGGAGCGCTACCCCTCCGTCCGCGGCACCGAGCTGTGGGAGACCTACCTCAGGGTGATGGAGACCGGTGAGCCCGGCCGCGTCGACCTGTACGAGCACGTCGAGGTCGCGGGCGGCGTCCCGCACCGCTCCTGGTACGGCGTGCGCTGCGCCCGCGTCGCCGGCGGCCTGCTCAGCACGTGGGTCAACCACGACGGCGAGCGGCTGATGGCCGCCCGCCTGGAGCGCACCGAGCAGCTCGGCAACCTGGGCTGGGCGCACTGGAACCTGACCTCGGGGGAGACCACCTGGTCACCCCGGCTGTACGCCACGCACGGCCGCGACCCGGCCGAGGGGCCCCTGAGCCTGGAGCAGTACGCCGCCGTCACCGTCGCCGAGGACCGGCCCGTCCTGGAGCGGGCCCTGTCCGCGCTGGCCGAGACCGGCGAGTCCCAGGAGTTCGAGATCCGCGTCGCGCCCGCCGCGGGGGCGGAGGGGGAGGGCGTCCGGCACGTCCGGATCTTCGCCGAGGCCGTCCGTGACGCCGAGGGCGTGTCCCTGGAGATCCACGCGGTCGTCCAGGACATCACCTCCTGGCGCCGGGCCGCCGACGAGCTCGCCAGCGCCAACCGCAGGCTGGAGGAGGAGAACCGCCTCTCGGTCAGCCTGCAGAACGTGATCATGCCGGTCGAGGAGGAGCCCAGGGTGCTGCCCGGGCTGCGGGTGGCCGCGCGCTACGCGCCCGCCGAGAAGGAGGCGTGGCTGGGCGGCGACTGGTACCAGGCGATGGAGCTCGACGACGGCGACGTGCTGCTGGCCGTCGGCGACGTGGCCGGGCACGGGCTGGCCGCCGCCTCCGCGATGGCGAAGCTGCGCCACGCCATCACCGGCCTGGCCTTCGCCCACCACGACCCCGCCCGGATCCTGGCCACGCTCAACCGCATGCTCTGCAGGCTGCGCCCCGACGTGCTGGCCACCGCGATCGTGGCCCGCTACACCCCGGCCGACCGGATGCTGCGCTGGACGCACGCCGGGCACCCGCCGATGCTGCTGGCCAGGGGCGGCAGGGTGGAGCGCCTGCTGCACCCGGGCGTCCTGCTCGGCGTCTTCGACGACGCCTCCTACACCTACGGCAGCGTACGGCTGCGCCAGGACGACCTGCTGGTGATGTTCACCGACGGGCTGATAGAGAAACGCGGCCGGGACCTGTACGAGGGACTGGACCTGGTGAGCGGGACCGTGGCCGAGGTCCTGCGCTCGCACCACGGCGACGACCGGCTGCGGGCGGTCATGGAGGCCATGGTGCCGAGCAGCGACACCGACGACACCTGCGTGCTGGTCATCCAGGTCACGGCGCCCGTCCGGGGGGAGGTCTGATGCCGGAACTCCACCTGAAGACCACGGCCGCGGAGCTGTGGGCGACCGCCGAGGAGGGCACGGGGGTCGTGGTGATCAGCGGCAGCCTCGACTTCTCCATCCACGAGCTCGTCGTCGAGTTCATGGACCGCGCCTTCGACCGGTTCGGGCCGGACCTGATCCTGGACCTCACGCGCCTGGACCTGCTCGACTCCCGGGCGACCGGTCTCATCGTGCTGTGCTGGAAGCGTTCCCTGGAGGAGGGGGGAGAGCTGAGCCTGGTCGCCACCGAGCGCGGCGCGACGCGCATCCTGTGGATCACCGGCCTGACGATGCGCATCCCGGCCTTTCCCGCGCTGCGCGACGCCCTGGACGCCCGCGCGGCGGTCGCGGAGCCCGGCGACTGACGCGGCCGACCGGCGTGCCCGACCGGCGTGCCCGAGCGACGTGCCCGACCGGCGTGCCCGAGCGACGCGGCCGAGCGACGCGGCCGAGCGACGCGGCGGACCGGTGTGGCGGCCGCTCGCGCCGGTCAGTACCCGCCGAACCAGCCCGGGACGTCCAGGCGGAAGACGTCCCGGGGGGTCACGGCCCGCAGGTCGGACTCCAGGGCGCGCAGGCGGTCCTCGCCCAGCGTCCTCGCCCAGCCGGCGCGCAGGTCGTCGAAGATCCGTGCCGACCTGACGAGGCTGTCCGTGCCCCGCCCGGTGAGCCGTACGATCTTGCGCCGGGCGTCGCCCGCGTCGGCGACCCGTTCGACGTAGCCCAGACGTTCCAGGGTGTCGACCGTCTTGCCCGCGGCCTGCTTGGAGACGCCCAGCCGGCGGCCGAGCTCCACCGCGGTGGTGCCCCCGGGACCGATCGCCTGCATCACGAAGCCGTGCATCGGCCGCACGTCGGGGTGCCCCTGACGGGCGAGCTCCGCGTGGAGCTCGTCGATGAGGACCCGGAAACCGAGGAAGAGCCGGAGCGGGAGCTCGAAGCCCGGGGAGTCCTGGGGGTCCTGGGGGTGCGGCGGGCCAGGGGAGTCAGCGGGCACGGGAACCTCCTCCGACGACTCCGGCAATGACGTTGTCGAGTTTAGGCGCGGGCGCCACCCCCGTCACCGGCTCCGCCCCCGTGTCGGCCCCGTCATCGGCCCCGTCATCGACCCGGTTGCCGGCCCGGTTGCCCGCGCCGTCATCGGCGCCGCCCCTCTCATCGGCGTGGCGCGCGGTTCAGCGCGTGCGGCCGTCCGGCCGGCGCTGGCTCTGGAGCCAGGTGTCGGTCTGACGGGTCGCCTTGGGCGCGCTGGGAGTGGCGGGGGAACGGCGGGTGGCGCGGGTCTCGGTCACGGTGAAGTCGGCCACCACGTGCCGGTTGTGCAGCAGGAAGCCCACCACGCCCGCGATCGCCTGCACGCTGCCGCCGGCCCGCGCGTGACCGGTCAGCAGGTAGACCAGCGGCGTGGACGGCTGGTCGAGCGCGAAGTAGCGGCCGTGGTGGTGCGCGTCCTGGAGGGTTCGTATGGGGATCGGCCGCGAGGTGGTGAACCAGGCGGCGACCTCCCAGGAGGGCTGGGACTGGTCGGCGTCGTTCGACTCCTCGTAGCAGGTCGTGCAACCCCGGCGAGCGTCCTGCCCGTGGGGGCACGCCCAGGCGGCGAGGTCGTGCGGCATGCTGTGCTCGGACATGAGCTGACCGTACCTTCCCGTGCCGGAACCCCGCCGCTTCCCCCGCTTCACGCGCCGGGACGCCGCGTTCTCCCGCTCTCCGTCCTTCCCGAGATCCGTGTTCATCCCCAGATTCCGGACCGTCTCCCCGCCCCGCGACGGATCCTCCCCGCTCGGGCCGGTTCCCGGCGGGGCCACCCGGTGTCCGCCGACGGCTGACGACGTATCGCCATATTTCGCTATTCATGCAGTTCAGCGCTGGTAAAGAGCGATCTTGGCGGCGTTTCGGGAACACGGGCGCGGGCATCGCACCGGTCTGGGAGCATCCACGGGGGGACGCATGACGCATGGGGTCGACGCTTCCGATCACCGCGGGCGGAGCGCCGCCGACGTCCACGGTGACGGCACCACGGTGAACGATCCGTCCGGGGGCGCGGGCACGCTCCCGTCGAACCCCGGCCCTCCAGGCCGTCCCGGTGCCGGACCTCCCGGCCCCGCCGGTACTCAAGCCCCCGCCGCCTCCTCCGGACCTTCCGGTCCTCCGGGGACTTCCGGTCCTCCGGGGACTTCCGGATTCTCCGAGCTCTCGGAGCTCTCGAGGACCGCCGGCGCCCACAGGCCGTCGGCTCCGGCGCGGGCCCGGTGCTTCCCGCCCTCCGCGGAACGGCCGAGGTACACCGGCCCAAGGACCACGGACCCGGCCGGCACGAATCCGGCGAGCACGAACGCGTTCAACGCCGGCGCTGCCGACACGGCCGACACGGCCGACGCGGCCCCCGGGGACGCCGACCCCGCCCCGCCGCTCAGGGCGCCGGAACTGCCCGCCGCGCGGGGGCCGATCACCACGCTCCTGTTCGAGCGGCTGGTGCGCCCGCCGCACCGCTTCGGCCTGTTCTCGCTCCCGCTCATGTCGTTCCCGGCGCGCTTCGCAGGCCCGGCCCTGACGGACGAGGACGTGCAGCTCGCGCTCTTCGTCTGCTACGAACTGCACTACCAGGGCTTCCGGGGCGTGGACGAGCGATGGGAGTGGAACCCCTCCCTGCTGGAGGTACGGGAGATCCTGGAGACGCGCTTCGAGGAGGGGCTGGCACAGGCCGTGTCCTGCCCGCCCGCGTCGCGGTTCGGGGACACGCGCCACGCGCTGGCCGAGCTGGTGGCCGCCGCCGAGGGCCCCGAGCTGTCGGTGTTCCTGCAGCGTCAGGCCGATCTCGCCCAGTTCCGCGAGTTCGTCGCGCACCGGTCGATCTACCACCTGAAGGAGGCCGACCCGCACACCTGGGGCATCCCCCGGCTGCGCGGTCGCCCCAAGGCCGCCCTGGTGGAGATCCAGTCGGACGAGTACGGCGGCGGGCGCCCGGGGCGGATGCACTCCGAGCTCTTCAGGACCACCATGCGCGGGCTGGGCATGGACGACTCCTACGGCGCCTACCTCGAACGGGTGCCGGCCATCACGCTCGCGATCTCCAACGCCATGTCGATGTTCGGGCTCCACCGGCGCCATCTCGGCGCGCTGCTCGGTCACCTGGCGGCGTTCGAGATGACCTCCTCGATCCCCAACGGGTGCTACTCCCGGGCGGTGCGGAGGCTGGGCGGCGACGAGGACACCGCGCGCTTCTACGACGAGCACGTGCAGGCCGACGCCGTGCACGAGCAGGTCGCCGCGCACGACCTGTGCGGCGGGTTCGTCGCGCAGTACCCGTCCCGGGCCGGTGACGTCCTGTACGGGGCGGCCTGCGGCCTGGCCCTGGACCGGCTCTTCGCCGAGCACGTCATGGGGAGCTGGGGCAGGGGCGTCTCGTCGCTCCGGGGGGCGGACACCACGATCGGGACGTGAACGCCGCACCCGTCCCGTGAACGCCGCCGCCCGATCCGGCGAACGCCGCTCGCGGCCCGGCGGGCGTCGCCCTCACCCGTTCCCCGGCAGGCCGTTCCCCGGCCGCTACCGTCCCGCGGTCCCGCCGGACGCGTTCTTCTCCCGGTCCGGCGCGTCCCCGGCCCGGTCGCGTGTGTCCTCTGCCCGGTCCGGCGCCTCCCCGGACCCGTCCGGCGCGTCCCCGGTGCGGACGGGTCCGTTCACCGGCTCGTCGGGCTCGCTCGGCGCGCGGAAACCCGTCGCCTTGTGCGAGCCGTCGCAGAAGGGCTTGGAGGCGGATCGGCCGCAGCGGCACAGCGCCACCGTCGCCCTGCCGGGATCGATGGTCCGGCCGTCCTGGGTCAGCAGTTCGAACGGCCCGCGCAGCAGGAGGGGGCCGTCCTCGCACGTGGTCACCGTGACCGAATTGTCCCCTTTATGTGGCATTAGAGAAAACTGCCCGCTGCCGCGGGGGAGAAACGCCGACGCGACGTTCTCCGCCCCGTCGGCGCCTCACGGCCCGGCGGACGCCGGGTGGCGTCCCCTGGTCCGACGGGCGCCGGGCCGGCGCCTCACGGCCCGGTGGACGCCGTGTCAGCGCCCCATGGCCTGGCGGATCACGTCGCGGGTCCGGTCCACGAGCGCCACCGGACCGCCCAGGAGCAGGTTCTTGAGCGCCGACTCGGTCCCGGGGTGCGGATGGGTGGGCGCCAGCGCCTCGGCGGCCTTCACCCCCGCGGCCATGGCCCGCCGCTCGGCCACGCCGGTGTGCTCGCGCAGCCGGGAGAACTCGTGACGCTCCTCGGCACGGGCGTGGGCCAGCACCGCCGCCCGGAGCACCTGCAGTCCCCCGGAGAAGTCCGGATGCCCGGTGCCCAGCCTCTCCAGGTCGGCCAGGAGCTGCTTGGCCTCCCGCTCCTCGGCCAGGCGGTCGTCGACCACCTCGTCGCCGTCGTCGAGCACGAGGCGTACGTAGGGGTGCACGATCTCCTCCTCGGCGGTCTCGTGCACGGCCAGCAACCGCACGAGGCGCTGGAAGGCCTCCTCCGCCCTCCTGCTCCCCGCCGGGCTCTCCTCCACCTCGTCGAACAGATCCCTGATCATCGCGTGCTGGCGCACCAGCAGGTCCACGACGTCGTTCTCCCCCATCAGTTCGGGTGCGATCCGGCGATCACTCATGCGTCCCCCTTCGGCTCACCGGGTCGCTTACCCCTGCTCACGAGGCGAAACCCGAAGGCGTGCCGCGAGGGGCGTGTATGGGGCCGCCGCAACGGGGTAGGCGTCTCAGCCAAAGGCATTTTTTTGACATTTACGCTAAATGTTCTTTTCGTTGCTTCTTTGGAAGATCAACTTCTCCCCCGGGGCTCTGACCTTGGACGTGTCCGGCGCGCGCCTCTGCGGCGAGCCACCCCGAGGGATCGAAAAAATCATCGAGCCGCTCAGCAGCAGCTCACATGGTAAAAACCTTATGCGGCATATAGATCTTTCCGTGAAATTCAGATGTTCGATGAATGAGAAGGGGTCGGGAGGGTAACCGGAGTCTCAGTCGAGATGCACAACCTTTGGAGGGCATCGTGAGTGAATTTCCGACCGGGGCGGGGGAGCGCCCAGGCTATGGCCAGGACTCCCCGAGCACGGCTCAGCACGCCAAGTCCGCCGTCGGGGAGGTCGCCGAGACCGCCAAGGGGCAGACGCAGGTGGTGGCCGGCGAGGCCAAGCAGCAGGCTCGCCAGGTGGTCCATCAGCTGAAGGGCCGCGTGGGTGACCAGGCGCACCAGCAGAGCCAGCGCGCCGCCCAGGGCATTCGCCAGTGGGCCGACGACCTGGCCGCGATGGGCGAGGGCGCCAAGCCCGACTCACCGGTGTCCGGAGTGGTCCAGCAGGTCGCCGACCAGGGACGGCGAGCGGCCGACTACCTCGACCAGCACGGCCTGGCCGGAGCGGTCGACGACCTTCAGACCTTCGCGCGCCGCCGCCCCGGGGCGTTCCTGCTCGGCGCCGTCGCCGCGGGCTTCCTGATCGGCAGGGTCGCCAAGGCGTCGGGCGGCGCCACCTCCGGCGGCCCCTCCACCACCGGATCCGGGGCCGGGACGGGCACGTCCTACACGCCGCCCGCCTACCCCACCGGTCAGAGCGGCGCCTACACGACCGGCCAGAGCACCGCCTACCCGGCCGCCACGCCGCCGGTGTCGGCGGAGCCGCTGGCCGAGCCGATGATCCGGCCGCCGGCCGACCCGTACCGCACCGAGCCGACGACGCCCCGCGAGGGCTTCGGCAACCCGGGCACCACCCCTCCGAACACCGGTCTGGGTGGTGACGTCCGATGAGCTATCCCGGCCCCGAGCCGAGTGAACCGTCACTGGGGCAACTGGTCGGGGAGATCGGGGAGGACCTGTCCAGGCTGGTCCGCCAGGAACTGCAGCTGGCCAAGGCCGAGCTCCGCGAGGAGGCCGGCAAGGCCGGCAAGGCGGCCGGTCTGCTCGGTGGAGCCGGATTCGCCGGCTACATGGTCGCCCTTCTGCTGACGCTGGCCGTCGTGTTCGGCCTGGGCAATGTCATGGACCTGGGATGGGCCGCGCTGATCGTCGCCGTCATCTGGGCGATCGCGGGAGCGGTGCTCTACACGACCGGGCGCGCCCGGTTGCGTGAGGTGCAGCCCAAGCCGGAACGTACCGTTGAAACGCTCAAGGAGGATGCCCAATGGGCACGGGACCTGACGAAATAAGGGCAGAGATCAACGCCACGCGCGCCGAGCTGGCCGCGGACGTGGAGCGTCTCGCCGACCGGACGAGCCCGAAGCGGATCGTCCGCCGCCGTACCGACACCGTGCGCCGGCGCATCCAGACGGTGCGCGAGCGCGTCATGGGAACGCCGTCCCACGCCGCCCACAAGGTGAGCAACCAGGCGTCGTACGCGGCGGCCGGGGTTCGCGACGCCGCCAGCGGCACCGCGGAGACCGTCCGTGACGCCGCCTCCAGCACCGCCGAGACCGTCAAGCACGGTGCCCAGCAGGCGGCCGAGGTGGTCCAGAACGCGCCTCAGCAGGCGATGCGGACCACCCAGGGCAACCCGCTGGCCGCCGGCGTGATCGCGTTCGGCGCCGGGCTGCTGGCCGCGACCCTGATCCCGCGGACCCAGGCCGAGGAGCGCGCCGCCGGGCAGATCATGGAGCAGGCCGAAGGCGTGATCGAGCCGGTCAAGCAGGCGGTGCAGGAGTCGGCGCAGGCCCTCGGCCAGGAGGCCAAGGAGGCCGCGCAGCAGGCCGCCCAGCAGGTCAAGGAGACCGCCACCGGGGCCGCCCAGGCCACCGGCGAGCACGCCCGCGACCAGGCCCAGCAGGTGGCCGAGCACGTCCGGCCGGGCAACGGCCACCAGTAACCGGCAGACCGGCCACCAGTAACCGGCAGACCGGCCGCCGGTGACCGGCCGCCGGTCGCCGGTCCGGCCCGCCGGCCGACCCATCAGGCGATCCGAGCGCCGCCGCCCTCACCGCAGAGGGCGGCGGCCTCGGCAGAGTTCGGCAGAATTCGGCAGAGTTCGACAGAGGCGGTGTGACCCCCCATGTCAGGTCAGGACACCGGACGTCCGGCGACGGGCTCCGGCCGCGCGGCGGACGACCGATCGGCTCCGGACAGCCCCACAGAGCTGCCCAAGGAGTCCTGGTGGGCGGTGCTCAAACGCACCTTCAAGGAGTTCCAGCAGGACAACCTGACCGACTGGGCCGCCGGCCTGACCTACTACGCGGTGCTGTCCATCTTCCCCGCGCTGCTGGCCGTGGTCTCGCTGCTCGGCCTGTTCGGGCAGTCGGCCACCCAGTCGCTCGTCGACAACCTCGGCGCCATCGCCCCCGGCCCCGCCAAGCAGACCCTCGACACCGTGCTCCAGGGCCTGCAGAGCAGCCCGCGGGCGGCCGGCATCAGCACCGTCATCGGTATCGCCGTGGCGCTCTGGTCCGCCTCGGGATACGTCGGCGCCTTCATGCGCGCCGCCAACGTCATGTACGAGATGCCCGAGGGCAGGCCCGTCTGGAAGACCCTCCCGCTCCGCCTGGCCATCACCACCGTCCTGGTGATCCTGATGGCCGTCGGCTCGGTCGCGGTCGTGTTCACCGGCGGCCTCGCCGACCAGGCCGGGAAGCTCCTGGGGATCGGCGAGACGGCGCTGACCGTCTGGAGCATCGCCAAGTGGCCCGTCCTGATCCTCATCGTCATGGCCATCCTGGCGCTGCTGTACTGGGCCGCGCCCAACGTCCGGCACCCGGGCTTCCGCTGGCTCACCCCGGGCAGCGCCCTCGCGGTGGTGCTCTGGATCATCGCCTCGGCCGCCTTCGCCTTCTACGTGGCCAACTTCGGCGCGTACAACAAGACCTACGCCGCCCTGTCCGGCGTCATCGTCTTCCTGATCTGGCTGTGGATCTCCAACGTCGCGGTGCTCCTCGGCGTGGAGTTCGACGCGGAACTCGCCCGCGGGCGGGCGATGCAGGCGGGCCGGCCCGAGGACCGGGAGCCCTACGTCGAGCCCCGCGACACCCGCAAGTTCGACGAGGAGCAGCGGGAGCAGGTCCGCGACATCCCCGGCTGACCGGCCGGGACCGCGCCCGCCCCGATCCGGGCGGGCCCCTGAGGGCGCCTACCGGCCCCTCGGGAACCCTCAGGGGCCGGGGCCGCGAAGGCCCCCGCGGGCCCCCGCAGGGCCCTGGTGAGCCCGGGAGAACCCGCGTGGCCCGGCCGGACGGCCGGGCCACGCTAGTGTCCTCCGGGCAGCGGGCGCATCGCCTCCAGGAGCGTGGACACCGGGACGTGGGCGAACCCGATCCGGGCGTCGCTCGCCCCGTACGGCAACCACAGGGCGCCGTCGTGCAGCAGGCCGCCGCAGGAGTAGACCACGTTGGGCACGTACCCCTCCCGCTCGTTCTCGCCGGGGGTGAGGAGCGTGCCCGGCAGCTCGGCGATCACGCGGTGCGGCTCGTCCAGGTCGAGCAGGAGCGCGCCGATGGCGTAGCGGCGCATCGGGCCGACCCCGTGGGTGAGGACCAGCCAGCCGGTCCCGGTCTCCAGCGGGGAACCGCAGTTGCCCACCTGGATCAGCTCCCAGCTCTGGCGGGGGGAGTGCAGCGGGATCGGGCGTCGCCACCTGCCCTGCTCGTCGAGGGAGGTCAGGCCGATGGTCTCGCCGTCGGAACGGCACAGCGCCAGCCGCTGCCCGCCCACGGGGCGCGGGAAGAGCGCCATCCCCTTGTTGGCGGCGCCGGGCCCGCGCAGCGGGGTCACCTCGAAGCTGCGCAGGTCGTCGCTGACCAGGAGCTGCGAGCGGATGTGCCGCCCGTCGTAGGCGGTGTAGGTGGCCCGGTACGAGGTCGTGCCGTCCTCGTCGACGACCCTGACGAAACGGGCGTCCTCCATCCCGTTGCTCTCGGCGGAACTGGCCGGCCAGAGCACCCGCCGCTCGACGGGCACCTCCTCGGGGAAGGTGACCGCGTAGTCGGAGGCGGTCGCCCGGCGCATCTCCTCCAGCGTCCCGTGGGTGGTGGTGCGGGCCAGCAGGTCGGCGGGGAGCCGCATGATCGCCCGTTCGAAGTCGTCGTCGCCGAAGAGCTCCGGCAGGGACCCCAGGACGGTCGCGGACACCTCGTTGTCCCGGTCCTCGTCGGCGAGGGCCGCGGCGAGCAGGTCGCGCCGGTGCGGGGTGGGGCGCCGGGGGCCGACGGTCAGCGGCCCCGAGCGGTCGGCGACGGCCAGGACCTCGCCGGGGCCGAGCAGCACCGTGGCGAAGCCGATGGACGACAGGTGGCCCTCGCCGATCTGCCGCGTGCTGATCACCGCGCGCAACTGCCCGGGGAGCAGGCCCGACTGGTCGGGGTGGGCCACCATCGAGGGATTGCACAGCGCGGCGCCCTCCACGGCGTACTCGTGGCTGAAGTAGGCGCCGACGAGCAGGCGGGTGGTCGGTCCCAGCTCGACGTCGACGGGGACGCGGTGACGGACCAGGTCGTAGTGGTGCAGGAAGGTCGCCTCCAGGTCGCGGTGCCGGTCGCCGAACCGCCGCAGCGTCTCCCCGAGCAGCGCGGAGGTCTCCTCGGGGCTCAGCAGCGCGACGCGGTCGATCAGGGTCGCGGCCCTGCTGCGCACCAGGGCGGCGTCCTCGCCGGGGACGAACAGCTTGACGACGACCCTGCGAGGGTCGGGCGCGAGGGTCGGGCCGAGCCGGGTGGCCAGGTCCCGGACGGTCACGAGGCCCCGGCCCGTCCGAGAGGCGGCTCGTCGGCGAGTTCGACGCGCCCGGCGCGTCCGGCGGCCCCCGGGCGCCCCGGGGGTCCCGGGGGGTCGGTGCCCGGCGCGGGCTCGCCGTGCCGGGGCCGCCCGCCCTGCCGGGGGAGCCCGGCCTCGGGCCGGTCGGTCCGGGGCCGGTCGGTCCGGGGGGAGTACCCGGCCTCGCGCAGGCGTTCGGCCTGCTGCATCGTGGAGATCAGCGCGATGGTCGACTCCGCGCCCTGGTTCAGGTTGGGACCGTACGGGGTCAGGCCGTCGTAGCCGCCGCCGGTCGCGGCGTCCCACATCACCGCGCCGCGGTCGTTGGCGCCGCCGAACCACGCCGCGGCCCGCCACACGCCCGTCCGCCAGGAGGGATCGCCGGTGACGGCGCCCGCCGTGGCGAAGGCGTCGGCGAGCGCGGCGAGCTCGATCGGCTGCTGATCGTAGCGGTCCCTGGGGCCGTGCCGCCGCCACCCGGTCACCGGGACCACCGAGAAGCGGCCCGCCGTGGTCTGCGTCTCGCCGAGCCAGGTGAGCATCCGCAGGCCGGCGGCGAGCGTCCGGCCGTCGCCCAGGAGGTGGCCGGCGCTGATGAGCACCTCGGCGAGGGCCGCGTTGGCGTAGGTCAGCTCCGGCTGGGGCCACGGCCAGGCCGAGACGCCGGTGCCGGTGGCGTTGTCGGTGTCGGTGTCGGTGTCGGTGGCGTTGCCGGTGGTGTCGGGGGTGCCGGCGGCGTCGGGGGGGAGGCCGACCGCGAGGGCGGCGTCGGCCAGCAGGGCCGTGGCCGGGCCGTCGCCGGGCCGGGCGCGCAGCACCTCGGCCGCGCCCAGCCCGGCGAACACCATGGCCCGCGGGTGCGAGGACCGCCTGGACGCGCCGAGGGTGAAGGCGACCATGGCCTCGTCGCGGATCCACCCGGCGGGGTTGCGGGCGGCGGCGGTGCCCAGGCCCCACAGCGCCCGCCCCCACCAGTCGCCCAGTCCGGGCTCGTCACTCCAGCGCCGGTCGTGCGAGAGCCGGTTGCGGAACGCGCCGGTGTCGTCCTGCGCGTGGGTGAGGAAGGCCAGGTAGCACTCGGCGAGCCGGTGCACCCGGGGGGACGGCGCGGGTTCGCGGCTGGTGACGACGAGCCCGCGGGCGACGTCGTCGGTGCAGTAGCCGTGCTGGCGGCGGACGACGGCGTTCCGGGCGTGCTCGAACAGGCCGGTGTCGTCGCTGAGCCGCTCCAGGTGCCGGAAGTCGGGGCCGACGGGCAGGGAAGGTGGCGCCACCGAGGACGCCGAGGACGCCGAGGACGCCGAGGACGCCGGGGACGCCGAGGACGCCGCCGGGTACCCCGAGGAGGGCGTGACGGGACGTCCGGCGGCGTCCGGGGCGAGGGGTGCCTCGGAGGTGCCGGGGGGCACGGGGGGAGCGGGGGTCACGGCAGCGCCACCGCCGCGGCGGCCGGTCGCTCGGCCAGCAGGCTCCGGGCGAGGTTCTCGTACCGGGCCGCCACGGCCGGCCAGAGCAGGGTCGGCGCCAGGACGCGCGCCCGGTTCCGCAGCTCGTCGGCCAGGCCCGGTTCGGTCAGGATCCGGCGCACCGCCGCGGCGAGCGCCACCGGGTCCTCGTGCGGCACGAGCAGGCCGGGGCCGTCGGTGAGCAGCTCCACCGCGTGCGGGAAGGACGTGGCGACGATCGGCACGCCGGCCGCCACCGCCTCGATGAGCACCCCGGAGGTGACCTGCTCCTGCGAGTCGTACGGAAGCACGATCACGTCGGCCGAGCGGATCAGCCGGATCAGCGTGGTCTGGTCGCGGTAGACCGGGTCGTAGCGCACGGCCTCCGACACGCCCAGCCGCTCGCCCAGTCGCTCCAGCCCGTCGCGGTAGGCCTCGCCGTGCTGCTCCAGCACCTTGGGATGGGTCCTGCCCGCCACCGTGTACGTCGGCGAGGGCGACAGGTCGCCCAGCAGCGACAGCGCCTGCAGCGCCCACTCGATGCCCTTGCCCGGGCCGATCAGGCCCCAGGTGAGCAGGTGCGGGCGTGGCTGCCGCACGGCCAGGACGTGCATGTGCTCGGCGGCCCCGTGCGGGATGACCGAGACCTTGCGCGCGTCCACGTGGTAGCCGGCGAGCAGCCGGTCGCGGGCGGTGCCGGTCATCGTGACCACCGCGCCCGCGGCGTCCACGATCTCCTCCAGCAGGATTCGCTGCCGCGGGGTCGGGCGGGTCAGCACGGTGTGCAGGACCACGATGCTGGGCACGGACAGGGCGCGCAGCAGCGGCAGGACGTCCTGGCCGTCCGGGCCCGGGTAGATGCCGTACTCGTGCTGGACGACCGCGACGTCGAACCGCTCCAGGGCCGAGGTCGCCATCCGCCGGCCCCCGTCGTCGCCGGGTCTCCAGGTGTGCACGACCCCGGGCGCGGGGCGCGCGTCGTCGGAGTCGGTGACGACGCGGACGATCCCGCCACGGGAGCCGTTCCCGCCCAGGTGGGCGGCCAGCGCCGAGTTGAAGGTGGCCAGCCCACACTGCGTGGGCGGATGGGTGCTGAGAAAACCATAGGTGCGGACCAACTGTCATACCTCCGGTCATCGGCCGCTCCGGATCACGGACGCGGCCTCACGCGGTGGAGACGTCCATCGGCCGGCGTGATGACGGATGGAGTTCGAAGCCCGATGCCGAGGGCCGTCCTCACGGGGCCCGGCTGCCGCGACCCCGCGTCGATGGCGGGCCCTGCGTCACTTCGACTGTATCCATGCCCTGTTTACGGCCCAGCATGCTGCGATATACCTGTAAATAGTCCTCCACCATCCGGTCAACGCCGAACCTGCGTTCGGCCTGGGCCCGGCAATTCGCTCGGTCGATCGCGCCGACGCGCGCCACCGCGGCGACCGCCTCCTCGACGCCTTCGACGAGCAGGCCCGTCACCCCGGGGTCCACCACCTCCGGCATCGACCCGCGGCGGTAGGCGATGACGGGGGTGCCGCAGGCCATCGACTCGACCACCGACAGGCCGAAGGGCTCGTCGAACGCGATGGGGTGCAGCAGCGCCGCGCTCGCGCCCAGGATCTCCGCCCGCCGCCCGGGGCCGACCGAACCGAGGTACCTGACCCGCTCGCCGTCGACGTGCGGGGCGACCTCCTCGTCGAAGTACCGCCGGTCCTGGACGATCCCGCAGATGGTCAGCGGCAGGCCGGCCCGGCGGGCGATCTCGATGGCGGCGGCGGTGCCCTTGTCGGGGTGGACGCGGCCGAAGACGACCAGGCCGGGGCCGCCGCGCGGGTCGAACGGCAGCAGCGTGAGGTCCACGCCGTGGTACACGGTGGCGACGTAGTCCAGCTCGCCGGAGCGGTCGGAGTCGGAGATGGAGACGTACGCCGACCGGGCACGGGCGTAGGCGGGCAGGATGCCCGCCCCGGAGAAGCCGTGGACGGTGGTGACCATCGGGGCGCGGCAGTGCTCGGCGAAGGCCAGCGGCAGCCAGTCGAGGTGGTTGTGCACGAGGTCGAACTCGCCGGAGCGGCCCAGCGCGTGCGCCACGTGCATGGCCTCCCACACCCGCCCGTCCATCGACGGGTCCTCGGCGTACCCGGTCGGGCAGACCCCGTCGAGCGACGCCGCGGTGATCGAGTCCAGGGTGGCGAAGAGCGTCACGTCGACGCCCCGGGCCGCCAGCCCCTCGGCGAGCAGGCCGGTTACCAGCTCCCAGGGCCCGTAGTGCCGGGGCGGCGTGCGCCAGGCGACCGGGCCGAGCAGGGCCACCCTCACGAGGCGCCCGTCCCGCCCGGGAGCGGGTGGCCGCGCGCTTCCTTCGGTGTCACGTGTTCACTCCTTGACCCGGTCGGCAGGGAGATGCCGGATATTTGTCCCTGATTTGGCCGGGAGGATGCGTCGGCGATCCGTTCTCCGGCCGGGCCGATATGAACATGTCGCACATTTGCCTCTCGGTCCCCTTGATGTGACATGTCATAAATTCATCCCTCGGCCGGACTGGTAGGGGCAGAGCCAGGCGAAGATCACGCTGCCGAAGTTCACCAGCATGGTGTGGGGGGAGCGGCCGGCCGTCTCGGTCACCTGGAGCCGGGTCACCGCGCCGTCCCGCATCCAGCCCGCCACCTCGTCCTCGGTGGGCCGGTGGCCGTGCAGGCGCAGCATCAGGTCGTGGGACTGCCCGGCGATCCGCAGGTGCAGTTCGCATACGGGTTCGGTGTCCGCCATGATTCGCCGTCCAAGTGGAGTTGACCCGGCGGAGTTGTCGGCGTCCCTTCCGAGGGTACTCCCCGCCCGCCCGGCGCCCGGGAACCTCGCCACGCGCCCCTCGCGTCCCGCACCCGCACCCGCACCCGCACCCCCGCCCCCGCCCCCGCCCCCTCGTCCCCGTCCCCGTCCTTCGCCCGAGGCGGTCGTCCGCGGGGTCTCACCCCGGCCGTCCGTAGCGACACGTTTCAAAGGTCATTGTCGTGATCCACGATTCATGCCGGAAAAAGTATAAAAATTCCTGGCGTCGCGGTGGCATTAAGTGGACAACGCCATTCCGAATACCGATTCCGGTGGATGTTTACCGTGATCCGCGGTCTCATGTTCCAGCCAGCCCTCCGGGGATGTTTTCTGGGATGAGGAAAGTCATATGGCCAATTCGCGCAGAATGACGGCGATCGCCGTCGCGCTCATGACGACGGTCGGCTTCGCGGCCGTCGGTACGCAGTCGTCGACGGCCGCGACGGCCGCTTCCACGGAGACCGCGGCGGCGGCGCCGGTCAGGGAGTTCAGGATCACCCGCTTCCTCGGTGAGCGGCGCCTGCCGCACAAGATGCGGTTCGCCGGGACCACCGTCGGGGGCCTGTCCGGGATCGACCGCGACCCGCGCACCGGGAACTGGTACTTCATCTCCGACGACCGGTGGCGCTACAACCCGGCCCGCTTCTACACCGGGCGCCTGGCCATCGACCCGGCCACCGGCGCGTTCACCGGGGTGAACCTCACCGGGGTCACCACCCTGCAGCGCCCCGGCGGGAGCACCTACCCGGCCTACGGCCGTCCCCGCTCCGCCGACCCCGAGACGATCCGCTTCGACCGGTGGAGCCGCCGGTTGATCTGGGCCAACGAGGGCGACCGGCCGGACGAGGCGAACCCCACCGTTCCGGTCTCCGATCTGTCCGTCCGCTGGACCGACCCCCGGGGCCGCCACCGCGGTGAGCTGACCGTGCCCGGCAACCTGAAGATGACCGCCACCGCCAGCGGCCCCCGGCGGAACTTCGGGTTCGAGGGCCTGACCACCACCGAGCACTCCATCGTCGCCGTCGCCGAGGGGCCGCGCTTCGAGGACGGCCCGCTGCCCACCGTCCAGCGCGGGGCCACGACCCGTATCACCGTGTGGAGCCGTGACGGCCGTCCGCGCGCGCAGTACGCCTACCCGATCGACCGGCTGCCCGCGGCACCGGTCCCGGCGACCGGCAAGTCCGACAGCGGTGTGTCGGAGATCCTGGCGATCGACGACCGCCGCTACCTCGCCCTGGAACGCTCCTGGATCGAGGGCGTCGGCTACAAGGTCAAGCTGTACGAGGTCGACCTGGGCGGCGCCACGAACGTGCTGAACAGGGACAGCCTGGTCGGCGGCCGCCCGTACCGTCCGGTCGTCAAGCGCCTGGTCTCCGACCTCAGCACGGTACGGCCGCCCGTGCAGAACCTGGAGAGCATCGCCTGGGGCCCGCGCCTGCGCACCGGCGAGTGCACGCTGGTGATCGGCGCCGACGACAACTTCGACCGGCGGGAGACCAACCAGTTCATGGCCTTCGCCGCGCGAGGCTGCTGAGCCGTCCCGCCTCCGCAGGTCCGGCGCGCCCGGTCCCCGTCGCACGGGGGCCGGGCGCGCCGGCGTGTGAGCCGGGCATGACGGTACGGGAGCGGAGCGCGTCGGAGCGGGAATCGGGCATGCCGGTGTGGGTGCCGGTGCGCCGGTCGCTCCCACGGGCACGTGAGGAGATCCCGGGATCCGGCTGGACCCTCCCACCGTGGGAGCGTCCATGCTGGTGCCGTGAACGAGGGACACCTGCCGATCGGGCGCTTCGCCCGGCTGTGCCGGCTCAGCGTCAAGCAACTGCGGCACTACGACGAACTGGGGCTTCTGACCCCCGACCGGATCGATCCGGACACCGGCTACCGCTACTACCTGCCCGGCCAGGCACGCGCCGCGATGCTGATCGGGCTGCTCCGCTCCCTGGACGTGCCCCTGGCGTCGATCGGGCGGGTGCTGGACGGTGAGTCCGGCGTGCTGGACGGGGTGCGCGACCGGATGAGGGACGACCTGGCGCGCCGCGAGCGCAACGTCGTCGCGCTGCAGCGCATCCTCTCCGACGGCCTGCCCCGGCCGGAGGTCACCGTCGTCCGCGAGCCCGCCCGCCGGGTGGTCCTCGTCCGCGACGTCGCGTCCCCGGAGCGGATCGGCGCCGTCACCTCGGCGTGCATGGCCCGGCTGATGGCGGCCGTGGGCACGCCCGAGGGGCTGCTGGCCGGGCTGTTCCCGCTCGACCTCACGGGGGAGGTCCCCGTGACCGTCGCGGCCGAGACGTCCCGGGACGTCCCGGGGACGTCCGAGGACGTCCTGCCCGGCGGGCCGTTCGCCTCGGCCACCCACGTCGGACCGTACGACCAGATCTCCCTCACCGCGCACGCGCTGCTCGCCTGGATCGGTGAGCGCGGGCACACCCCCCGCGGCCCGCTGCGCGAGGTGTACGTCTCCGACCCCGCGACCACGCCGCCGGACCGGCTGGTCACCCATCTGATGATCGGGCTGGAGGACGAGGGATGAACCCGCGCACCACGACCGGCGACCCGCAGGGAGCGCGGACCGTCGTGCCCGTCCGCGCGGCCTGACGCGGCGATGTCAGGCGGGCTTGGCCGGCTTCCCGGGGCGTGCCCGCTTCCGCCCCGCCGCCTTCCGGGGCCGTGAGGGCGACGGGACCGGCAGCGCCGGCGGAGTCGGCGGGGGAGCCGGGGCCGGCGGAGGAACCGGGGCCGGCACGGCCGAGGGGGGCGGGGGCGGCGGGGCCGAGGGGCCCGCCGCCCCCGGCCGTCCGGCCTCCGGCGGTCTCGGACCCGGCCGTTCCCCCTCTCCGGGCGCCCCGCTCTGGAAACGGGGGGTCGTGTGAACGAGCGCGATGAGCGTCGGGGCGGGCAGGAGCAGCGAGAACGCGGCGGTGACGATCGCCAGCTCCTCGGGTGCCGATCTCCAGAGCCCCATGGGCAGGTCCATCGCCAGCCCGACCACCGCGGTCCCTGTGGTGGCGTACGCGATCGCCCCGTACACGCCGACCGTGAAGACCCGGTCGGACGACCGCAGGACGCCGCCGGGCGACGGGGCGGGGCGTGGCGGGCGGGTCCGCGCCCTCACCCTGAGCAGGACGACGCCCGACAGGATCGCGATCGGGTACGGGACGAGGATCCACGCCGGCGTGCTCCGCGACGTGAGCCCGTACATCACGTCCAGATAGCCGCGCGCCGTCATGAACAGGAGCAGGACCGTGACCCCCGCCACGCAGTACGTGGCCGCCCGCGCGAGCCGCTGGACGCCGGTGAAGTCGGCGGGCCCGGGACACGGGCCGTTCCCGGGGTCGTCGGTGCCGCGCCCGGCGCGGGCCAGCCGGTCGGCCTCGACGTGGGCCGCGAGCAGCCAGCCGGCCGCGCTCACCACCGCGATGCCGCCGACCCCCAGCATGCCCCCGGCGAACATGAACTGTGTCCATGTGCGCGAGCACACCTCGGCCACCGTCGCCCCGGAGACGCTCTGGCCGTTCCCGGTGATGAAACCGAAGTTGAAGCTGTCCATCGAGAGCAGGACGAAGGCCGTGATGAGCATGCTCATGGCCCTGGCCCGTAATGTGCCGGACCCCCGCTGGCTCAGCAGGAGGACGAGACCGGAGAACGCGAAGCCGGCCAGCACCCCCGCCAGCTGGGAGTACGCCGACGCGCTCTCCGCCGCGCTCCAGTCGATTCTCGGACACAGGATCTGCTCGGCATCGCCAGGATCGATGATTCCCATGGAACAACTGTGAATGTCCCATGGGACGCATGTCGGAAGTTCATGTGAATTGGCCTGTTGCGAACTCGTTGGCCTTTCGAGAACATCTCGATAAGCCATTTATCGGAAAAATCCATATTTTGTGGGAAACGAGCGACTGTCTGGAACGTCCCCGGTGACGTACGCCCACCGGCCCCCTGCCACGGCAGTCGTTTCCAAGCGATCCGCAAGACCGCGAGGCCATGATCACGCATGAGACCACGACAGAAGGAGTGTTCATGCGCATGATGAGACGCCTGGGGGCCATGGCGACGGCGCTGGCCGTCCCGTTCCTCGTCGTTCTGATGAGCGACACGGCGATGGCGGAGTCCATCCGCATCGCCAACCACTGCGAGCCGCCCCTTGACGCCGACTGAGCGGCTCACGCGGCTCGTCGGGCACCGCCGGATCAGGGTGATCCGGCGGTGCCTGCTCCGCGGGGCCTACTGCCGCGAACGCGGCTGGTACGCCGAGGGGGAGCGGTGGGCGCGGCGGGCGGACGAGACGGTCCGGCGGACGGACCCCGCCGGACGGGTCCCGCTCCTGGTCGAGCTGGCGACACTGTGGCACGGGCTCACCCGCTACGAGGAGGCGTACCGGTGCGCCCGGCGGGCGGTGGAGTCGCTGACGCCGGCCCCCGCCGAGGCGCGACGCGACCGCGCGCTCGCCGACGCGCTCGTCCTGATGGGCGACGTCGCGCGCAGGAGGGCACGGTACGACGAGGCCGAGACCCGCCTGTGCGACGCGCTCGCCCTGCTGGAGGAGGCCGACCACCTCCGGCAGGCGACCGTCCGGCTGGGCCTGGGGGTGCTGGGCAAGGAGACCGGCCGCCACGAGGAGGCCGCCGTCTGGTACCGGCAGGCCCTGTCCCGCCTGAAGCGCCACGGCGGGAGTCCGCTGATGGAGGCGGACGCCCTGCACAACCTCGCGGGGCTCGCGCACGCCCGGGGCGCCGTGGGAGGGGAGGAGCACGCCAGGGCCGCGATCGAGATCCGGCGCGGGGTGCTCGGCCCGGCCCACCCGCAGGTCGCCGGGGACCTGGCGGTGCTCGGCTCGGTGCTCGCGGCCGAGGGCAGGCACGCCGAGGCCGAGGACGCGCTGCGCCGTGCCCTGGACATCTTCCGCGACCGCCTGGGGGCCGGCCACTACGAGGTCGCGGTGTGCCAGGTGAACCTCGCGCGCCTGGACGCGCTCCAGGGAAGGGCCGAGGAGGCCGAACGGCGCTACCGGGAGGCGCTGGCCATCAAGCGCCGCGTGCTCGGCGACGACCATCCGGAGGTGGAACGCCTGGCCGCGGCGGTGGGGGCGACGCCCGAGGGCACCTGAGCGCGGCTCCGGCGCCCGCCCGGTGTCCCCTCCCCGCCGGGGGCGTCAGCCGCGCGGGCGCCAGGACCGGGGCATCAGACCGGCGGACCGGGCGGCGCGGTCCTCCTCGGGGGTGCCCCGGGCACCGCCGGGCTTGGCGCGGACGACGTAGCGGAAGGGCAGGCCGCCGGGCATCGCGAGCATCCCGCCGAACCGGGTGTCACCGGCGAACCAGACCTCCCCGTCCGGCCGCCTCCCCTCGTCGGGAGGGAGGAACGCGCACTGGGCCTGGCCGTCCGGCCGCAGCAGCACGACCCGGGTCTGCCGCGCCCACCGCCGCCCCCGGTTCCGCTGCCCCTCCGCGGCGACCACCTTCACGCTCTCGGTGGCACACGGCCACACCTGCCAGCCGTACGTGGCCATGACCGCACGCTCCAGGCGCCGGGCCCGGCGCCACAGCAGGAGCGGGGCGGCGGTCAGCAGAAAGACGATCACGAGGACCACGACGGCGGCCGACCCCGGCTCCCACCCCGCGACCGCGACCACCAGCAGCAGCGCCTCGACGGCGAGCAGGGCGGCCCCCAGGCGCAGCGGCCGCTCCCGGCCCCGCAGGATCTCCTGTACGCCTGGGGTGTCGAGGGCCACCCCCGGCATCACCCGGTACCCGAACTGCTCGGCCAGCATCCGTCCTCCCAGCCTTCCGCGGCGCCGAGGCTCCCGCCTCCGATCAGGACGTCCGGGGTGGTTCCTCCCCGGCAGGGTTTCACACGGCGGGCGGTGCGGTCAGGTGCGGTCAGGTGCGGTCAGGTGCGGTCAGGGACCGGTGAGGCGGCGGTCGCCGCGGGTGGTGACCACGAACACCTGCCAGTTGTAGTAGGCGTAGTAGTTCCTGATGTCCCGCTTGATCTGGCGCGCGTACAACTGCACCGCGTCGACGTAGGCGTAGGAGTGGTTGTACGCGTACAGGGCGCGCCGGTAGTCGCGCGGCGCCCCCGAGGCGCGCAGGTAGTTGGCCGCGGCGAGCAGGGCGTCCCGGGTGTCCTGGATGTTCCCGCCCATCCCGTACGCGTCCCAGGTGCGCGGCATGAACTGCATCGGCCCCTTGGCGCCGGTGTGGCTCGGCGACCGCACGCGGCCGAACTTGGTCTCGACGAACATGACCGCCGCCAGCACCTCCCAGTCCACCTTGAACCGGCGCTCGGCGTGCTTGAACCGGGCGAGCAGGAAATCGGCGGGCTCGGCCGGCTGCACGCGGAACTTCGCCGCGCCGCTGATCGGCTTCACCAGGGAGAGCAGGTTCCGCCCCGCCGTCACGTTGTCCCTCGCCGTCGCGGCCAGGGCCTTGGGCAACCTGGCATAGGTACGGGTGGCGACCTCCCGGTTGCGCACCAGGTAGCGGTAGATGCGCTGCTCGTGCAGGGCCAGCAGCACCACCTGCTCGGGAGGGTTCCCCTTGCCGGGGTCGCCCTGGCGCACCCACGCGTCGACGGCGGTCCGGAGGCGCGCGGTGGTGGTGGTCAGGGAACGGGCCAGGCGCGCCGGGTCGGTGGGGATCGCCGCGTCCGGCGCGGGCGGGGCCGGTGCCTGCCCGGCGGCCTGCTCCGCCGGAGGCGTCGCCGCCCCGTCCCCGGCCGGCGTGGTCGCGGACGGTTCCGCCGCTTCCGCTGGCTTCGCCTGCTCCGCCGGCTCTGTCCGGGACGGTTCCGAGGCCGGGCCCGCCGCCCGGTCGTCGGCGGCCGGTGCGGTGGCGCCCTGCGACGCGGTGCAGCCGGAGAGCGCGGTGGTCAGGGCGACGGTGAGGGCGACGAGCGAGGTGACCGCCGGCGTGTTCCGCGACCGGCCCGTCCGCGTCCACGACGTCCCGCGCTCCGGAGGGTTCTGCCGCGTTCCGTGCTTAAGGTCCTGCCACGTCCCGTGCTTCGGAGGGTTCTGCCGCGCGGGTGCGACCCGCCCGCCCGGCCCGTGGTCGCGTTCCGCCGGTGCGATCTCCGCGTGCTGATCCTTCATTCGGCTCAACGTACCCGAGTGGGGGCGGGGCCCGCCCCCGCCGAGGACCAAGGGAACGGATCCCTGATCCCGGGACGTGCCGGGTCCGTTCTCCGTAGCATCGTCGGATGCTTCTGTGGATCAACGGCCCCTTCGGGGGCGGCAAGACACAGACCGCGCACGAGATCCGGCGGCGGCTCCCGGGCAGCGTCGTCTGCGACCCCGAGCACGTGGGCTTCGGCCTGCACCGGATGACGCCCCCGCGTCTGCGCGGTGACTTCCAGGATCTCCCGGCCTGGCGGCAGGGCGTGTACGAGGTTCTGGACCTGGCCCTCGGCGGGCACGACGGCACGGTGATCGCGCCGATGACGGTCGTGGAACCGGCGTACTTCGAGGAGACCGTCGGCCGGCTCCGCGAACGCGGCCACGACGTCCGGCACTTCGCGCTGCTGGCCGACCGCGAGACGGTGCTGCGGCGACTGCGCGAGCGCGTCTTCGGGCGCGCCGCACAGCTCGTCATCGGCAAGGGGGGCGCGTTGCGCCGGGAGAGTTTCGCCGTGTCCAGGCTCGACCTCTGCCTGGAGCGCCTGCGCGAGAAGGAGTTCGCCGAGCAGGTCTGGACCGACCGCCTCACGATCCCGCGGACCGCCGACCACATCGCCGCCTCGGCCGGGCTGACCCTGACCCCGAACACCGACGGCGCCCTGCGGGGCCGCCTGCGCCGCACCTGGACCGGGATCGGGCACATCCGGCTCGGCTGAACGGCCTCTCCGCCGGCGATCGACGGCTGATTCCGAAGCGCGTGGGCCATCCCGGTTGAAAGGATCGTGCAGTGTTCGTCCCCCACCCCAGGAGCCGAAGATGACCGCCCGCCGCATCGTTCCCAACGTCCGGTCCGACGCCATGCAGGAGAGCGCGGAGTTCTACGGCCTCCTGGGCCTGGAGGAGGTCATGAACCACGGCTGGATCATGACCCTCGCCTCCCCGTCCACTCCCGCGGCGCAGCTCAGCATCATGACCGAGGACAGGACGGCACCCGTCGTCCCGGACATGAGCATCGAGGTGGAGGACGTGGACGCCGCCTACGCGGTCATGCGCGAGCGCGGCGCCGAGATCGTGCACCCGCTGCAGGACGAGGAGTGGGGTGTCCGCCGGTTCTTCGTCCGCGACCCGAACGGCCGCGTGGTCAACGTCCTGGGACACCGGTGACCCGTCCGGTGGCGGGACGGCCGGCATGAGGCCCGCCGGTTCCGTGCGGCGAGGACCTCGGTGGCGTGGACCCGCCGGCGCCGGCCCCGGTGGCGTGGATCCGCCGGCGGCGGCCCGGCGGCGGCTCAGCCTCCCGGACGGCCGTAGCCGGTCTCCCACGCCCAGGCGGCGATGCCGACCCGGTTGCGGACGCCCAGCTTGCGCTGGATGTGGGCCAGGTGGGTCTTGACGGTGCCCGGGGTGATGTAGAGCTCGGCGCCGATCTCCGGGTTGGTCCGGCCGTCGGCGACCAGAGACACGATGTCGAGCTCCCGGTCGGTGAGCGGTGACACGGTCTCCGGCGCGTCCCGCACGCCGGAGAGCCGCCGCAGCAGCCGTACCGTCACCGACGGGCTGATCAGCGAGTCGCCCAGCATCGCGGCGCGGACGGCCTCGATCAGCAGCGCGGTCCCCGAGTGCTTGAGCAGGAAACCGCACGCGCCGTTGCGCAGCGCGGTGTGCACGTAGGCGTCCAGGTCGAAGGTGGTGACCACGACGACCCGCGTCACGACGGGCGCGTCGGGCGCGCACAGGACGCGGGTCAGCTCCAGCCCGTCCATCCGCGGCATCCGGATGTCGGCGATCACCACGTCCGGCCGCAGCCTCCTGGCCAGCTCCAGCGCCTCGACGCCGTCGGCGGCCTGCCCGACGACGTCGATGTCCGGCGCCGAGTTCAGGATCGTGCGGAACCCGAACCTGACGCGTTCCTCATCGTCGGCGACGAGCACCCGGATGGTCCCGGCGACGTCCTCCTTCACGGCGTCGTCCTCGTTGACGTCGGTGTCCCCGTCACGGCGTCGTCCTTGTTCGCGTTTGTGTCCTCGTCAAGGCGTCGTCCTCGCTCGCGTTGGTGTCTCCGTCACGGCGCCGGTCCGTCACCCTGTTGTGGAACCCCGCGACACCGGCGGGGAACCACGCCCGCACCCGCCAGCCGTCCGGCGGCAGGGGACCGGCGGTGAACGTGCCGCCGAGCGCCTCGACCCGCTCCGCCAGCCCGGCCAGCCCGATCCCGCTGTGCCTGCGAGCGGCGGGCTCGCGAGCGTCCGGCGGCCCACCGGATCCGCGCCACCCCCGCTCCGTGCTCGGGACTCCCTCAGCGTCCGGGACTCTCTCCGCGTCCGGGACTCTCTCCGCGTCCGGGACTCGCCCCGAGTCCGGAACCTCCTCCGCGTCCGGGACCCGGTCGACGACCGTCAGCGAGACCCCCTCGGACGACCGGCGGAGCGTCACGGTGACGGCCGCGCCCGGGACGGCGTGGCGGCGCACGTTGGTCAGCGACTCGACCACCACCCGGTACACGGTCGTGCCGACCTGACGGTTCAGGGCCGCGTCGAGCCCCGGGTCCGTCTCCAGCTCGATCGGGCCCGTGCCCGAACCGGCGTACCGCCGCACCAGCTCCGGCAGCTCCGCCACACCGGGCGACGTCGTACGGGACCCCGCGCCCCTCTCCTCGCCGTCCTTCTCGTCCTCCAGCTCGCGCAGCACCCGGATCGTGCCGTCCATGGAGGCCAGCGCGTGGGTGCCGTCGGCCTCGATGCGCTGCAGCATCCGGGCGGCCTCCTCGGGATCGGTGCGCAGCAGCACCTGCGCGGCCTGCGCCTGGATGACCATGGCGCTGACGTCGTGGGCGACGAAGTCGTGCAGGTCGGTGGCCAGCCGCAGGCGCTGTGCCCGCCGCGCGTGACGCACCGCCAGGACCCGGTGGGCGTCGAGCCAGCGCAGGTAGCCGCCCGCCCCCGCTCCGACGAACGCGGCCAGCGACCAGAACGCGCAGATCGCGACGAGCTCCCACCGGCTCGCCGTCGCCAGGCCGGTGATCGGGATGCCCAGGAGCGCCATGGCGAGCACCGTGAGCGTGCCCGCGACCACGGCGTGCGCGACGGGAGCCCACCGGCAGACCAGCGCGACGAGGACCATCAGCGCCAGGGTGTGCAGCAGGGGCCAGGGGCCGCCACCCGTCCTGGACGGGCCCGCGAGCCAGATCGCGGTGGCGGCCAGCGAGACCAGCGACACCGCGACGGAGGCGGCGGCGGCGAACCTTCTGGTACGGGGCCGGCCGGCCGCGATCGCGCCCAGCGTGACCAGCGCCAGCGTGGAGGGCAGCACGTGCGGCCACCCGGCGTCCGGGCGCAGCATCGCAGCCGTCACCAGGGCCGCCGCCACCAGGCCGGAGGTCGCCCCCGCCCGTACGGCGAGGTGGCCGGTACCCCGCCGTACCCGGTCGGTGGTCGTCGGGGCGGTCGGCACGAGCCTCACCCTAGGCCACGCGCGGCGCTCGCCGCGTCTGCCGATCGGGGGATGTCCACGGGCCCGCACCGGTCGCGATGCTCGACCCGTGACCGCCCCGCCGGGGCGGGCGGAACCGAGGAGCCGTGATGTCCCACCCGACACCGTCCACACCGCACCGGACGTTGAGACTCGCCGCCTGGGCGGCGTTGCTGTGGTGCCTCGTCTACGGGTTCCTGGGCGCGTACTGGGCGTCCGGCGGAGCGGGCTTCCCGTTCGGCGCCTCCGACGTCAACGGCGGGGACATGGGGAGCTGGCTGGCCGCCGCGACGCCGGGCCCCACCGGCGCCGTCATCACCGCCGGATGCGCGGCGGGGCTCGCGGCCACGCTGGCGGCGGTCATGCCGTGGGGACGGCGCCTGCCGCGCCGTCCGCTCGCCGCCGTGCTGTTCGGCCTCGCGACGCCCCTGCTGCTGGTGGCCCCGGACGTCCGCATCCTGCAGAACCTCGCCTACGCGCTGTTCGGGAACGTGAGACTGGTCGACTGGCCGGTGCTCAACCAGGCGCTGTGCGTGGCCGGGGGCCTCCTGCTCGCCGCCACCGCGGCACAGCTGCTGCGCCGCCCGTCGTGCGCCGCCTGCGGACGCCCGCCGGCCGACCCCGGCGAGCGGCGGCGCTGGACGCGGATCGGCCGGTGGGCCACCGCCGTGGCGGTGCTGGCACCGCTGCCGTACGCGCTGCAGCGGGCGGCCTGGAACCTGGGCATCCCGCTCGGGGTGGACGAGGCGTTCGTCCGGGCGCTGGCCGCCGATTTCCAGTTCAAGGGGGTCAACCCGATCCTGGCGTACAGCCTGACGATCGGCGCGGTCGGCGGCGCGCTGCTGACGACCGGCCTGGCGATGAGCTGGGGCGAGACCTTCCCGCGATGGGTGCCCTACCTCGGTGGACGCCGGGTGCCGGTGACGATGGCCGTGATCCCGGCCACGGTGGTGACGGTCGCGGTGACGGTGGCTGGGCTGGCGGTGTGGCGGTGGGCGATCCTCGACGGAGCGATCAACGGCTCCGCAGCGCCCGGCCTGCTGTGGGTGCCGTGGGGGGTCGCGCTGGGCGTGGCCACCCTCGCCTACCGCCGGCGCCGCCGGAACACCTGCCCCGGCCGCCCCGACTGCGCCGACCTTCCTGCCCGCTCTGATCTTCCCACCCGGTTCGGTCTTCTTGCTCCCTCCGCGCTCCTGGGCAACCCCGGCGAGCGGACCGATCTATCGTGAGGGGATGCTCACGGTCGGAGTGGATCTCGCGGCGGAGGCGGTCAGGACGGCCGTGGCCTGGCTCGACTGGTCCGCGGACGGTGCCCGCGTCACCCGGATCGAGATCCAGGCGGACGACGACATGATCGTCGAGGCGATCATGGACGCCGACAAGGCCGGTGTCGACTGTCCCGTCGGCTGGCCGGACGCGTTCGTCGACTTCGTCGTCGCCCACCGCGCCGGGCACGTCCGGGTGCCCGGCGGCGTCGCCGGACGGGACTGGCGCAGGAACCTCGCCCTCCGGGTGACCGACCGGGTGGTCCACGACCTGACCGGCCTCACCCCGCTGAGCGTCTCCGCCGACCGCATCGGCCACACCGCCATGCGCTGCGCGGCCCTGCTTGCCGAACTCGCCCGCCGGGGCCGCCCGGCCGACCGCCGGGGCGACGGCGTCGTGGTGGAGGTCTACCCCGCGGCGTCGCTCAAACGGTGGGGGCTTCCCTTCCGCGGGTACAAGCGCTCCGCCAACCTCGCGGCGCTCGGGGACCTGGTGGACGGGCTGTGGGCGGCGGCGCCCTGGCTCGACCTCGGCCCGTACGAGCGCGTCTGCCGCGTCTCCGACGACGCGACCGACGCCGTCATCGCAGCCCTCACCGCCCGCGCGGCGCTCCTGGGGCTGGTGACCGTCCCGGCGGGGGAGCAGGCCGGCCCCGCACGCACCGAGGGCTGGATCGCCCTGCCCACCACGCCCCTGCGTGAGCTCCACGGGTGAGGGCATCGCCCGTCGATCATGGCTCCGCCCGCAGGGCGGTGTCGCACTAAGATCACTTCCCGTGCCTTCTGATGGTTTATGGCGAATTGTCAGGATCGGATCGGTAGGTCTGCTCCTTGCGGCGGCGGCCGCGGGCCTGGTGCTCGGCGACGCCTGGCTCTGGGTGGCCGTCGAATGGTCGCCGTCGTTCCAGATGGAGTTCTACGCGCCCGGCGGGTTCGGCACCCCGGTGATCGGGGCGCTGCTGGTGGCCGCCCTGGTGAAGGCCGCGTTCCTGTGGCTGATCCTCCGCACCCCCGTGCCGGGACCGCTGAACCGCCGGGAGAAGGTTCTGCGCCGGCTGCTGTATGCGGTGGTGGCGTACAGCCTCGTGCCGTGGTACCTGATCGCGATGCTGCCCGTCGCGGTCGGCCCGGCATTGTCGCTCGTGCTGTGGACCGCGATCGACGTCCTCTACCTGCTCGTCATCCGCTGGCGCTCCCGCGCGCTGCGCGCGGCGGCCGGGACGGTGTTCGCGGTCCAGCTGGCCGGGACGGTCAGCGCACTGCTCGACGAACTCGACCTCCTGGAGCTCGGATCGGGCACCGTCATCGAACCGGGCCTGACGTTGTGCGCCGTGGCGGCGACCGTCCTCACGGTCGTCGGGCAGCGGCGCGACGGCCGGTGGAGCCGCGGCACGCAGGCCGCCGGGTGGTCGTGGGCCGGCTTCCTCGCGCTGACGATCCCGCTCAACACCCTCTCCGGAGAGATCTCCGACGGCAATCTGGCACTGCAGATCGCGATGGACGCGATGTGGCTCCTCAGCCCCGTGTGGATCGCGGCGACCGCCCGTGAGATGCCCACCTCCGCCGAAGGACGCCCGGCGGACCTACCGCCCGCGCGGCGCCGCGCGATCCGCGTCGCGACGGCGGCCGTGGTCGTACTGCCGATCATCGCGTCGATCCCCCCGGAGCAGACCCCGCACCTCACCTACACCGGCTGGTCGACGGACTGCTACGACCGGCCCGCCTTCGGCGACCTGAAACCCGCGGAACGCGACGCCACGTTCCTGTGCCGGGCGCGGAGCAGGGACGGCGGGGTCCCGCCCATGTTCCCGGACAGCCTGTCGGACCAGCAGATCCTCGCGTCCGGGCGGGCGCTGTGCCGTGCGAAGGACCGCGAAGAGCAGACGGCGATCCTGACGCGGGCCGGGAGCGAGCGGCCCGCCTGGGGCGCGGACCCGTGGGAGCTCGTCTACGTCTGCCCGGAGATCGTCGGCGCGACCCAGCCCGACCTGCTGCGGTCGACCAGGGAGGCGGAGGCGGCGGAAACCGCCTTCATCGCCGAGAAGAACGCGGAGTGCCGCGACCCGTGGCCCCGGACGAAGGGCGTCGCCCAGGCCACGGCCAAGTACTTCCTGTTCGCCGACGGCGATCACGGCTACCTGGTCCACGACCCCAAGGACACAGCGGCCGAGAAGGCGGCGGAGCGGGCGATCGACAGGCTCTACGACGACAGAACCCTCATCGGGACGGCCGGCAGCGCGGTGCTCGTCGGGCACCATGAGGACGTCATCGATCTGTGCCTCACCGTGAAGGCCCTGCGCACCGCGCCGCCACGGCGGACGGCCGGGTGGGATCAGGTCACCGAGGTGCCGGTCGTCAGCCGCAGCGGCCTGCTCACCGTGCCGGAGATGGGTGGCGGAGACGTGGGCGCGGGCGCCCCGATGCCGGACCTGGCGATCGCGGGGAAGGGGCGCTACCGGCTCCGCGTCCACGTGGGTGCCGACGCGGGGGAGGAACGGCACCTGGTCGTCGTGTTCCCGGGGACGTCGAGGAAGAGGATCACACTGAAGCCGTGAGCGCCGACGGGGACCGCACGAGGGCAGGACGGTGAGGTCCGCTCACCAGGGGGCGGCTACGCGGACGACGTGGGTGTCGGCGGGGGCGAGGAAGCGCAGCAGACGCTCGCCCTCCGCCTCGACCTCGTCGCGGTCGCGGGCGGCGAGCGGGGCGAACGGGGCGAACGGGGTGACGGTGAGGGTCGTGGTGCCGCGTTCGCGGGCGGTCGCCCAGGTGGCCGCGACGGTCCCGTCGACGAGGACCGGGCCCGGGACCGGCCCGTGCTCGGGCCAGGCGCGCGTGACCTGCTCCGGATCGAGGGTGCCCATGCGGGTGCGGTCGGCGAAGGAGAGCAGCGCGTTGTCGTAGTCGTACAGGAACCTGACCGGCGCCGGGGTGTCCTCGTCGGGCCGCGGCGCGTCCGGCAGGTCGTACAGCTCCCCGCCCTCCTCGGTGCGGAAGGTCCGCAGGTCCATCGGCTCCATCACCTCGCGCAGCCGGGTGAGCCCGCAGTGGGCCTGCACGTCCTTGACGCTGGCGGGCCTGAACGCGGCCAGGTAGCGGGTCACGAAGTCCTCGACGGAGGGGGCCGCCTCCTGGGGCGCGCCGAGCCAGTGTTCGGCGCTGGTGTGGGCGATCGGGCCGCTCCGGCCCCACATGCCGCGGGGCGGGACCTGGACCAGGGCGACCCTGGCCCGTACGACCTGGGCGAGGGCCGCGGCGTCGCGGCCGGGGAACAGCGCGGCGAGCTCCTTGCCGAGCGCGCCGAAGGTCAGCGGCCGCTCCTCCACGAGCGCGCGGCCCGCGGCGGCGACCGCGTCGAGGTCGAGGTCCCGCAGGTGCCTGCCGAACGCGCCCTTGGTGACGCGCCCGATGACCGGTTCGACCAGCGGACGCCACCGCAGGCAGTCGCGCGCGGTGACCAGGTGGATGGTCGACCGCATCAGGGCGATCCTCACCAGCGTCCGGTCCTCCAGCAGACCGGCGGCCTGCTCGGGGTCGAAGTCCAGGATCCGGGACCACAGGCCGACGTACCACGTGTGCGGTGTCTGCGCCTGGAGCCCGGCGACGCGCTCGACCATCTCCGGCACCGGCGACGCCGACCGTTCCAGCAGCGACTGCCGCGCCAGGGTCGCCCGGTTGAGCGCGCGCCGGGTCAGCACCTCAGGCATGGTCGAGGATCACCACCGGGATGTCGGGCGCACGCCGGGTCGGCACCTCAGGCATGCGTGAGGATCACCACCGGGATGTCGCGCGCGGTCTTGCGCCGGTAGTCGGCGTACTCGCCGTGGATCCCCACCATCCGATCCCACAGGGCGGGCTTCTCCGCGGCGGTCGCGGTCCGCGCGACGGCGGCGAACACCTCGGCCTCCACCTGCACCTCGACCCGCGGATGGGCCAAGATGTTGTGGTACCACAGCGGGTGGTCGTCGGCCCCGCCGTTGGAGGCGACGACCACGTAGGCGTCGCCGTCGCGACCGTAGATCAGCGGGGTTCGCCGCTTCAGCCCGGATCTGCGCCCGACGGTGGTCAGCAGCAGCGTGGGCCTGCCGTGGTAGAGATGGCCCTTCGCGCCGTTCGACTCGACGTAGGTGCGGAGGTGCTTGGCGACCCAGCCCGTGGGGGAATCGATGATCTCGTCGCTCATGCCGCTCACGCTACCGGCGTCCGGGGACATTTCCGATCTTTCCTCCGCGCTTCCGGTCCTCCTGGCGTGCGCGCCGATGTCGGCGGTTCGCGCGGTGGCGCTCGACCAGGTCGTCCCCAAGATCCATCGAAGGACGTTTCACCCCCCGCCGATCCCTACCCCGACGGGGTGAGGCACGGATCGCCGGCCGTGCACATACTGGGACCCATGAACGAGCACGGGCGACTCGCCGACTTCCTCCAGGCACGCCGGGGCCTCCTGCGGCCGGAGGACGTCGGGCTGCCGACCTACGGCGAGCGGCGCCGGGTGCCCGGGCTGCGGCGCGAGGAGCTCGCGATGCTCGCGGGCATCAGCGCGCCGTACTACACCCGCCTGGAACAGGGCCAGTCACGCAACGCCTCGCGCGAGGTGCTCGACGCCATAGCGAACGCCCTGCGCCTGGACGGGTCCGAGCGTGCCCACCTGCACGCCCTGGCCCGCACGCCGAGACGCGGTGGATCCTCCGCGAAGAGGCCGCCCGCCGAACGTGTCGGCCCGGCGACCAGGGCACTGCTGGCGGCCTTCGAGAACGCACCCGCCATCGTGCTCGGCCGCCGCACCGACGTCCTGGCCTGGAACCGCCAGGGCCACGGGCTGTTCGCCGGTCACCTCGACCCGGAGGCCCCGGACGTCCCGGCGCGACGGCCGAACATGGCCAGGCTGGTGTTCCTCGACGCCCACACCCGCGAGCTGTACGCCGACTGGCCCGCCAAGGCCAGGGCGGTGGTGGGCAACCTGCGCCTGACGGCCGGGCACCACCCGGACGATCCGCTGCTGGCCGGACTGATCGGCGAGCTGACCATGAACAGCCCGGAGTTCGCCGCGATGTGGGCCGACCACCGGGTCCTGGCCTGCGACGTCGCCGACTACGAGATGCGCCACCCCACGGTCGGAACGCTGACGGTCACCCAGCAGACGCTGCGGAGCCCGGAGGGAGACGGCCCGGTCCTGGTGGTGGCCACGGCGGATCCGGGGTCTCCGTCCGCGACGGCCCTGACCCTCCTCTCCCACGTCACCACGGGGCCGGAAACCACCCGGCCGCGCCACGACACCGACACCCGCACCTAACCGACACGCGCATCTGACCGACACCCGCACCTGACGCGCGCACCTCCATCGGCAGGCCTTGCCACGCCACGACGCCTGCCCTCCCCCCCTGTCCGGGACGCCCCCTCGGCTACCGCGTCCTCGACCACGACACCTCCCGATCCCGGCGCCGCGCCGCGGCCGCCGCATGCCAGAAAACAGTGAAGGAACCATGTCCAAGCGAAGCATCAAGATCACGACCTCTGCCGTTCTGATGGCCGCCGCCACCCTGACGGCGACCGCCCCGGCGGGTGCGACGTCCACCCCGGCCGGCGCGACGTCCACCGACAGGCCGCTGACGAACGTGCGGGTCGCCACCCACTTCGATTTCTCCGCGGGCCAGATGCCGGAGAACATCGCCCTGCTGCCCGACGGAACGGCCAACGTCACCTTCGCCGCCAGCCGCCAGGTGGCCCAGGTCACCCCCCGGGGCACGACGCGCATCCTGGCGACGCTGCCCGCGCCCGCCGACGGCGGAACCGCCACGCCGGTCCTCGGTTTCCCCCTGGCCACGGGCATCGTCCGTACCTCCGACGGCACGGTGTACGTGCTGTACGCGACCGGCACGGCCGACCTGACGGGCCTGTGGCGGATGCGCCCCGGCCGGGCCCCCAAGCGCATCGCCGCGCTGCCCGCGAACGGCCTGCCCAACGGGCTTGCCCTGGACGGGCGCGGCGAACGCCTCTACGTCACCGACTCGGTGCTCGGCACCGTGTGGACCGTCCCCGTCACCGGCGGCACGCCCACCGCGTGGTCCACCGCCCCCGAGCTCTCCTCGACCGGCTTCCTCGGAGCCAACGGCGCGAAGGTCCACCGCGGCGCGCTGTGGGTGAGCAACCTCGACCGCGGCACCCTCCTGCGCATCCCGATCCGCTCCGGGAACCGGGCGGGAACGCCGCAGGTCAAGGCGTCGGGCATGACCGGCATCGACGACTTCGCCTTCACCGGCCGCGGCGACGAGGTCCTCGCCGCCCTCAACGCCCCCAACACGGTCGTCCGCGTCCGCGCCGACGGCACCGTCACCACCGTCCTGGACGCCGGCGACGGTCTGCAGAACCCCACCTCGGTCGCGCTGCGCGGGAAGGACGTGTACGTGCTCAGCGCCGCCTACACCACGGCCACCGACCCCAACCTGCTCCGCGCCCGCCTGCACGACCACCGGTGAGCCCCGGGCTCCCGCGAACCGGGCCGGGCGGATCCGGCAGCGCCGACCACTCCATCCGGGCCCCGGAGCGGATCATCGCCTGGGTCC
>NZ_JBFABE010000058.1:0-52323 GCF_040640155.1 Streptosporangium sp. NPDC023615
CGCGCCGGAGCCGTCCTGCTCGCCTACGCCGCCGGCTGGCTGCCCTGGTTCTACTGGGCGATCGCCGACAACCGGACCATGTTCCTGTTCTACGCGATCCCCATGGTGCCCTTCATGATCCTGGCGATCGTGCTCGCGGCGGGGCTGGTCCTCGGCCCGGCGGGCGCCTCTCCGCGCCGGCGGATGGCCGGTGCCGCGGTCGTGGGCGCCTTCGCCCTGCTCGCGCTGGTCAACTTCTGGTGGCTGTACCCGGTGCTCACCGGCGAGCTCATCCCGTACGCCGAGTGGAGTTCACGAATGCTCTTCAAGAAGGGCTGGATCTGAGCGCCCGGATATGAGGCACTTGGAAGACATTTCTTAGGGTAGGCGCCGTGCAGGATCCATTACGTCATGTTCATCGTCAGAGCAGGCCCGCATACGGCAGACTTCGAGGCATGCCTGCACCGGACGTGGCCGCACTCCTGTCCGAGCTGGAGCGTTCCGAGCCCGCCTCGGCCGAGCACGCCCGCAGCGCGGTCGACTGGCTGACCGGCGGCGAGCCGCTGGAGACGATCACCCAGCTCAACGTGTGCGAGTTCCTCTGGTACACCCTGCCCTGCAAGGCCACCGGGGACCGCCACGCGATCGCCCGCGCGCTGGGCCGCCTGCTGCGGCTGGGCGGGCTTGAGCGCTACGCCGCGCTCTGCTTCTCGTCCACGACCGCCCACATCCTGCGCGTCTACGCCCGGCTGGGCGAGGACGCCGGGGCGGCGGCCTACCAGGGCGCCCTGGACGCGACGGGCGTGCTCCCGCCCGACGTTCCCGAGCTCCGGTGGAGTTCGATCATGGGTCCGGAGGAGCTGGGCGCGCACGGCGCCTGCTCGGCCGCGCTGGAACTGGCCATCGTCTCCGGCGAGATCGTCCCCGACCCCGGCGCGCCCGGCGGACATACCGAACACGACGGGCACGACGGGCACGGTGAACGTGACGGGCACGGCGGGTCGCCGCCGTCCGCGGAGGGGCGTCGGCGGCTCACCAGCCGCTGGCTCACCACGCCCCGCCCCGAGCTGGGCGGCGACAACTGGCTCCACCGCGTCCAGGGCGAGCGGCTCAACCGCTGGGTGCTGGGCCGCGGCACCGCCTGGCGTGAGCTCGCCCAGCCCTTCGAGGTACGGCTGCACGCCCCCGTCCCGGCGCCGCGGGAGGCCCACCTGGACGCGCTGCGCTGGCTGCTGGCCGCCGGCCTGCGCCCCGGCGGCGTCCCGCTGACCCAGCGGCACAACCTGGCCCGTTCCGTGCTCGCGGAGAGCGTCTGGAGCGGCGCCGAGCTGGCGGCCGTGCGCGAGGTGGCCCAGGGGCAGATGGGCGCGCTGCGGCAGGCCGGCAGGCGCCTGGTGACCACCCCGGCGGGTGAGCGCCTGCTGGGCGACCCCGATTTGCTCTGGGAGACCGCCGCGGCCGCGCTGCTCGCCCCCGAGTCCGGGGAGAACGGCTTCCGCGCCTCGGCCAGGGAGGTGGCGCTGATGCTGCTCGCCGACGGCGCGCCCGCCGACCGCGACCACGTCGCCGCGGTGATCGACTGCGCGGAGTGGCAGACCGGCGAGGTCGACGCCTCCCTCAACGAGCTGGGAAAGCGCCTGGACGCCTTCGGCCTGCGGGCCGGCGGCCGTCTCACCCCGGCCGGCCGCTCCGCCGCCCTGGCCGCCCTGCGCGGTCACGCCCTGCGCCCCCGCCAGTACGTCCACCTGACCTGACCCGATCGGAATTCGCGCGACGACCTGGGGAGGGACGCCGGCGGTAAAGCGACTATCTTCCGCCGGATCGGGCAGGGGCCACAGGTGCCCGAGTCCACCTCCGCCGGTCGCTCCCCGGCGGCATCCTCCCCGCCCGCCTCCGGTGTCCCGCCGAAGGGACCGAAGGCGCCCGCGCAGCCCTCCGTACCGGAAGGGGCCCCCGCGCCCGCGCAGCCCGCCGTACCGGAGGAGACCGTCGCGCCCACCGGGGCTCCCGAACCGATCCTGACCTCGGCGGGACCGCTCGTGCTGCCCGGTGTCGCGCCCGCTCCCCCCGGCAGGGCCGCGGCCGCCGCCCCGGACAGGCCCGTCCCGCCGGAGGCGCCCGTCGCCGTCCCCCAGGCCCTCCCGTTCGGTCGTCCCGGGCGCTCGATGAGCGGCAACCCGTTCGTGTTCGGTTTCACCGCCGCCCTGGGCGTGCTCACCGCCTGGTGGCTGGTGCAGGCGGTGGTGACGGTCAGCTCGGTGCTGATCCTCATCATCGTCTCGCTCTTCCTGGCCATCGGCCTGAACCCGGCGGTCGAGTTCCTCCAGCGGCGCCGCGTCCCGCGGCCGGGCGCCATCACCGTCGTCTTCCTGGGCGTCATCCTGGTCTTCGTCGTCTTCGGGCTGGCCATCGTCCCCCCGCTGACCACGCAGTCCACGCAGTTCGTCGCCGAGCTCCCGCAGTACGTCCAGGAGCTTCAGGACAACCCGCTCATCCGCGACCTGGACCAGCGCTTCCAGCTCCTGGAGAAGCTCCAGCAGTACGTGACGAGCGGGGACTTCGGCACCCAGATGTTCGGCGGCGTGCTCGGCATCGGGTCGGTCGTCATCGGCGCGGTCTTCAACTCGCTGACGGTCCTGGTGCTGACGCTCTACTTCCTGGGCTCGCTCAAGACGCTCAAGAGGATGGCCTACCGGCTGTTCCCCCGGACCCGCCGCAACCGCGCGGCCCTGCTGGGCGACCAGATCATCGACAGCATCGGCGGGTACGTCGCCGGGAACCTGATCATCTCGCTCATCGCCGGTGTCACGACCTTCATCTTCCTGAGCATCATGGAGGTCCCCTACGCGCTGGCGCTGTCCCTGATCGTGGCGCTCACCGACCTCATCCCGCTGGTCGGCGCCTTCATCGGCGCGGGCGTCGCCTCCCTGGTCGGGTTCTTCGTCTCCCCGACCGTCGGCATCGTCTGCCTGATCTTCTTCACGATCTACCAGCAGATCGAGAACTACTGGATCGCGCCGGCCGTGATGAAGAGCTCGGTCGACGTGCCGCCGCTGGCCACGATCGTCGGCGCCCTGCTGGGCGGCGCGCTGCTCGGCGTGCTGGGGGCGCTGCTCGGCATCCCGATCGTCGCCGCGGTCCTGCTCATCGTCCGGGAGGTGGTCCTGCCCCGGCAGGAGCGCTCCTGACCGGCCCGCCCCGGGTCCGCCACGGCCGCGCCGGCCGTTCCCGGGCCGGCCGTTCCCCGGGCCGGCCGTTCCAGGACCCGCGTCCCCGGACCCGCCGTTCCGGGTCTGTTCGCCCGCGAACCCACCGTTCCCGGAAAGATTTTTCCCTTCTTCGCCTTGAAAGCCCCTGGATCGCAGGAAGATGAGATAAAAGATCGTTTGTAACTACTGTCTCTTCTTGGGGTCTACGTGAAGAAGCACCTCCGACTTCTTGCGGCCCAGCTGTTCGCCGCCACCCTCGTCCTCACCGCTCTCCCCGGCCCGGCCCACGCCGCCACCCCCGCGGACGACGCCCGGCTCGCCGCCGAGTGGCAGGCCGCGTGGGACACCCACCGGTTCCACGAGAACACGCCGCCCGCGCCGGACTCGGGACGGAGCCGGGCCCAGGACAGCATCTCCATCGTGATCGACGCCCCGATCGCCCGGGTGTTCCCGGCGTACCTCGACTTCAGCAACCACATCGGCAAGCACTCCTTCCTGAAGCGGGTCGTCACCCACAGGGACCGGTTCGTGGGGGCCGAGCGCCACATCGACCTGACCGCCGTCGAGGAGATCCCCTACGAGGGCACGACCGTCACCGTCGACACGCACGCCCAGCAGCGCGTCAACTACCAGGGGCACTACTACGAGACGGACAGCTGGACGTTCCCGGGCGTCGTCACCCACCAGAGAATCGTCTTCACGAGGCTGTCCGGTGCGAGGACCGAGGTGACCGAGTACCTCACCTTCGAGGCGGACACCTCGATGATCGACTTCGCCCTCGCGAACGGGGTCGCCTCCCACCGGGCGACGCAGACCGCCCTGAAGCAGGCCATCGAGAACCACGACCTCTGACCCCTCCCCCGACGTCCGCCCCCTCCCGGCCGGACGCGGTTGACCTTGCCGCGACGTCAACGTCTCTAATGGGGACATGATGATCGGCGAGCTCGCCGCGCTGGTCGGGGTGTCCACCCGGACCGTGCGTCACTACCACCACCTGGGCCTCCTTCCCGAGCCCGAGCGCCGGGCCAACGGCTACCGGACCTACCGGTTGCGCGACGCGGTCGTCCTGGCCCGCGTGCGGCGGCTGGCCGAGCTGGGCCTGTCGCTGGACGAGATCCGCGACGTGCTGGCCGACGACCGGGGCCGGGAGCTGCGCGAGGTGCTCCTGGAGCTGGACGCCGACCTGGCCGGGCAGGAGAGGGCCATCGCCGCCCGGCGGGAACGGCTGGCCGCGCTGCTCGCGGAGGCCGACCCGCATCCCGACGCGGCCGTCTCCGCGGAGATGGCGTCGGTGCTGCGCGACCTGTCCGTCGAGGGCTCGGCGTCCGCCGCGGCCGACCGCGAGCTGCTGGCGCTCATGGACACCGTGACCGGCCCGGCCGGCCGGGCCCGGGTGCTCGACCTGCTCCGGCCGCTCACCGAGCCCGAGGCGCTCGCGCGGCGCCCTGCGCCCCGGTGGGCGTCCGGACCCCGCCGCCGGTCGCGTGCCGGGGTGAGGTGCCGTCAGCGGGGACCCTCCCGTGGCCGGGCCCTGACGTGCGCCCGTTCGCCCTGGGGGCCGAACAGGCTGAGCAGTTCCGCCGCCCCGGGCCCGGGGTTGGCGAAGAAGTGCGGGATCCGGGTGTCGAACTCGGCCACCTCTCCGGCGTTCAGCAGCACGTCCCTGTCGTTGAGCCGCAGCCGGACCCTGCCGGACAGCACGTACATCCACTCGTAGCCCTCGTGGACCTGCATCTCGGGCTCGTGCGAGGGCCAGTTCACCGGGACCACCATCTTGTAGGCCTGCAGGCCGCCGGGGCGGCGCGTCAGCGGGACGAACGTCATCCCGTGCCGCTGGAAGGGGCGCGGGTGGACCCGGGGGTCGCCGGTCACGGGCGCGCCGACGAGCTCGTCGAGCGGCACCTGGTGGGCCCGCGCGAGCGGCAGCAGGAGCTCCAGCGTCGGCCTGCGCTGCCCGGCCTCCAGCCGTGAGAGCGTGCTCACCGAGATCCCGGTCGTCGTGGAGAGCTGGGCGAGGGTGACCCCCCTGCTCTGCCGCAGCGACCGCAGCCGGGGACCCACCGCGTGCAGTACGTCGTCAAGGTCGTCCACCCCTCCATAGTGCTGCACCGGCGGGGTGATCCGCGGCGGATCACGCGCCGGCCGCCGCGCGGGCGGGCCGCCCGCTGATCGCATTACCCCCCGGACGCTTATTGACTTCATCTGTAAGAAATGAAAAGTTTCTTTCCTGAGAGCGCTCTCACGCCTCGTCCACCCCCCACTCGAAGGACCCGTCGTGAGATTCAGCATGCTGACCGGCGTGGCGGTACTCGCCGCCGCGCTCGTCCTCCCGCCCGTGTCGGCGCAGGCCGCCACGGTGCCCGGACCCGCCCCGACCCCGCCCGGGGCGGCCACCGCCGAGCAGGCGCTGCAGCGCGACCTCGGGCTGTCCGCCACCGAGGTCCGCGTACGGCAGGCGCACGAGGCCGCGGCCTCCGTGGTGGAGAAGAGGCTCCGCGCCCGCCTGGCCGACCGGTTCGCCGGCGCCTGGTTCGCCCCCGGCGAGGAACGGCTGGCCGTCGGTGTCGTGACCGACGCCGACGCCGCCGTGGTCCGCGCCGCCGGCGCGGTGCCCGTGCCGGTGCCGCGCAGCGAGCGGCAGCTGACCGCCACCAAGGACGCCCTCGACCGGGCCGCCGGCCGCGCGGGCAAGGACGTGCACACCTGGTACGTGGACGTGGCCGCGAACACCGTGGTGGTCTCGGCGGCCGACCGCTCGGCCGCCGAGCGCTTCGTCAGGGCCGGCGACGTCGACTCCGGCGCGGTGCGCGTGGCCGTCGGCGAGGCGCCCAGGACCCTCTACGACATCCGCGGCGGCGACCAGTACGTCATCAACGGCAACACGCTGTGCTCGGTGGGCTTCTCGGTCAACAACGGCGGCTTCGTCACCGCCGGGCACTGCGGCGGCACCGGCAGCCCCACCCTCGGCCACAACAACGTCTCCCAGGGCACCTTCGCGGGCTCGTCGTTCCCGGGCAACGACTACGCCTGGGTGCGCACCAACGGGAACTGGACGCCCCGCCCGTGGGTGAACAACTACGGCGGCGGCAACGTGCCCGTGGCCGGCTCCCAGGAGGCCGTGGTCGGAGCCTCGATCTGCCGCTCCGGGCGGACCACCGGCTGGCGCTGTGGCGTCGTCCAGGCCAAGAACGTGACCGTCAACTACTCCGGTTCCCTGGTCCACGGGCTGACCCAGACCAGCGCCTGCGCCGAGGGCGGCGACTCGGGCGGCGCCTACATCACCGGCGACCAGGCCCAGGGCGTGACCTCCGGCGGCGCCGGCAACTGCTCCAACGGCGGGCACACCTTCTACCAGCCGCTCAACGAGATCCTCGGCGCGTACGGGCTGACCCTGACCACGACCGGCGGCGGGGGCGGCAGCCGGCTCATCGGCTGGCAGGACAGGTGCATCGACATCCCCGACGGGATCCCCGCCGACGGCAAGCGCCTGCGGGTGTGGGACTGCAACACCACCCCCGCCCAGACCTGGACCTTCCCCGGTGACGGCACCGTGCGGGCCATGGGGATGTGCATGGACGTGGCCTGGGGCTCCACCGCCAACGGCGCCGCCATCCAGCTCGCCAACTGCAGCGGCAACCCGGCGCAGCAGTTCGTCCTCAGCGGAGCCGGCGACCTGGTCAACCCGCAGTCCAACAAGTGCGTGGACGTCACGAGCTGGGGCGGCAACGGCACGCAACTGCAGCAGTGGGACTGCCTCGGCGGCGCCAACCAGAAGTGGCGTCGCGGCTGACCCCGTACGCCCGCGGTGAGGCCCGGACGGGGTGACAGCCGCGGTCGAGGTGACACCCGCGCACGACGGCGGCCGCCGGGGCGACGGGTCCGGGACGCCCCGGCCCGCCGCCCCGGCGGCCGTCTGCCGTTCGTCCTCCTCCGCCCTCCCCCGTCCCGCGCCCCGCCCCGCGGGTCGGGGTCCCGCCGCGGGTGCCCCCGCTGTCAGTGCCGCGAGGTCGCGTCGCGGAGCAGCAGGGCCGCCTGCACCCGGTTGGCGCAGCCGAGCTTGGCCAGGACGCGGCTCATGTAGGTCTTGACGGTGGCCTCGGTCATGTGGAGCCGCCGCCCGGCCTCGGCGTTGGACAGCCCCTCGGCGACCAGGGCGAGGACGTCCGCCTCGCGGGCCGTCAGGGCTGCCAGCCGGCGGGAGGCGTCGTGCCCGCGCCGGCCGTCGCCCGGTCCCCGGCCGTCGCCGGAGCCGGCCATGTCGAGCACCTGCCGGGCCACGGCGGGTGACAGGTACGCCTGCCCGGCGTGCGCGGCGCGCACCGCCCGGACCAGTTCCTCCGGGGCGCAGGTCTTCAGCACGAACCCGGACACGCCCTGCCGTACGGCCCGCCGGACGTTCTCCTCGTCGCCGAAGGCGGTGAGGATCACCACGCGCGGTCCCGCCAGTTCCGCCGCCGCGGCCAGGCCGTCCATCACCGGCATGGAGATGTCCAGCAGGGCCACGTCGACGTGGCGCCGGCCGGCGGTCTCGACCGCCTCGCGGCCGTCGCGCGCGACGGCCACCACCTCGATGTCCCCGGCCGACTCCAGGACCGCGCGGATGCCCGCGGTGATGAGGGGTTCGTCGTCGGCGATCAGCACCCTGATCACGCGACGGCCCCGGCGCCGGCCGGTGCCAGCGGCAGCATCGCGACCAGCCTGAACTCGTGGGGCCCCGGCCGGACGCGCAGCAGTCCACCGGCCGCGCCGACGCTCTCCGACAGCCCCGCCAGACCGGTCCCGCCGGTGCCGTCGATCCCGTCGGCGCCGTCGATCCCGTCGGCGCCGTCGATGCCGCCGGGGGGAGCGCGGTGGGGTGCCGGGTTGGCCACGGTGACGAGGAGCGCGTCGGGCTGCCAGTCGAGGGACAGGGTGACCGGCGCGCCCGGAGCGTGCTTGGCCGCGTTGGTCAGTCCCTCCCGGACGACCCGGTAGGCGGCGTGGGCCGCGTCCCCGCCCGGGAGCGGGGCGCTCCGGCCTGACGTCTCGACCGTCACCGCGGCTCCGGCCGCCCGGAAGCGCGCGACGAGGCCGTCGATCCCCTCCAGGCCGGGACCCTCGTGCCGGCGGAGCGCGCCGACCACGTGGTGCAGCTCGGCCGCCGCCGTACGCGCGGCCGCGGCGAGACCGTGCACCGCCCGCCGCTGGTCCTCCGGGAGCGGGCCCACCTCCAGCGCCGCGGCCCGCACGGACACCAGGCTGAGCAGGTGCCCCAGCGAGTCGTGCATGTCACGGGAGATGCGCAGCCGCTCGCGCTCGGCGACGAGGTCCCTCTCCCCGCGCAGGTGCTCCCGCTGCCGGGCCAGGTACCGGCCCGCCAGCAGGGGCGGCACGGTGAGCACCACGGCCCGCGCCGGCACCGTCCACGCCTCCTGACCGCCGGGCGCGCGCTGGGCGACCGACAGGACCACTCCCACGTACGCGGCGAGCACGACGGCCGTCACGACCGCGTCGGCACGGGTGCGGAGGCGGTGACCCGCGTGGAAACCGGTGCAGACCAGCAGCGCCAGCGACCCGCCGGTGAACACCGCCAGCGCCAGGGCGGCGAGAAAGGCCGCGAACGGCAGGCGGCTCACCGCCGCCATCACCGCCGCCACCGACACGGCGTACGCGGCGAGTGCCCATCCCCCCGCCCCGTCCAGCCACAGCAGTGCCGTGTCGGCGGCCGCCACCGCGGCGACGAGGACATACCTCACCATGGGCATCACCCTACTGACCGCCCGTCCGTCCACTTTCGTGAACACGATCGACGACTTTCGGCGGCAGACCGCACCGTTCCCGCGTCCCTAGCGTTCGGGCATGCTCACATCACTCATGGCGCTGGTCGTCCTCGCGTCACCGCTCCCGGCATCCGCGACGCCCCCGGCGCCCCCGGCGCCCGGAGGGCTCGAATGGGGCGCCTGCCCCGGCGCGGGCACGTCCGAACCGCGGTGCGCGGACCTGGCCGTCGCCCTGTCGCCCGGGAGCGACCGGAAGATCACTCTGAAGGTGGCGCGCCTGCCCGCCACCGGGGTCAGGAAGGGAGCGGTGCTGGTCAACTTCGGCGGGCCCCAGGGACACCAGATCGCCACGATGCTCTCCCGCCCGGCCGTCTTCGACAAGATCCGCGCGTCCATGGACGTCGTGACCTGGGACCCGCGCGGCTACCCCGGGCTGAGCAGCCCGGTGCTGCGCTGCGACTGGGGGCTGCTGCGCACCCCGGCGTTCCCGGCCGACCAGGCCGGATTCGACCGGCTCGCCGAGGCCAACAGGGCCAGGGGCGACAGGTGCCGCGACACCGACCCCGAGCTCTTCGACCACATGGACTCGGCGAGCGACGCCCGGGACGCCGACGCCGTCCGGCACGCCCTGGGCGAGGACCGGATGAACTTCATCGGTCTCTCCTACGGCGGCACCATCGCGCAGTCCTACGCCCGGCTGTTCCCCGGCAGGGTACGGACGATCTACATCGACGGCACCCGGAACCACGCCGTGCGCGACTGGCGGCGGGAACTCGACGCCCAGGCCCGGGAGAACGAACGCCTCATCGAGCGCTTCTTCGACTGGGCGCCCCCCGGCACGAGGAGGCGCTGGCGGTCGCTGATCGCCGCGGCGGACCGCGAGCCGATCCCCGCCCCCTCGGTGAACGCCCGCTTCGACGGGACGCAGATACGGGCGCTCGGATTCCTGAAGCTCCGGCCGGGCCCGGCGCGGTGGGACGAGCTCGTGGCGGCCGTCACCGCGGCCGAGGGCGGCGACGCCTCCGGCTTCGCCCTGTCCGCCCGTGAGCCGTACCCCGGCCTTCCCGGCGGCGGGGTGAAGGAGTGCCTCGACTTCCCGCGCCCGGCCGGGCAGGCGGAGCTGGCGCGCGCGGTCCGGCGGCTGCGCGCGATCGCCCCCGACACCGGTGCCGCGTTCCCGCTCGCGTGGCACCTGCCGGTCACCTGCGCCGGCTGGCCGGCACCGGTGGCCAACCCGCCCGCGCCGATGCCCCGTGACCTGCCCCCCGTCCTGGGAGCGGGCACATGGCTGGACTTCGACTCCACCCGGCGGGTCGCCCGGCGGATCCCGGGCAGCCGGACGATCCAGTACGACGGGCCCGGCCACAACCTCTTCGCCGCGATGGCCAACCCGTGCGTCATCGACCACGTCAGCAGATACGTCACCACCCGCCGGCTGCCGTCCCCGGGTACCGTGTGCCCATGATCGATCGGGAGACCGGAACGACCGGTGAGTCCGGCACCCCCCGTGGGGGACGCCGGTTGACCCCGCGCCGGGTGGCAGTCGTCCTCCTCGCCGTCCTCGCCGTCCTGCTCGTCGCCGCCGTGGCCGTGACGGCGCTGGCCTTCCCCTCCGTCGCGGCCACCACCTGCCCCGGCTGCTACGGACTGGAACGGCTCCGGCCCGGCCTGTACACGGAGCCGGGCCTGTCCCCGGAGCGGCGCCGCCAGGTGATCGAGGTCGTCGAGCGGGCGAACCGGCGGGTGAGCGACTTCTACGGCGGGCGGAAGAGCTCGCCGGACGTCCTGGTGTGCCTCACCGACGACTGCTACCGCCGGATCGGCGGCGGCGGGGAACGCGGCGTCGCCGTGCTGAACCGCGCGGTGATGCTCTCCCCGCGCGGCGCCGACCCCGTGATCGCCTCCCACGAGATGTCACACGTGGAACTGCACGCCCGTCTCGGCGGCGAGGTCCCCCAGTGGTTCAACGAAGGGCTCGCGGTCCTGGTCAGCGACGACCCCCGGTACCTCTCCCCGGCCGGCGACCGATGCCTGGCCGAGCCCCGCCCGGCGCTCCCGGCCACGCTGGAGGACTGGCTGCACGCCGCGTCCGCCGACCGGCGGGTCTACGCCGAGGCCGCCTGCCGGGTGAGCCGCTGGGCCGGGGCGGGCGGCGGGCCGCGAGCGGTGCGGGACCTCACCGCACGGCTGTCGGCGGGTGGGTCCTTCGCGGAGGTCACGGGGATCACGGGCCACGCGCCGCCGTCCCGGCCCTGATCCCCCCCACCGACCGGCCGCGTCCTTCGTGCCGGTCGGCCGTGGCCTCCACGCCGACCGGCTCCGGCCCGCGCGCGGCCCGGCCGTGACCCGCGCGCGGCCCGGTCACACCCTTGGCACCGCCCGGTCACACCCCCGACATCGACCGGCCGTACGCTCCCCTGTGCCGACGCGGGGAAAGGCGGGCACCATGAAGATCATCGTCGACGACCTCTCCGGTCCGGAGATCGCCGGGTTCCTCGACGAGCACGTTCGCGAGATGCGGTCCATCACACCTCCGGAGAGCAAGCACGCCCTCGATCTCGACGCGCTCCGCAGGCCCGAGATCACCTTCTGGTCGGTCCTGGACGACGGCGACCTGGTGGGCTGCGGCGCGATCAAGCGGCTGGACGCGGAACACGCCGAGGTCAAGTCGATGCGTACCGCGCCGTCCCGCAAGCGGAGCGGGACCGCCTCCCTGCTGCTGGAGCACATCATCTCCGAGGCACGGCGCATGGGCCTTGCCCGCCTCAGCCTCGAGACCGGCGCGGCCGGCTTCTTCCTGCCCGCAGGCTGTACGAGAAGTTCGGGTTCGGCTACTGCGAACCCTTCGGGGACTACCGGCCCGACCCGCACAGCGTGTTCATGACACGACCCCTCTGACGGGGGCGGCCCGGGGGGCCGAAGCCCTCGGGCGTCGTCCCCCGGCGACCCCCGCCGCCCAGAGGGCCACGCCGATGTAGAGGATCTGCTCGGGGACGCGCTGCCACAGCGGCGTCGCCGGCTCCCCCGCCAGGGTGACCCCGGCCAGCGCGGCGTGGACGTTGGCCGGGAGCATGAGCACGAACAGCAGCGCCAGGCAGATCCCGGCCGCCCGCCGGGTGGCCGTCAGCACCAGCCCCACCGCCCCGGCCAGCTCAAGGACGCCGGTCAGGTACACCACGAGGGCGGGGAACGGGACGAACGGCGGGACCATGGCCGTCATGTCGGCGTGGTTGGGCATGACGGTCACGTCCGACGGGACGAAGTGGGCGGTGGCCGTCATCACCAGCATGACGGCCAGCCCGTGCGCGGCGCTCACCCGCCAGGTGGAGAAGCGCGTCAGGTGGGACACCGCGCCCAGCAGGCGGAAGCACAGCGTGGCGACGACGAGAACGATCAGGGTCATGGGATTCCCTTTCCTTGGATAGCGATACTACCCAATATTGGATAGTTGCGCTATCCAAAAAAGGCCGAGGTTCCCGTCGCCCGATGTCGTCCGCCCGCCGCCGGTGGCCGGTGAGCGGGGGACCCGAGGCCGGGAGGAGTGGCCGGGGAGACCCGTCAGGGCCTCCCCGGTGTTCCCGCGCTCACGGTGCCCTCAGGTCGCCGGCGTTCCCGCGTTCCCGCGTTCCCGCGTTCCCGCGTTCCCGCGTTCGCGGGTTCACGGCGTTCGCGGCGGTCCGGGGGTTACGGCGCGTCGGTTCCGCGCGGGCCGCCGCCCCTGCCGCGGTCGTCCAGGACGAGGGCCTCCCGCCCGTCGACGGTGTAGCGGATGTGGGTGACCTTCGGGGTGTGGACGACCCGGACGGGCGTGAGCTCGATCGCCTCCTTCACCGCGAGGTCGAGGTCGGCGTCGAACAGGCGCATCCCGGCGCCCAGGACGGTCGGGACGATGTGCAGCTCCAGCTCGTCCAGCAGACCGGCCTTGACGACCTGGCGCAGCAGGGTGCCGCCCCCGGCGATCGCCACGTTCTTGCCGCCCGCGACCGCGCGGGCCTGCTCGACGGCGCCGGCGACCCCGTCGGTGACGTAGGTGAAGCTGGTCCCGCCCCTGCGCCTCAGGACCTCGCGGGGGCGGTGGGTCACGACGAACACCGGCGCGCGGAAGGGCGGCTCCTCGCCCCAGGGCACCTCTCCCCCGTCCATCATGTTCCGCCCCATGACGTACGCCCCGGCCGCCTCGAACGACTCGGCGATGATGTCGGAGTCGACGTCGTCCTCACCGCCCCGGAAACCCTGCCGCTCGCGCCAGGCCATGGCGTCGACCGCCCATCGGGTGATCCGGTAGAAGCCCGCGGCCTCCGCCGACTCCAGCCAGCTCCCCGTGCCGTCGTGGCGCGGGCCGGCGTAGTGGCCGTCAAGTGAGATCGACATCTGTGCCGTCACCTTGGTCATGTCGTTCCGCCCCTTCGTGCGGGCCCCTCGGTGGGCCCGTTCGGGGAGGGAACGGAGCCGCGGACGGGATTTCTACACGCCCGCGCCGGAAATCACGACTCACCCCGCGCAGCGGGCGGCTCGCCCCAGGAGGAACCGCCGCTCGGGCCGGCTGCCGGCCAGGCGCGCGGCCTCCCGGTAGGCCTCGGCGGCCTCGGCGGCCCGGCCGTCCCGGTCGAGCAGGTGGGCGCGGACCGCCAGCAGCCGGTGGTGACCGGCGAGCGCCCCGGACTCCAGCCCGTCCAGCAGGGCCAGCCCGGCTCGCGGCCCGCGCACCATCGCCAGCGCGACCGCCCGGTTGAGGGTGGTGACGGGGTTGGGCTCCAGGCGCTCCAGGATCTCGTACAGCCCCAGGATCTGCCGCCAGTCGGTGTCCTCGGCCGACGGCGCCTCGTCGTGCACCGCCGCGATGGCCGCCTGCACCTGGTACGGCCCGATCGGCCCGGTCGCCAGCGTGCGGGCGACGAGCTCGGTCCCCTCGGCGACGGCGGCGGCGTCCCAGCGGGACCGGTCCTGCTCCGCCAGCGGTACCAGCACGCCGTCGGGGCCCGTACGCGCCGCGGCGCGGGCCTCGGTCAGCAGCATCAGCGCCAGCAGGCCCGCGGTCTCGCCGGACCCGGGGAGCCGCGCGTGCAGCCGTCGTACGAGATGCAGGGCCTGCCGGGTCAGTTCGGGCCGGCGCAATCGTGAGCCGGCGCTGGCGCTGTAGCCCTCGTTGAACACGAGGTACAGCACGTGCAGCACGACCCGCAGCCGTGGCCCGTGCTCGGGGTCCGTGGGCGCCTCGAAGCGCGCCCCGGCCTCGCGCAGGCGCTGCTTGGCCCGTGAGATCCGCTGTCCCATCGTCTTCTCGGGCACCAGGAATGACGCGGCCACCTCACCGGTGGTCAGCCCGGCGACCGCCCGCAGCGTGAGCGCCATCTGCGACGCGACGGTCAGCGCCGGGTGGCAGCACAGGAACAGCAGCTCCAGCAGGTCGTCGCGGGTCTCCTCGGCGTCCGGCGGCGGCGCGACCAGCGCGTCGCGCGGCGTGGCGTCGAGGGCGGCCCGCTCGCGGCGCTCCCTGGCGCCGTCGGAGCGGACCTGGTCGATGTAGCGGTTCGCGGCGACCGTCACGAGCCACCCCAGCGGACGGGCCGGGACGCCGTCACGCGGCCAGGCGCCCGCCGCGGTGATCAGCGCCTCCTGCGTCGCGTCCTCGCACCGGGCGAAGTCGCCGTAGCGGCGCACGAGCGAACCGAGCACCCGGGAGGCCAGCGACCTCAGCAGCTCCTCGACGGGGTCGTCGGCACCCGGCGGCCTCTCGACCGGGTCGTCGGAGCCCGGCGCCGCCCCGGCCGGATCGCCGGTCGCCCGCGGCTCCCCCACCGGACCGTCAGGTTTCGGCACTCGCCCAGCCACGCTCCATCAGCGGCCACACCTCCAGGCCGCCCACGCCGTGACGCAGCCCGGGATAGGACCTGGCGATCTCCAGGGCCCGCCGCTCGTCGTCGACCTCGACCACGAAGTAGGAGCCGACGTACTCCTTCGCCTCGATGTAGGGGCCGTCGGTGACGACCACGTCGCCCGGCACCGGCCGGACCGACCGCGGCCGGGCGACCAGCCCCTCGGAGTCGATCAGCTCTCCGGACTCGCGCAGCGCGGCGTTGAAACCGTCGACCTCGTCGATCAGCCGCGCCAGCTCCTCCGGCCCCAGGCTGTTCCAGATCTCCTCGTTGCCGTAGATCAGCATCAGGTATCTCACCGCGGGGTCCCCGTCCTCGTCCTCGTCGTCCTCGTCCTCGTCGTCCTCGTCATCTTCGTCATCCTCGTCACCGGACCGACGCCGCCTCCCGGAGGGGCCGGCCCGCTCGTCCTGCCCCGATTCTGCCCCAGCGGGGACGGTCGCCGGATACGCTCGGCAGATATACAAACGATCGGTCGTTAATATAGTGTGCCTCCATGACGACCGACGGGCGACGACTGCGCGGGCTGCGCAGCCGGGAGGCGATCCTGGAGCAGGCGGTGAGCCTGGCCTCGGTCGAGGGGCTGAACGGGCTCTCCCTGGGACGGCTCGCCACGGCGACCGGCACCAGCAAGTCCGGATTTTTCTCCCATTGGCAGGACAAAGAGGAGCTGCAGCTCGACGCGGTGGAATGGGCCGTCCGGCAGTGGACCGAGGCGGTGGTGGCCCCGGCGCTGGAGGCTCCCGCCGGGGTGCGGCGACTGTTCGCGTTGCACGAGGCGCGGCTGCGGTTCTACAGCGACGGCGTGCTGCCCGGCGGGTGCTTCTTCTTCAGCGTGCAGGCCGAGTTCGACGACCGGCCCGGGGCGGTGCGCGACCGTGTCTCACGGGCCCTGCACGACTGGCTGGGGTTCATCCGGCGGCAGGTGACCGAGGCGGTGGAGCTGGGCGAGCTGGCCGGAAGCGTGGACCCGGCCCAGCTCGCGTACGAGATCGACGCGCTCGGGGAGATGATCGTCCTCCACTCGCGCCTGCACGACGGGCCGGCCGCCTTCGTCCACGGTCGCCGTGCCGTGCTGCAGCGCCTGCGCGCGCTCTGCCCGGACCCCTCACTTCTCCCGGAGGACCGACCATGATCGACGACGGTGTCCACGAACCGGTCCAGGTGCATTTCGACGACCTCGACGCCATGGGCCTGCTGCACAACTCCCGCTACTCCCTGCTGGTCGAGCGGGCGATCAGCGCGTACTGGCGACGCCTGGGCTGGGCGCCCGACCCGGCCCGGTCGGCGTTCAGGGACGTCTTCCTGGCCGTACGCGAGTTCAAGGTGACCTACCACGTTCCCATCGCCGGGGCGGGCGAGCCGCTGGTGCACTTCTGGATCGACCGCCTGGGCCGCAGCAGCGGCGTGTACGGCTTCCGCGTGCTGTCGGCCGACCGCGCCGTGGTGCACGCCGAGGGCTACCGCGTCAACGTCAACCTGGACCCGGCCACGTTGCGGCCCGCGCCGTTCAGCGACGAGCTGCGCGCCGCCGCCGGCTCCCTGCTCCGCCGTACGGCGGCGGCGGCCCGCTGAGGTCCCGCCGGGTCACCGCTGCGCGGAGCCGGTCGGACCCGCGGAGCCCGCGGAGCTCGCGGAGCTCGCGGAGCTCGCGGACTCCGTGGGCTCCGCGACACCCGTGGGATCCGTGGGCGGGGCGGGTCGTGGCCGGATGTGGTGGCGGCCGATGGGGAGCATCAGGGGGCGGCCGGAGACGGGGTCGGCGATGATGCGGCTGTCGAGACCGAAGACGGCGCGGACCACGTCCTCGGTGAGGACCTCCTCCGGGGTGCCGGAGGCGTGCAGGCGCCCCTCGGCCAGGGCGATGAGGTGGTCGGCGTAGCGGGCCGCGAGGTTGAGGTCGTGCAGGACCATCACGATGGTGGTGCCGCGCGTGCGGTTCAGGTCGGTCAGCAGGTCCAGGACGTCGATCTGGTGGCTGGCGTCGAGGAAGGTGGTGGGCTCGTCCAGCAGGAGCAGGTCGGTCTGCTGGGCCAGTGCCATGGCGATCCAGACCCGCTGGCGCTGGCCGCCGGACAGCTCGTCGACCGCGCGGTCGGCCAGGTCCGTCGTCCGGGTGGCCTCCAGGGCGGCCGCCACCGCGGCGTCGTCCCCGTCGTTCCACCGGGAGAAGATCCCCTGGTGGGGATGGCGGCCACGGCCGACGAGGTCGAGCACGGTGATGCCCTCGGGCGCGACCGGCGACTGGGGCAGCAGCCCGAGCGTGCGGGCCAGTTCCTTGGCGGGCATGCGGTGCACCTGCCTGCCGTCCAGGACGACACGGCCCTCGCGGGGCCGCAGCAGCCGCGACAGGGAGCGCAGGAGCGTCGACTTGCCGGAGGCGTTCGCGCCGACGACGACCGTGATCTCACCGGGCGGCACGGTCAGGTCGAGGGACTCGACGACGACGCGGTCGCCGTAGCCGAGCGTGAGGCCCTCGGCCGCGAGGGAGTGGGACGTGGTCACAGCGAGCCTCCGGCCCGATGGGTGCGGACGATCAGGTAGACGAGGTACGGCGCGCCGAGGACCCCGGTGACGACGCCGACCGGGTAGCGGATGTCGAACGCGAACTGGCCGGTGAAGTCGGCGACGAGGACCAGGAGGGCGCCGACGAGCCCGGCGGGCACGAGCAGGGAGCCGTTCGCGCCGACGAGGCGGGCCGCGATGGGCCCGGACAGGAACGCCACGAACGCGATCGGCCCCGCCGCCGACGTGGCGAAGGCGATCAGGCCGACGGCGGCGACGATCACCGTGATGCGGGTGCGTTCGACGCGGACCCCGAGGGCGGAGGCGGTGTCGTCGCCGAGCTGCATCGCCGACAGGTCACGCCCCTGCGACAGCAGGACGGGCGCGAGGACGGCCAGCGCGACGACGACGGGCACGACCTGCTCCCAGGCCGTGCCGTTGAGACTGCCGGTCAGCCAGCGCAGGGCCTCCTGCAGGTCCCAGTCGGCGGCCTGGGACAGGACGTAGGAGGTGATGCTCTCCAGCATGGCGGCGATCCCGATGCCGATCAGGATGAGCCGCGTGCCGACGACCCCGTCCCGGAACGCCAGGGTGTACACCAGCAGCGCCACGGCGAGGGCGGAGACGATGGCGAGGAACGACACCTGGGCCCGCTCCAGGGACAGCGACACGATCGCGATGGCCGCCGCGGCGCTCGCCGCCCAGCTGATGCCGATGATGTCGGGACTGGCCAGCGGGTTGCGGAGCATCGTCTGGAAGGTGACGCCGCCCAGCCCGAAGCAGAGCCCCGCCGCCACGGCGAGGACGGCCCGCGGCAGCCGGAGCCGCCCGACCGTGAAGGACGCGCCGGGGACCTGCTCGCCGAGGACGACGCGGACCACGTCGCCGAGCGGGTAGAACGTCTGCCCGGCCATCAGGGTCACGAGGAACCCGGCGACGACGAGTACCGCCAGGGTCATGACGACGACGCGGCGGCGGGAGGCGCGGCGACGCCGGCCCTGGGCGACCATCCGGGCGACGGGCGTCCGGACGGCGGCAGGAACGGGGGCGGGGGCGCTCACGGCTTCCCCTCCGCCGGAGCCGTGGGCGCGACGCCACCGTGTCCGGCGGCTCGCTCGCTACGCTCGCTCACAGGTCACGCACCTTCTGACTGCGGACGATGTGGATGAAGAACGGGGCGCCGATCAGCGCCGTGACGATGCCCACCTCGATGTCCTGCGGGCGCGCCACCACGCGGCCGACGACGTCGGCCGCGGTGAGCAGCGACGCGCCGACCAGGGCCGAGAACGGCAGCAGCCAGCGGTGGTCGACGCCGACCAGCATGCGGCACGCGTGCGGGACGACGAGCCCGACGAAGGCGATCGGCCCGGCGACGGCCGTGGACGCGCCGCACAGGACGACGGCGCCGAGGGCCGCCGTGGCCCGGATGAGGACGACGCGCTCACCCAGCCCGGCCGCGATCTCGTCGCCCAGGGCGAGCGAGTTCAGCGCCCGCGCCGACAGCAGGCACACGGCGAAGCCGACGGCGAGGAACGGCAGGATCTGCCCGATGCGCTCGTAGGACGCGCCGCCGACCCCGCCGATCTGCCAGAGCCGGAAGGCCCCGGCGATGTCGTTGCGGGGCAGGACGACGGCGCTGACCAGGGACGCGAAGGCCGCCGACGTGGCGGCGCCGGCGAGCGCGAGCTTCAGGGGTGTGGCCCCGCCGCGCCCGAGGGAACCGACGGTGTAGACGAACACGGCCGAGACGGCGGCCCCGGCCATCGCGACCCAGACGTACCCGACCGGCGAGGTGAGCCCGAAGAACGCGACGGCGCTGACGACGAAGAGCGACGCGCCCATGTTGACGCCCAGGATGCCCGGGTCGGCCAGCGGGTTGCGGGTCACGCCCTGCATGACCGCTCCGGAGAGGCCGAGCGCGGCGCCGACGACGATCGCGAGCAGGGTACGCGGCACCCGCTTGACGACCGCCGCCTGTTCGATGGAGCCGTCCGCGCCGCCGAGGGCGGTCCAGACGTCGGACCAGGTGACGTCGCGGGAGCCCAGGGCGACGGAGGCCACCGTGAGCGCGGCCAGCACCAGGAGCACGACGAGCAGCCACAGGACGCGGACACGCGCCGGACGCCGTACGAGGACGGCGTCCGGCGCGCGACCGGTGTCGACCGGTGTCAACTGACCTTGTCCGCGGCCTCGGCGAGCGCCTTGGCGTAGTCCTCCAGCACCCAGGAGATCGACAGCGGGGTCGGGTTCGCGGCGGTGCCCAGGGGCGTGCTGTCGGGCAGCAGGTACACCGAGCCGCGCTTGACGGCGGGGATCTTCGACAGCAGCGGGTCCTTGCGGATCTTCGCGAGCAGTTCGCCCTTCGCGTCGCCGTACCCGGTGATGATGTCGACGTCGTCGAACAGGTCGATCTGCTCGGCGCTCCGCGTCAGGGCGAACTTGTCCGTGCCCTCGGACGCCTTGGTGATGCTGCCGGGGATCGTCAGCCCGAGGTCCTCGAAGAACAGCGTGCGGGTGTCGTGCGTGGTGTAGAAGCCGACCTCGCTCACGTCGTTGGGGTCGACGTGCGTCATGAACATCGCCGACTTGCCCTTGAGCTGCGGGTACTTCGCGGCGACCTCGGCGATGTCGCCCTCGATGTCACCGATGAGCCTGTCGCCCTCGGCGGCGAGGCCGATCGCCTTGCTGTTCAGCTGGATGATCTCGCGCCACGGGGTCGCCCACGCGGCCTTCGGGTAGGCCACCACCGGGGCGATCGTGCTCAGCGTCTCGTAGTCCTGCTTGGTCAGGCCCGAGTAGGCGGCCAGGATCACGTCCGGCTTCGTGTCGGCGACGGCCTCGAAGTCGATGCCGTCGGTCTCGTCGAACAGGACGGGCGTCTTGGCGTTGAGCTCCTCCAGGCGCTTCTTCACCCAGGGCAGGAGCCCGTCCTTGTCGTCGTCGCCGAAGTTCGCGGCGGCCATGCCGACCGGGACGACGCCGAGGGCCAGCGGCGCCTCGTGGTTGGCCCAGTTGACCGTGGCCACCCGCTGCGGCTTCGCCGGGATGGTGGTCGTCCCCAGCGCGTGCTCGATCGTCAGGGGGAAGGCGCCGGAGTCGCTGCTCGCGCTGGTGCTCGGGGCGGTGCTCGCGCTCGCGCTCCCGGCCGGGGTCTCCGTCTGGCCGCCGCAGCCCGCGATGCCCAGCAGGACGGCCGCGACGGCGAGGATGCGAAGGCTACGTGGACGCTTCAATCCGTACTCCACTTTCAGGAATCTCCACTGGCGCCGGCCCTCACCCGTCCGGATCGCGGGACGCGTCCGTGGAGCGGTGCACCGTACTTCCGCACAGTTTGATCTAGTTAGGTAAGGCTTACCTTTGAGGCACCTTAGGAGAAATGACCGACTTGTCGCAATGAAGCTTTTGAGACAGCCGATATCGCGATCGGGACATCGGAGCCGCGAGACGGCCTCTACGGCGGCGCGCGCACACACGGAGCGGCCCCGCCGTCCGGAGCCTCAGCGCGCCCGGAACGCTCCCGGGGTCAGCCCGGTCGTCCGGCGGAAGGCCGCGCCGAACGCGCTCGCCGAGCGGTAGCCGACCTCCTCGGCCACGAGGTCGACCTCCCATCCCCGGGTGAGGAGCGCGACCGCGTGCTGGGCGCGCACCGCCGCGACCCAGCGCGCGAAGCTGGTCCCCGTCTCCGCGTTGAAGGCGCGGGTGATCGTACGGGCGCTCACGCCGAGGTGGGACGCCCAGTCCGCCAGCGTCCGGAGATCACCCGGGTCGGCGCGGAGCGCCTCGACGATCGGGCGCAGCAGGTCGGAGGTGGGCACGTTCAGCAGCAGCTCGCGTGAGGAGGGGGTGAGCACGTCGAGCACCATCGCCTCCGTCACCGCCCGCGATCCGGGGGACAGGTCCGTGTCGGCGAGCCGCTCCAGCAGCAGCCGCAGCAGCGGGGTGATCTCGACGCCGACGGGCGTGGGAGAGATCGAGGTCATGGTGCCGAAGCCGAAGAAGTTGGCCCGGCAGCAGGTCCCCACGATCGCCGAGCCGGAGTGCAGCGTGCCCGCGGGCATCCACAGGCCCAGGGTGGGGGTGACCGTCCAGGCCCGCGCCCCCACCACGGCCGTGGAAGCGCCCCGCTCGTTCCAGAGCAGTTCGTGGAAGGGGTGGGAGTGCTCGTTCCAGGTGGTGTCGTGGGCGATGGTCTCGCTCCAGCCCAGGATCACGAACGGCATCTCGACCGGCCCCGCCGCGAGGGCGGGCAGCGTGCGGGTCTCCCTGGTCACGGGAGGACGCGGCCGGCGGTCACGGAAGGGCGGGGCCGGAGGTCACGGGGGAACACGACCGGGGTCACGGGAGGACGCGGTCGGCGCGACAGGACGCGAGCGGCATCCCCCCACCCTAGTGCCGCGTCCCTCTTCGTGCCTGATCGCCCGGAACGGCAGGGAGCGGGGGCCGCCGGTCCGGCGGCCCCCGCTCCCTTTCCTCTCACGTCCGGATGATCGGTGACGGACGGCGGAACCGGTCCGCTATCCGGTGTAGGTCTCGAACTCGGCGACCCTCGGCGTGCCGGACGAGCCGGTGATCTTGAAGGTGAGCTTGGTCAGCGAGGTCGGGGAGAAGGTGATGGTGCCCGCTCCGCTGCCGGACTTCAGCACGGCGCCGGTGCTGCCGTTGAGGAGCTGCCAGGACCCGATGCTGGACCCCGAGGCCTCACGGATGACGGCCCTGGACACCGACTTGGCTGAGCTCCACTTGATCGAGATGTCACCGGTCGCGCCGGCCGGCGACCAGTAGGTGCTCAGGTTGCCGTCCCGCACGTTGCCGTAGCTCGTCCCGCTCGCCTTGCTGGAGCCGTCGGAGCCCGCGCCGATGCTGAGGTTGGTCCCGGTGGGCGGCGGGGTCACCGTGGGGGTGGGGGTGGGCGTGACGGTCGGCGTCACCGTCGGGGTGGGGGTGGGGGTGGGCGTCGTGGGCGAGCAGCTGCCGTTCGACACCTGCAGGCCCTTGTTGGCGCCCGCCGTCTGGCGGACGATGTTCGGCACGCAGCTCGCCCCGTCGAGGCTGTAGGAGTACGGGACGCTGACGGTGGTGTTGGACTGCGGGTTGGGGCCGGCCGGGGCGTTGTCGCTGCCGGGGGCGGACCAGGTCACGTTGTCGAAGATGTTCCCGGCGACCTGCCAGTAACCGGCCTCGCTGGTGTAGAAGGTCCCCAGGACGTCCTTGGAGTCCTTGAAGTAGTTGTTCTCCACCTTGGCGCGCGCCCCGGCCCGGGAGTTGATGCCGGACTCGCGAAGGTTCACGTAGGAGTTGTTGTAGATGTGGGCGACGCCGCCGCGCAGCAGGGGCGTACGGGAGTCGAGGTTCTCGTAGAGGTTGTGGTGGAACGTCACGAAGCCGTTCGAGCGGTCGCTCTCGCTGGACCCGATGAGCCCGCCACGGCCGGAGTTGCGCAGGGTGCTGTAGGACAGGGTCACGTACTGGACGTTGTCCTTCATGTCGAAGAGGCCGTCGAACCCCTCCGACTCGCCGCCCGAGGCCTCCAGGGTGACGTGGTCGACCCAGACGTTGCGGACGGTGCTCTCCATCCCGATGGCGTCGCCGCCGTTGGACGTGGGCGAGCCCGACTTCTTGACGTTCCGGACGGTGACGTTCTGGATGATGATGTTGCTGGAGTCGCGGATGTGGATGCCGAGCTGGTCGAAGACCGCCCCGGCGCCGACCCCGATGATCGTCACGTTGCTGATCTGCTTGAGCTCGATCACGCCGGCGGCGGTGTTGCAGCTCGAACCCGACACCTTGGTCGTGTTGCCGTGGTTGATGGTCCCCTCGACCTGGATGGTGATCGGGGTGCTGCTGCTGGCCCGGCCGCACAGGGCCGCGTGGATCGCGGTCCCCGTGGTGGCCCGCACCGTCTGCCCGCCCGCGCCACCGGTGGTGCCGCCGTTGACGCTCGCGAAGCCGGTGGCGTTGCCGACCGCCGCCGACGCCTGGAGCGCCGGCAGGGCCACACCGGCCACGGCCGCGACCGACACCGTGGCCAGCGCCGCCTGAAGCCGCAATGCGACTGCTCGTCTCATCCTGGTCTCACCTTCGTTCTCGAATACCGGGTGCGTTCTTCTCGGTGCTTCTTCTGTGCGTGTTCTTCTGCGTGCGCTCTTCTGTGTGCTCTGGGATGCCGCGGGGGCCACGTCATCGGGTTCGCCGCGGGCTCGGGGGCGCGTGGAGCCCGGATCACCGGCGGGGCGGCAGGGGCGGCAGGGGCGGAGCCGGCGTCGCGGGCATGAGGGCGAGACCGGGGCCGGGGCCGGGGAAGAGGTCGTCGCGCGTCACGTGGTCACCGCGGGCGGGCGTGGCCGGACCGGACGTGGGACGGCGGGGCGGGAAGGCTGGGGTCTGTCCATGGTGGACCTCCCTTGGACCGGGTAGAGGTCGCGAATCCGCGCGGGGCGACGCGGGGATCGGCCAAGCGGTACGACGTGCCGCCACCCCGGCGAGAGGGGACGGCGAGAGCCGTACGCCGGAAAGCTCTTCTCTGACGACGCTGACGGAAAGCGCTTTCCCAACAACTGGACCTTAGCGGCCGCTGTCAAAACGTGTCAATGGCGAGGAGGGAAATCCCGACGAATCCGCACACACGCCCTTAAGAGCCGCAAAGCGAAGTGGATCATCTCGACGAGACGCCGACGACATTCCCGCCGTCGCCGGGAACCCGCCGGCGATCCATGGGACCGGAGCGGCGAACAAGCAAAAGGAACGTGAGGAGCAGGGGCTTGTCGCGTCTCCCGCGAGCGTGATTCACTGACGTCACCCTCGAAACTGTAAGCAAACTTTCCAATAATGGACTTCCGGTCCGGCGGCCTCCCGTGGCACAACCGCTCTCGCACGTCCCCGGCGGCGAGGATCCGTGCCCGGGGCGCGGTGGGCGGACACGGACCGGCACCCGGCGAAGGAACACCTCGTGAGCACCGCCCGCTTCTCCGGCCTGACGACGCGCCACGGCCCGCTGACCACGGGCCAGGCCAACATGGTCCGCTGCATGCTCACCGACCCGCCGGAGCACATGAACTACCGTGCCGTACGGACCCTCCAGCCGGGCACGACGCTCGCCGTGATCACCGAGGCCGTGGTCCGGCTGGTGACCCGGCACGAGTCCCTGCGGACGACCTTCCACGACGGCCTCCAGCGGGTCCTGGCCGCCGGAGAGGTGGCCGTCGAGGTCCACGACACCGGTGACACCCCCGCCGGGCACCACGCCGGCGAGGCTCCCGGGCACCACACCGGCGAGACCCCCGCCGGGCAACACACCGGTGAGAGCCCCGCCCGGCACGGCACCGGTGAGGCCCCCACCCGGCACGACACGGGCGAGGTCCTCGCCGGGCACGACGCCCACCTCGCAGAGGAGGTGGCGCGGCGCCTGCAGGGGACGCGCTTCGCGCTGGAGACGGAGATCCCCCTCCGGGTCGCCGTGATCACCTCCGGCGGCGTGCCGCGGCAGGTCGTCCTGGTGACCACGCACAGCGCCATGGACGCGGCCGGACTGGCCGTGGTGCTCACCGAGTGGGACGAGCTCCTCCTGGGCAAGCCGCTCACGCCGGTCACCGCGCCGCAGCCGCTCGACGTCGCGGCGGCCGAACGCACCCCGGCCGGCCTGCGGCGGGCCGAGTCGGCGCTCCACCACTGGGAGGGGCACCTGCGCCGGGTACCCCGCTCCACGCTGACGGTCCCGGTGGACGGCGAGACGGACTGGCTGCTCCCCCGGTTGCGCGTGCGCTCGGTCCCGGCGGCCGGGGCGCTGGAGCGGATCTCCGCGCGTACCGGGACGAGCCCGTCGGCGACGGTGCTCGCCGCCCTGGCGGTACTCGCCGGCACGCGGGCCGGCATGCGGACGGTCGTCGTGCTGTCCATCTCGGCGAACCGGTTCCGGCCCGAGCTGCGCGAGTACGTCGGGCCGCTCGCCCAGGACGCGCTGATCCCCGTGGAGGTCCCTCCGGAGACCGGCGGGGACGGCTTCGACGCCGTGTTGCGCGGCGCGCGCTCGGCCGCGATGAGCGCGTACCGGAACAGCCGGTTCGACGCGGCCGCCCTGATCCGGATCATGGAGGACGTCCAGCGGGAGCGCGGCGTCTTCTTCGCCCGGGACGTCGTGTTCAACGACATGAGCGCCCCCGGCAGGGGCGTGCGGGCCGGTCGCGACGGCGAGGACGTCCGCTCGGTCTGGCTGCCGCCGGCCGTCCTGCCCACGCGCACCTCGCTCTGGGTCCACCGGCTGCACGGTGAGCTCGACGTCACCCTGTGGGCCGACCCGCGCTGCCTGCCCCGCGCCGACACGCTCGCCCTCGGCGAGGGGATCGCCCGGCTGCTCATCGCGGCGGGCGACCGGGACGTGCCGCTCGCCGAGCTGACCTCGCTCACCGGCGTCGTCCCGGTCCCCCGGGACGACGGCTGGCTGCCGATCGACGGCTGCTGGGTCCACCTCCCCGAGGTCGAACGCCTGACGGCGGACGCGCTCGCGCTGCTGACCCGCGCCGAGGCGTCCCTCACCCCTGAGGCGACCTCCGCCGCCGAGACGGCCGCCGTCGCGGAAACGGCCGTCGTCGCCGAGGCCGACGAGCGGCTCGGGCACCGGCTGGTGTGCTTCACGTCGGCCGGGACCACCCCGCGGGCGCTGCACTCCGCCTGCATGAGCCTGCTGCCCGGCCGCATGTCGGCCATGGCCCCGCACCACTACGTCGTCTGCGCGTCCGCCCCGCCCCCGGGCGCGTCCTGGCGGGACCTGCCGAGGGTCGCCGAGGGCTCCGGACGCTGACGCCTCGCCGGGCGCCCGCGCCGAAGCCGCTCCCTATGCCCCGACCGGGAAGGCGGTGATGTCGAGGGTGATGTCGAGGTAGCGGCCCGTCATGCCCTTCGCCCTCGTCAGGCCGAAGGCGTACCTGTCGATCCGGGTCGTGGCCCGGGCCCGCAGGCACCGATCGTCGACGGTGACGGGGCCGAGGGCCAGGACCGTCGGCCGGGTCACGCCGCGCACGGTCAGCGCCCCCCGCACGCCGTCACCCTCGGCGGATCGCCTGACCTCCTGGCTCCGGAAGACGATCTCGGGGTACTCGGCGGCGCCGAGGTAGTCCGAGGACCGGACGTGCTCGTCGCGCTGCCGGTTGCCGCTCTCGAAGCCGGCCGCCCGGATCACCGCGTCCACCGTGGACTCCTCGATGTTCTCGGCGATCAGGATCCGGCCGTGGTCGACGGCGAAGGAACCCCGCACGGGCAGCAGGCCGAACACCGCACGGGTCGTGAACCGGACCGTCGTCGCGCCCGGATCTATCCGGTACACGCCCGGGGAGAGCTCGCGCCTCTGTGCGACCTCTGAGTTCTTCGTCATGCCGACCGTTCCTCCCGTTGATGGTGGACGGCACGGTGGCACCGTCACACGGCCGAAGGAGCGTCCGCGAACGCCTCTCGCCCTCGGAGACAACGGTAAGAAAGCCGGCGCACCGCCGGAATCGGGCTACGCGCACACCAGGGTGTGGCTAGGTGCACCCTTCGATCGAGCGTGTCACCCGGCGGGCCGCCGGCCGGGACGGGCTCGGGCCCACGTCGCGGCCGGTTCGTTCCCGAACGCGACATCACCTTCCGGACACGCGGACCGGCCGTGCCGCCGGGGTGAGGTAGCAAGGAGGAGTGCGCCGACTCCTCCCGTTGCTCCTGGCCGCTCCCCTCGCCCTCGGTGCCTGCGCCGAGGACGATCCCGCCGTACGGGCCGCCCGCGCCCACGCCGACCGGATCGCCGGGGAGCTCGGCCGCGGCCTCGGCTGGAACGCCGAGGACATCGGCTGGGTGCTCTCCCGCGACGAGGACGTCGACGTCTACTCGGTGAAGGGCACCAGGTTCAGCGCCACCGACCGGGGACGTGTCCTGGTGAGGATCCGCGCCGCCGGGCGGGCCGACGCGGACGGCCCGCCGCGACCGGTGAACGAGGCGACCCGTGCCCACAAGGCCGATCCCGGCGCGGGGCCGGATCCCCGCCCGCCGGCGTACGTGTGCTTCGAGATCTCGGTCTCCTACTCCGACACCGGCGTGGGCGAGGTCCACTGCCCGGCGGGCGAACCGCGCCCCTTCCGCTCCCCGGCGTCGATTCCGGACACCGCCTTCGAGTGGCTCAGGACGCGCCTGCCGAGGACTCCCGACCTGGCGGCCGCCCGGGAGACGGTCGACCGCCTGGACCTCGACGACCGCATCGGCAAGGACGTGGCCGAGATCGGCGGCGTCATCGGTGTCGCGCTGCGCGAGCGTCCGGGGGTGTGCCTGTTCGCCCGTGTCCGCGAGCAGGGCGTCGAGGTCTGGTACCCCTCCCGTGTCCAGGCGATGCCCGGGGAGAGCAGTTGCAGTGCCTCCGAGGCCGCCCACGGTCACGCCCAGCGCCCGCCTCACTGACGTGATCGGCAGGTCCGGCGCTCGGCCGTCATCGGGTCGGCCGGCTCGGCGTGCGGCCCGGAGCCGGGCGTGGTCGACCGGCCGTCGCCGTGCCGCTCACCCGGCCGGGTGGACGAGAACGAGATCCACGCCCGGGCGCGTGTACAGGCGCAGCCGGTAGGTGCCCGGGCCGCCGCGCGCGAGATCGGGGAAGCGCACCCCGCTCGCCGACAGCCTCTGCATCACCAGGCGACCCGACTCGCTGACGACGTCCGCCTCCACCACCTCGTCCCAGCCCTTGCGTCGCAGGGGTGGCGGCGCGGAGCTCAACGCCTTCGCCGTGACGCAGGTCGCCTGGTCCTGGGAGGGAGTGAAGATCAGGGCCAGCCGGCCACTGGTCTCCAGGACGCCGATCGGGTCCCTGTTCCAGATCGCCTCGGCGTCCTCCCCGGTCTCCGCGTCCGCGTCGTGGATGCCGTAGGGCCGGCTGTCCCAGTCGTAGTAGGACGCGGTCGCCTGGAACCGGGTGCGCAGCGCGGGCCACGGGTCACGGCACAGGGCGTCCTCCTCACGCGCCTCGCGCGCCAGCCGTTCGCGCTGGACCTCCTCTTTCTCCGCCCGCCGCCGGTCGATCTGGGCGGACGACAGCAACAGGTCCGGATGCCTGCGCCCGATCGCCTCCGGGCAGAGCAGCGCGAGCAGCGCGGGCCGGGCCTTGACCGGTTCCCCCGCCGTGAACCTGGCGCACGCGTCCCGGCCCTTGGCGAGCAGTTCCTGGTCCGAGACATGCCGGTCGGGTTTCGTCACGGTGCAGAGATAGGCCCGCTCGCGCTCGTGTGCCGGGGTGTCCGCGACACGTGGCGGTGCCCACGAGACCGGGCACCCGGGGCCGTCGTCCCGCCGTTCCGCGAGCGCGTCGTCCTGCCATCCCGCGAGCGCGTCGCCCTGCCAGCTCTGCCACGTGTAGGTGAGATGCGGACGGCCCTCGGGACCGATGGCCATCAGCGGGAGAACGACGGCCAGGGCCGCGACCACCGCGGGGATCCGCAGGGGCGCCTTCCGCCTCGGCTCGCGGTTCAGCTCGTGCGCCGTGCGCGCCAGCCAGACGACGAAGAACACGTCCATCGCCCCGGTGATCGACTCGATCGGGCCGCCGCTCGTCAGCGCGTCCACCAGCTCGACCAGGAACGTGCTCGCGAACGTGGCCGCCCCGACGAGGAGCGTCGCCCGGCTCCAGCGCCCGTCGCGCCGCTGGGCGAGCAGGAGCATCACCATCACGACGACCGTGGCCACCCCCGCGACCATGACGGCCGCCCACGCGGCCCGGCTCATGGCGAACCGGAACGCCCAATCGTCCATCAGGCCGATCGCGAGCGATCCGGCCGCTCCCGCCAGCCCCAGCAGGAGCAGGACCGACCGGAAGAGCCGGCCCACGCCGGTGAGCACCACCGTGAACAGCACCAGCGCGGGCACCCAGAGCGCCGGCCCGATGACCGTCTCCACCGCCTCCGGGAGGGAGAAGGGGATCAGCAGCCACACCACGGTGGCGTACAGCAGCCGCCGCAGCCACGTGGCCGCCCGGCGCACCGGCACCGCCGTGGGCGCGGGTCCCCGCAGGACCTGCCACAGCATCCAGGAGTTCACCAGCCCGAGCAGCAGCAACCCGCCCAGCAGCGGCAACAGCGGAGACCTCCCGACGCTCTCGCCGGGCAGGTCCCACATGGTGACCAGCCACGCGGGTGTCGCGGTGCCGAGCACCAGGCCGAGGAGGACCGAACCAAGGGTGAGGACCAGGTAGGCGGAAACCGCCGAACGGTGGATGCGCACAATGAGGCATGATCGTAGTGCGGCCGATCAATGCCTTTACGGGAATTCAGCGGGGTTTCTCGGGAAATGGCCGATCGACGTATTCCTGGTCGTTTTCGCTCCGATGCCCCGGTCTCTCGCGCGACGACCGGCCCGGACGGCCGCCGATCTCGGCCCCATCGCGCTGTGACGGCGACGACGGGCGGATCCCGCGGCCCGGCCGGGCCGGGCCGCGGGATCCGCCCGTGTGCGCGGCGACGAACCGGCCGCGACCCTGACACCACGTCACACGGCCGGCCGGGAAACGTCACGGCGAGGTCGTGACGTGGTCGCACTGCCCGGCCGGCGCGGTGGCTGATGGGATCGACGCATGTCCTCAACACCGGTCATCGACGTCGAACGCCTGAACCTCACCTACGGCGACTTCCACGCCGTCAGGGACCTGTCCTTCCAGGTACGGCCCGGGGAGCTCTACGCGCTGCTCGGCACGAACGGGGCGGGCAAGACCTCGACCCTGGAGACCGTCGAAGGCCACCGCACGGCCACCTCGGGCACCGTTCGGGTCTTCGGACACGACCCCCGCGACCGGCGTGCCGTGCGCCCCAGGACGGGGATCATGCTGCAGGAGAGCGGCTTCTCCCCGGACCTGACGGTGAGGGAGTCGATCCGGCTGATCGGGGGACTCACCCGGCGCACCGACACGGTCGAACGCGTGCTCGGCGTCGTGAACCTCACCCGCAAGGCCGCCACCAAGGTCTCCCAGCTCTCCGGCGGCGAGAAACGGCGCCTGGACTTCGCCACCGCCGTCTACGGAACGCCTGAGCTGATCTTCCTGGACGAGCCCACCACCGGCCTGGACGTCCAGTCCCGGGACGACCTGTGGGACGCCGTGGACAGGCTGCGCGAGGACGGCTGCACCGTCGTTCTCACCACGCACTACCTGGAGGAGGCGCAACAGCGCGCCGACCGCGTCGGTCTCATGCACGACGGCGCCTTCCACCGGGAGGGCACCGTCTCCGAGCTGACGCGGATGCTGCCGTCCACCATCCGCTTCTCCCTCGCGCCCTCCGCGCCGCCGCCGCCGCCGCTGGCCACGCGCGAGGGTGACGGGACGTTCCTCGTCAAGACCTTCGGCGTCCAGGAGGACCTGCGCGCCCTGCTCGGCTGGGCGCACGAGCACGCGGTGGAGTTGCGGGAGCTCCAGGCCGGGCCGACCCGGCTCGACGACGTCTTCCGCGCCATCGGCAGCGACTAGGGCGCTCCCGGGAACCTCTCACGGAAAAGGATCTTCTTCATGCTCTCGGTCGCTCTCAGCGAGCTGGTCCAGATCTTCCGGAACCGGCTGGTCCTGGTCACCGGTCTCGTCATACCCGTCGTGGTCAGCGCGTTCTTCGTCCACCGGCACGAGGTCTTCGCGGCTCTGGCCGGCCTCGGATACGTCGCGGCGACGGTGATGTTCACCGTCGGGGCGTTCGGGCTCTACACCACCGTGGTCACCACCCTGGCCGCACGCCGGCAGAACCTGTTCCTCAAGCGGCTGCGCTCCACCGCGGCGGGCGACGCCACCATCCTCGCCGGGCTGCTCCTGCCGATCACCGTCATCTCGCTGGTCCAGGTGACCGTGATCCTGGCCGTGCTGGCCGCGGTCACCGGCCGGCCGGACAACGTCCTCCTCCTGACGGCGGCCGTCCTCTCAATGGTGATCATGATGATCGGCCTGGGACTGGCCACGGCGGGACTGACGAACTCCCCCGAACACGCCCAGGTGACCACCCTGCCCATCGCCCTCGGCACCATCGCCGTGTCCGGCTGGGTGGGGATCACCGGCACCGGGGAGCTCACCCTGCTCAAGCGGCTGCTTCCCGGCGGCTCGGCCACCGAACTGGTCGTCAACGCCTGGAACGGCGGCGTTCCCGTCGCGGACTCCCTGATCCTCCTGGCGCCCACCCTGAGCTGGGTCGTCGTCTCCGTCGCCCTGGCCACCAGGATCTTCCGCTGGGAACCGCGCCGATGACGGCTCCGCTCGTCGCCGCCCCCGGAGGTCCCCCGGAGGCGGCGAGGTCGCGTCACGCGACGGCGGTCCCCTCCAGCTCGACCATCAGGTCGGGGATCGCCAGCCGTGTCACCCCGAGCATCGTGGCAGGCGGCCTCACCCTGGCGGCGGCCAGTCGCGAGGCCAGCACGCCGTAGTGCTCGATGAGCCGGTCGACGTCGGTGGCGTAGACGTTGAGCCGGACGAGGTTCGAGAGGGACATGCCGGCCTCGCCGAGCACGGCCTCCAGGTTGTCGAGGCTCAGCGCCAGTTGCGCCGCCATGTCACCGGCGTGCCGTGGCTCGCCGTCGCCGCTCATCGCGGTCTGCCCGGCGCAGTACAGGGTCCGGGTGTGCCCGGAGACGATCTCCCCCTGGTCGTACCCCAGCCGCGCCGACCACGTCCACGGGTTGACCGCCGTTCGCTCCATCGCCATACCGGCTCCATTCGACTCGTCGTCATCGCGTACGTCCGGCGGCCCGGTGGCCGCCGTCTCGTTCGTCGTGGTGGCAAGCCTCTCGGCGAATCACGACATCCTGTGTCGTGTATTCCTGGCATAGTTTCCGTATGCGCGCCGACCGGCTGGTCTCGCTGGTGCTGCTGCTGCGGCGGCACGGCCGGATGTCCGCGACCGCGCTGGCCCGCGAGCTGGAGGTGTCCACCCGCACCGTGCTGCGCGACGTCGAGGCGCTGTCCGCGGCCGGTGTCCCGGTCTACGCCGAACGCGGCCGGCACGGCGGTTTCGCGCTGCTGCCCGGTTTCCGGACCGAGCTCACCGGGCTGACCCACGATGAGGCCCTCGCCCTGCTGGTCGCCGGGTCGCGGCGCGGCGCTCAGGCGTTCGGCCTCGGCTCGGCGCTCGCCTCGGCGATGCTCAAGGTGGTCGACGCGCTGCCGGAGAGCTATCGGGACACCGCGGCCGGCGCGGCAGAGCGGCTGCTCATCGATCCGCAGACCGACCTGCTCTCGCGCCGGCTGGTCGCCGAGGAGGTGCCCGACGCCGTGGTGTCCGAGGTCCTGCGCGCGGTGTTCGCCGGGCGCAGGCTGCGCATCCACTACGCGGCCGTGGGCCAGACCCCGAAGTGGCGCACGGTGGACCCGATCGGCCTGGTCACCGTACGCGACCAGGGCTACCTGCTGGCCACCAGGTCGGGCGCGGACCGCACCTACCGGCTGTCCCGGGTCCTGGCCGCCGAGGAGCTCGCCGAACCCGCGCAGCGGCCGGAGCGGGTCGATCTGGACCGGGCCTGGCGGGAGCGCGGCACGCGGTTCCGGACCGGCGGCGACGCCCAGGTCACCGTGCTGGTGAGGGTGGACCCGGCGCGGCGGGAGGAGCTGGTGGGCACCGCGCTGGCCGTCCTCTCCGAGGAGACCGACCCGGACGGCCGGCTTCGGCTGGAGGTGACCTTCCAGGATCCCAGACACGCCGAATGGGCGCTGTGGCGGTTCGCCACGGACGCCGAGGCACTGGCCCCGCGGTGGTTGCGCGACTGCCTGCGCGACCGCGCCGTCGCGATCGCCACCCGCTACGGAACGCCGTTCTGAGGCTCACCCGAAGGACGTCCGGGATCAGGTGACGGCGTTCGGCCTCGAGCGCCCGGGCAGGGACGAGCGGGCTCCAGCGATCACCCGGCCCCTCGGCGACGGTGTCCACCGGCGTCCCGGTCGCGACCCATGCACTTCACCCGTAGTGCTTGCAATTCACCACCACTGGATACTACGGTCTCGGCAAGCGGTTGCGAACCACAAGCGGAAGGAGCCACCCGTGCTGAGACAGGTCGCGGAGGGCGTGCTGGTCCACGAGAGCGCGTTCTGCCAGAGCAACGCCGTCGTCGTGCACGGCCGGGACGGCGTGCTGCTCGTCGACCCCGGGGTGCGGGACCACGAGATGGCCTGCATCGCGAACGACCTGACCGACGCGGGCAGGACCGTCGCGGCGGGCTTCTCCACGCATCCGGACTGGGATCACCTGCTCTGGCACCCCCGGCTCGGCACGGCCCCCCGCTACGGCACGGCCCGCTGCGCGGCCGCCGCCCAGGATCAGCTCTCCGACCCGAACGCGAAGGCCGACATCGCCGCCCACCTGCTCGAGACCGAGATCGCCGGGCAGGTCCCGCTGGACCTGTTCGGCCTCCTCACCGCCCTGCCCGCCGGGACGACGCGGATCCCCTGGGACGGCCCCCACGTCCGGATCATCGAGCACCGGGCGCACGCGCCGGGCCACGCGGCGCTGCTCGTCGAGGAACGCGGGGTTCTCGTCGCCGGCGACATGCTCTCCGACGTCCTGGTCCCGATGCTCGACCTGGACGGCACCGCCGACCCGATCGAGGACTACCTCGCGGCGCTGCGGCTGCTGGAGGACGTGGCGGGCGACGTCGAGGTCGTCGTCCCCGGACACGGGTCGGCCGGCGGAGCCGACCAGGTCCGCGCACGGATCGAGCGGGACCGGGCGTACGTGCTCGCCCTGCGCGAGGACCGTGATCCCGACGACCCGCGGATCGGCCCGTCGGCCAGACCCGGCTGGGAGTGGGTGAGCGACGTGCACGACGGGCAGGCCCGGCGCCTCGCCCGAGGAGGCGGACGCGACGGGACGCCCGCCTGACGATCGGCGGGCGGCACGCCGCCGGGACGGAGGAGACGGGAACGGTTCCGCTCTACGCGAAGCCGGCGAGACGCGAAAGCACCGTCTATCTATGGTGAGGTATGGCCTCCTCTGTCCCGCCGCTCCGTCCGGCGACCGATCGGACCGATCCCACGTCGCCCCCGGCTCGCGAGCCGCTGTGGCGCCACGCGCTCGGTGAGCGCCTCAGAGGTCTTCGCCACGAGCGGGGCGAGAAGCTGAGCGAGACGGCGCGCCGCGCCGGCGTCTCGCCGCAGTACCTCTCCGAGATGGAGCGGGGCGTCAAGGAGCCGTCGAGCGAGATGATCGCCGCGGTCGCCGGCGCGCTGGACGTCACCCTGGTCGATCTGACCCTTGGCGTCGCCGAGAGCCTGCGGTCCGCCCGGGGCGGCACGCCGGGGGGCGCCACCTGCTCGGCGGCGTACGCCCTGGCCGCCTAGCGCGGCCCGCCGGGATCATCGGCGAGCCGGTGAGTTCTCCTCGATGATCTGATCGAGGAGCCCGTACTCCAGGGCCGCGGTCGCGGTGAACACGCGATCGTGGTCGGTGTCGGCGCGCAGGGTCTCGACGGTCTGGCCCGTGTGCCGTGACAGGATGCGCTCGATGTCCGCCCGGACACGGACGACCTCGTCGGCCTGCAGGATGAGGTCGGGGATCGTCCCGCGCCCCTGAGCGGCCGGCTGGTGCAGGATCACCCGCGCGTGCGGGAGAGCGGCACGTTTCCCCTCGGCCCCCGCGGCGAGAAGAACGGCGCCCACCGCGACGGCCTGTCCGACACAGGTCGTCTCGACCCGCGGGCGGATGTAGCGCATGGTGTCGTATATCGCGAGCATCGCACTCGGGTCCCCGCCCTCACAGTTGATGTAGAACTGTATGGCGCCGTCGGGGTTCTCCGACTCCAGGAAAATGAACTGCGCGACGAGCGCGTTCGCGACGCCCGCGTCGATCGCGGTCCCCAGATAGACGATCCGCTCGGTGAGAAGATGCGAGTAGACATCCATGATCCGCTCGCCACGGGGATTCTGGGCGATGACATTGGGAATGGTGTACGTGCTCATCGGCCGGCTCCTTCGGTGACGCCGAATCCGAGCCGCGGGCGGTCCTGCGGCGCTATCTCGTCGAAGTTCTGGACGATCGCGTCTATGAAGCCGTAGTCCAGCGCCTCCTGGGCCGTGTACCAGCGGTCGTGCAGGGAATCCTCGAATATGCGCCCCACGGGCTGACCCGTGTCCTCGGCGATGAGACCGAGCACCGTGTCACGGGTGTGCCGCAGGTCGTCGGCCTGCAGTTCGATGTCGACCGCGGTGCCGCCGATCCCGGCCGAGCCCTGGTGCATCAGGACACGCGCGTGCGGCAGGGCACGGCGCTTCCCCCGGGTGCCCGACGACAACAGGAACTGCCCGGCGCTGTAGGCGATTCCCAGAACGAGGGTCGAGACGTCACAGGGAATGAGCCGGATGATGTCGCGGATCGCGAGCATCGACGGCACGGAGCCGCCCGGGGAGTGAATCCACAGTGCGATATCGGCCGACGCGTCCTGCGTGGCCAGCGCCACCAGTTGCGTGGCGAGCAATGTCCCGTTGTCGTCGTCGAGAGGGCCGTCGAGAACGAGAACACGCCCGTCGTAGAGCTGACGTCTCACCCGCGCGTCGAACAGCGGAGATTTCGATTCTTCACCCATGCGTCAATCATGTGGGGCGCTCCGGACCGGCGTCGACACGATCTGCCTGCGGCGGATCCGCTCAGAGCAGCGCGGACCCGGCCCCCGAAGCCCGGCCCGGGGCACGGGGGATGTCGGGAGGATCCCCTCCCGGGAGCTCACCCCCTCACCGGGCCGAGGCACGAAGAGCCGCCGCGATCCACGCGAAGAGCGCGGGCCCCTCCTCGCCCGTGTCGGGCGGCGTCCCGTTGATCACGGCCACCAGGGACAGGTACCTGCCGTGGGTGGCGTCGTAGCGGGCCTCCTGCGGGGATTCCTCGCGCCGGACCCTCTCGGCGAGGAGGAAGGCCGCGGCCAGCCGGTCCCGCGACCCGGCCGTGGCCTGCCCGCCGAAGACCTCGGCGGTCGCGTCCGCCATGCGGACGACCAGCTCCCGCGCCGCGGGAGAGTCCGCCGGCAGCCCGGAACGGTACGCCTCCAGGAGCTCCTCCCCGATCATCGCCCCCTCGGTGTGGATGAAGTCCCACACCGGCACGGCGGCCAGGCGCCGTCCCGGGAACGTGCCGTAGGCGTCCTGGAGATGGGAACGCACCGCGCCGCGGAACTCCTCGCCCCGCACCAGGTCGGCCAGCTCGATCCAGGCCTCGAGCTGGGCGGCGGTGGGGTCCTCCGGCAGACGCGGCCGCGCCGTCCGCAAACGCTCGACGAAACCCGGGGGGACGTCGAGGGCCTCGCCCACCTCGTTCCAGAAGTCGTCGACGAGCCGCTCACGCTCCTCGTCGGGCATCGAGACGAGTCTGTGCATCAGGGTCACCTGCGCGGCCGTGCCCCCCTGCTCGACCAGGGTCCTCAGCACGGCCCGTCTGGCCCGGAGGTCGCGCTCCTGACGCTCGACGAGCTCCAGGTGCGTCGCGAGGAGATCCCGCAGCGACGTCTCACCGTCGAGCAGCCGGCGGATGTCGTCCAGGCCGGCGTCCAGGTCGCGAAGGGTGCGGATGAGTTCCAGCCGGGCGATCGCCCGGATGTCGTACAGGCGGTATCCCGCCTCGGTCACGCGGGCCGGGGTGACGATCCCGGCGTCGGAGTAGTACCGGATGGCGCTGACGCTCAGACCGGTCCGGCGTGCCACGTCCCCGATCGGGTACGGCTCGTTGTCGTCCATGCCGCCACTATGGGGTCTCAGGCGGCTTGAGACTCAAGCCCCGCCCACCGGCGTCGTCCGGTCTCGTGCCGGGGGAACACCCTCGTCCGGTACGGACGGCCGTCGCCGTCCGTACCGGGAACTCATGATCCGGCGGTCCGGCCGTGACCGGCGGGGTCGGCGGCGATGAGCGCCTCCAGCGGCAGCAGTGCCGCGCCGGTGGCCACGCCGTCACCGCCGAACGCGGCGCCGTGCAGCGTGAACTGGCCGGCCGGCCGGGCCAGGCTGTGCCGGGCGATCGCCGCCCGGATGCGGTCACCGAGCGATTCCATCAGCCGCAGCCCCACCCAGCCGCCGATGATGATCCGCTCGGGTCCGGTGAGGTTGACCAGGCCGCCCAGCGCCGCGCCCAGGCAGTCGACGACGTCGTCCACGACACCGGCCGCGGCCCGGTCGCCCCGCTGCGCGGCCGCGATGAGCTCGCCGAGGGCACGCCAGCCGGTGCCCTCGAACCGCGCCCCCGTCTCACGCCAGGCCGACAGGATCGCGTCGGCGCCGATGTAGGCCTGCACGCAGCCCCTGTTGCCGCATCGGCACACCCGGCCACCCCTCTGGATGACCATGTGCCCCCACTCACCGGCGCTGGAGCGCGAGCCGCGTGCGATCCGGCCGTCGCTGACGACGCCCAGGCCCGCGCCGCGCCCCAGCAGGGCGACCAGCGCGTGGTCGCACCCGCGGGCGTTGCCGAACCACAGCTCCGCCCTGCTCTGCATCTTGGCGCCGTTCTCCGCCAGCACCATGACGCCCGGCACGTCGCACAGCGAGGTCACGGGCACCGGCGGCCAGCCCAGGCTCTGGGCGTAGAGGATCTGCCGCCCGTCCGGGTCGACCTCGACCAGGCCCGGCAGCCCGAGGCCGATGCCCAGCAGGGTGGGCCAGCGGCGGGCGTTGCGTTCGCGCAGGGCCTCCAGGGCGGCGTGCAGGCCGGCGCCGATGCGCTCGGGGGACTCCTCCGCCGCGCCGCCGTGGAACTCGCGGTCGACCCGGTTCATGGCCAGGTCGAACATCTCCACGGCGACGCCTCGCTCGCCGATGTCGGCGCCGACGGTGACGGCGCTGTCGGCGCGCGGCCCGATCAGCGTGATGGGCCGGCCGCCGCGGGAGGAGACCGAGCCACGCTCCTCGACCAGGCCCGCGGTGATGAGATCGGCGACGAGGTTGGCCGCCGAGGCGGCGGACAGGCCGCACTCCCTGGCGATGGCGGCGCGCGTGGTCTCCTGCGCGAGGATGACGTGCTTGAGCACCACGGCCCGGTTACGCTGCCGCAGTGTGGTCACCGTGGAGACCTCGGGCAGGCTGAGGGCGGGCCGACCCGCAGCGGGTTCGACGATCATGATCCGCCGATCATAGCAACACCGTACGGGGGCGCCTCCGTCATCGCACCGTCACCCCGTACAGCCGCCCGGCCCGTTCCGCGCGGACGACCAGTCGGCCGGCGCGCCAGGCGATCTCGAAGGCGTCGGGCTCGTCGGCGTCGACGCGCCACCCGGCGGGCTCGTGCGCCAGTGGATAGTGCAGTTCGCCGCCCGCCTCGACGGTGACCGGCATGAGCTCCCGCGCGGTGTACGGCTGGCCGGCGGTGTGGTGCCAGACACCGTCGGCGCACCGGCCGGCGAACCGGTCGTGGAAGGCGGCGTCCAGGTCGGTGAAGCCCCAGCCGGGAATGCGCAGGGGCGGGCGTCCGAAGGCGGCGTTGACCACCTCGGGCCGTTCCTCGCAGGCGGCGAGCTCGACGGCGGCCAGGAAGTCCTCCAGGATCACCCAGGCCTCGCCGGGGTCGACGTGCGCGCCGGGGTCGGCGATCAGCGCCCAGTCGCGCGGGGACGGGGCCGACAGCGGCGAGGTGAGGGTGTCGAGCTTCTTCCACGGCCAGAGGTTCCAGCCGATGTGGTGCGCCTCGTAGAGCCGGTGCGCGGTGTAGATCCACTCGGGGGTGTTCTCCCCGCCCTCGCCCATGTAGACGGGCAGGCCGAGCCGATCGCGGGCGTCCAGGTACTCCTGGATGCTGGAGCGGTCGGGCGGGCACCAGTAGCGGTGGAACTGCAGGGCGGAGTTGGGGTCGAGGACGTCGGTGAAGATCGACCAGTTGGTGGCCCAGTGCGATCCCTCGTACATCAGCAGGTGGTCGGGGTCGATCGCGCGGACGGCGGCGGTCAGGTCACGGTAGAGCTCGACGAGCTCGCCGGCGTAGACGTGCTGCCACCGGTCGGGCAGCGGCTCGTTGAGCAGGTCGTAGCCGAGCACCACGGTGTTGTCGCGGTAGCGGCGGGCGATCTCCTCCCACAGCCGGACGGTCAGGCGCCGGTACCGCTCGTCCATGAACAGCTCGGGCCTGCCGTTCGGCGAGTCGTCGATGTTGGTGCCCGTCTGCCCGCCGGGGGCGCCGTGCAGGTCCAGCAGCACCCACAGCCCGTGCCGCGCGCACCAGCCCAGCAGGTCGTCGATGTGGGCGAAGCCGTCCTCCAGGTAGACGCCGGCCTCGTCGATCAGGCCGCGGGAGTTGAGCGGCAGGCGCACATGGTCGAATCCCAGCTCGGCGATGCGGGCGATGTCGGCCTCGGTGATGAAGGAGCCCCGGTAGCGGGTCCAGAACTCGGTGGCGCGTGCGGTGCCGACGAGGGCCTCGACGCGCCGCTCGATCTGGCGCGGCGAACCGAGCTCGTCGCCGAACCTCCACATGTACCCCTCGGCGAGCAGCCAGTTGCCGAGACCGACGCCGCGCAGCAGCAGCGGCGTGCCGGCGCCGTCGACCAGGTGGGGGCCCGAGGCGTGGACGAAACCCGTGAAGCGGGTGGTCATGAGCGGGTGGCTCCTCGATCTGTGGGTCATTTGAGTCCGGACAGGGTGAACCCCTGGACCACGAACCGCTGGAAGGCGATGAAGACGATCAGGATGGGCGCGACCATGAGGGTGGAGGCGGCCATCTGCAACGAGGGGTTGGTGGCGATCTGCTGGTTGAGCAGCGACACCCCGACCGACAGGGTGTAGAGGCGCTCGTCGTTGGCGATGATCAGCGGCCACAGGAAGCTGTTCCAGCCGGCGATGAAGGTCAGCACGACCTGCACGGCCATGATCGGTTTGGACAGCGGCAGGACGATCCGCCAGAAGATGCGCGCCTCGCTCGCGCCGTCCATGCGGGCGGCCTCGATCATGGCGGTGGGGATGGTGGTCATGAACTGCCGGAACAGGAACACGCTGAAGCCGGAGACCAGGCCGGGCAGGGCGATGCCGATCAGGGTGTCGGTGAGCCGCATCCCGTTGAGGATGAGGTACGTGGGGATCATCGTGACCTGGACGGGGATCATCATCGTGACCAGCACCAGGAAGAACATCGGCGTCCGGCCGCGGAAGCGGAACTTGGCGAAGCCGTACCCCGCCATGGCCATGAGGATCAGGCCGGCCATGCCGATGACGACGACCGCGACGGTGTTGATCAGGTAGCGGCCGAAGTCGAGCTCCTGGAACAGGTGCGCGAAGAACTCCGGCGTGGGTTCCCGCGGCAGGACGCGGGGCGGGTGGGCGACGGACTCCGAGCGCGGCTTGACCGAACCGAGGATCATCCAGAGCAACGGGAAGGCGGTCACCAGGGCGCCGATCACGAGGGCGGCACCGACGACGACGGTCGGCCCGCGGCCCCGCCGGCTGTCAGTCCTCGGCATCGATCCTCCTGGCCCGCAGCTGTACGAGGGTGACGACGGCGATGATCGCGAACAGCACGACGGTGCCGGCGCTGGCGTAGCCGAACTGGCTGGCCGAGAAGCCCTTCTGGTACAGGAACAGCGAGATGCTCGTCGAGGCGCCCAGGGGGCCGCCCTTGGTCAGCACGAACGGCTCGTCGAAGAACTGCAGCCACGCGATGATCGTGGTGATGGCGACGAAGAAGATCGCGAATCGCAGCAGCGGGACGACGATCGACACGGTCGTGCGCAGTTCGGAGGCGCCGTCGATGGCCGCCGCCTCCCGGTACTCCCTGGGGATGCCCTGCAGCGCGGCCAGGAAGATGATGACGTTCAGGCCGGTGCCACGCCACACGGCGACCAGGGCGACGGAGAACTTGACGAGGACCGGGTCGCCGAGCCACTGCACCGGCGCCACCCCCACCAGCGACAGCAGATGGTTGAACAGCCCGAACTGGGTGTTGTACAGGTATCCCCACACCAGCGAGACGGCGACGATGCCGGTGATGGCCGGCACGAAGTAGAACGCGCGCAGCGCCCGGAACAGGCGGCTGTCGCCGCGGTCGAGCAGCAGCGCGATCACGAGTGACACGACGATCACCGCGGGCACGCCCAGGACGGCGAACACCCCGGTGTTCCCCAGGGCCTGCCAGAAGGCGGCGTCGCCGAACAGCTCGCGGTAGTTGTCGGCGCCGACGAAGGAGACGCGCGAGTAGTCGGCCAGCCCGCCGAGGTTCATGTCGGTGAGGCTGACCAGCAACGCGACCAGGATGGGAAGCACTCCGAAGGCGAGCAGCAGCGTCATCGCCGGGGTGACGAACAGGTAGGGCGCGAGGCGAGGTTTCATGTGGTCTCCAGGCCGGTGCGGGAGGCGGCGGGGCGGCCCGCCCCCGCACCGGTTCGCGGGATCAGTTGACGGATGTGCCGCTGGTGGCCTCGTACAGGCCCTTGAGCGTGGCGTCGCGGTCGGCGCCGGTCAGGACGATGCTGTTGAGGCTGTCCAGGAGCGCCTTGCCGGTCTCCCCGTCCCAGTTGGGCACCAGGGGAAGGAGCTTCGCGTCGGTGAGCTGCTCGGCGTAGACCGACACCAGCGGGTCGGAGGTCAGCGACGCGTCGCCGAGCGCGGCCTTGGCCGAGGGGAGCTGACCGTCGAGCTTGTACCAGGCGAGCTGGGTCCGCGGCTCGGACAGGAAGTCCAGCAGCTTCAGCGCGCCGTCCCTGTTGTCGGTGGCGCCCCACACGCCGAGGTTGGAACCGGCCAGCAGCGACGTGCGGGCGGTGCCGCCCGGTATCGGGGCGACGGCCCACTTGCCCTTGAGGTCGGGAGCGGCGGAATTGATCTCGCCTGCCAGGTAGGGGCCGGAGACCAGCATGGGCGTGGCACCGGTGACGAAGCCCTGCGTCTGGTCGAAGTCGGCGTTGACCGGCACGCTCTTGTCGGCGTACAGGCCGGTGTAGGTGTCGACGGCCTCGCGGAACGCCGGGGTGTCGAAGTCGACCTTGCCGGTGGCGTCCACGATGTCGCCTCCCTGACCCCAGGTGAGGATGACCGGCAGCGCGCTGTCCCACTGCGGGACGTAGAAGCCGAACTGGCGCTCACCGCGCCCGGCGAGCTTCGCGGCGGCGGCGCGGACCTCGTCCCAGGTGGCCGGCGGCTTGCCGATGCCGTGCTCCGACAGGATGTCGCTGCGGTAGAACAGCACGCGGGTGTCGCTCACCCACGGGAGGCTCACCACCTTGCCGCCGACCGCGGCGGCGTCACCCGCGATGCCGTCGAGGAACTTGCCGGCCGCCAGGTTGGGGTACCCGTCCAGCGCCTGCTGGTCCAGCGTGAGCAGGACGCCGGAGTCGGCGAACGTGCGCAGCTTCGACACGCCGATCTGGATGACGTCGGGGCCGTTGCCCGACGCCACGGCGGTGGTGAACTTCTGGTCGACGGCGTCCCAGGGCACGGCGACGGCGTCGACCGCGATGCCGCTCTTCTGCGTGAACGGCTTGACCAGCTCGTCGAAGTGGGCGGAGCTGTCGCCCATGACCCACACGGTCAGCTCCTTGGCGGCGCGGACGTCCCCCTCACCGCCGTCCGAGCCCTCGGCTCCGCCGGAGCCCGCGCATCCGGTGAGCAGCACCAGGCACGAGGCGGCCAGGGCCAGGCGGAAATTCGTCATCGGGGAGTTCCTTTCGAGGTGGTGAGCAGGCGGTGGCGGGCGATGAGCTCGCCGTACCAGTGCGCGCTGAGCTTGGGGACGCGTTCCTGCGTGCGGTAGTCGACGTGGATCAGGCCGAAGCGCTTGCTGTAGCCCTCGCCCCATTCGAAGTTGTCCAGAAAGGACCAGACGAAGTAGCCGCGCAGGTCGACGCCGTCGGACAGGGCGCGAGCCGCGGCGGCGAAGTAGTCCCGCAGGTAGTCGACGCGTTCCTCGTCGTGGACGCGGCCGTCCGGGCCGACGTAGTCGTCGAAGCTGGCACCGCTCTCGGTGACGTACAGCGGCAGCCGGGTGAACCGGTCGGCGACGCGGGTCAGCACCGCGTGCAGGGAGTCGGGGATGACCGACCAGCCGAAGGAGGTGGTGGCCGGCTCGCAGGGGCGCTCGCGCACGCCGAACGGCTCGCTCTCGTCGTGGGCGGCGACCACGCGCTGATAGTGGTTCACGCCGGCGAAGTCCGTCGGGGTGGCGATGATCGCCAGGTCGTCGTCGTGGACGAGCGCCCCCAGCCCGAACGGGTCCAGGCATTCGTGTACGGCCGGGCCGTAGCCGCCCAGATAGACCGGGTCGAGGAAGACACGGTTGCCGACCGCGTCGAGCCGGGTCGCCGCGCGCCGGTCGGCGGGCAGGTCGCTCGCCGGCACGACGTCGGTGATGAGATTCGTGATGCCGATCTCGGCGGCCGGGGCGACCTCGCGGACGGCACGCACGGCCAGGCCGTGCGCGAGGTTGAGGTGATGCGCGGCGGCCACGGCCAGCTCCAGGTCGGTGCGGCCCGGCGCGTGCTTGCCGTACCCGTAGCCGAGGAAGGACGAGCACCACGGCTCGTTCAGCGTCACCCAGCGCGTGGCCAGATCGCCGAGCGCGCCGACGGTACGCCGCGCGTAGTCGGCGAACAGGTACGCGGTCTCACGCGCCGGCCAGCCGCCCTCGCGCTCCAGCACGGCCGGCAGATCCCAGTGGTAGAGGGTGACGAACGGCTCGATGCCGCGCTCACGCAGACCGGCCAGCAGGGCACGGTAGAAGGTCACCGCCTCGGGGTTCAACGCGCCACGACCGGCGGGCTGCAGCCGCGCCCAGGACACCGAAAGGCGGTAGCCGCTCACGTTCAGCGATGCCAGCAGGTCCAGGTCGGCCTCCCAGCGGTGGTAGTGGTCGCACGCGATGTCACCGGTGTCGCCGTGCAGCGTGGCGCCGGGGGTGTGGGAGAAGACGTCCCAGATGCTGGGCTCGCGGCCGCCCTCGGCCACCGCGCCCTCGATCTGGTAGGCGGCGGTGGCCAGGCCCCAGGCGAATCCCGCCGGGAACGCGGTCAGGTCGAGCACGTCTTTCGTCGTCGACGTCGAATCCATGAATGATCAAGTCCTCTTGGTTAATGTTTGGCTTAGGCTAAGGCGTAGACAAACGGCGCGCAAGAGGGGCGGAAGAGGAGTCGCGGCGAATCCTCGCTGGTCAGCCACGCCCGGGGCGAGGGGCGATGACCGGCTCCCGCACCGCGGGGAAAGGAAGCCTCACGGGAAACGCGCCGGCGACCGGGCCGCCGGAGGGGCCGGGGCGGCGCCGGTCATCGCGCCGATCGTCCCCCGCCGGCGGCTCGCGCGTAGCGGCTGGGTGCGACCACGCCATGGCGTCCCTCGCGCAGGACCGCGGCGACCACCGCCTCGGCGGCCGCGGAGACGTCGATGTCGTGCCCGACGTGGGCGACGAGCTCGTCACCCTCGGCCTCGACCCGCGCGACACCGAGACCCAGGGCGAGGTCCACCGCGGCCTGAACACCTGCGAGATCGACCCAGCACGAGCGGGCACGCACCCAGCCCGGCCCTCGTTCCACCGGGGGGATGCCGAAGCCGGCCGGATCGACGTCACCGTCGGCGGCGGCGACGATGAGTCGCTCGACCCCGCCGAGCAGGCCGGCGGTCTCGTCGGCGGTGGCCAGGCGGGCGTCGAGGCCGAGCCCGCAGCCGATCCTGCCGTCCAGCCGGTAGACGTCGAACTCCGCGGGGGCGCCGAACACCCGGCCGTCCGTGACGGGTTCCACGCCGGTCCCCGGCAGGGTCACCCGCGAGTGGCCGGTCGTGTTGTTGACGACCACGTCCCGGTGACAGCTCATGCCGCGGGCCCGCTCCGCCTCGCCCTTCGCCTCGGTCAGCCGGGCCGGGTCGTACCGGCCGTACCTGTAGGCCGCCAGGGCCGCGGCGTCCGTCCGGGAGACCGACCGCAGGAACGAGGACGACGCGGTGAACGGGACGATCGTCTCCTGGGCCACCGTGCCGACGTAGTCGCGCAGTTCCGGGGAGAAACGGTTGTTGCACAGGCAGTTGAGCTGGCACCCCGGGACTCCGGTCCAGCTCGTCAGGAGCGCCGCGAACGCGGCCATCACGACCGCCGGCGGCCGCGCACCCGTGCTCGCCACGATGTGGGCCACCGCCTCCGCCGCGGGCCGGGACCCCAGCAGGACGTGATGATGGCCGCGGGCGTCGGGAAAACGGAAGGGCAGGCCGAACGCGCACAACGGCTTCTCGGCCACCTGCCGGGCCCAGTACCCGACCGAGCCCTCCAGACGGCGCCGCCCCGCCGGGGAGAGTTCGTAGACGGCACGGTCGGCGGGATGGTACGCGGCGGGCGGAAGCGTCCGGCCCGCCAGCAGGGCGGCGAGTTCGGCGCCCAGGATCGTCATCGCCATCAGGTCCGCCGCCACGTGCGACACGCGAAGGCCGACCAGGAAGGGGGCCCCCGACCGCGTCACCACGCTCGCCCGTACCGGGAGGTCGGCGGCGGGGTCGAAAGCCCGGCCGGACGGGGACCAGTCCCGGTGGGTGCCGGTGGCCTCGACCACCTCGGCGACGAGCGTCCCCGACGCGCACACGAACTGCTCGCCGTCCCGCACGAGGGTCCGCAGCGCCTCCCTGCGACCGATCAGCTCGCCCAGAGCCGCGCCGACCGCGCCCATGGTGCTCCCCCGGGGCACTCGCACCGTCGTCGACAGGATGTCGGCCGGTCCGGGCAGGTCGGAACCGATCCACTCCAGCACGTTCTTCTGACCGACCGTCATGGGCCACCGACCCGATCGAGAGCCGGAGAAGTGGACCCTCAGGCCACCACCGGTCACCTCGGCCCGCCTCGCGGGGGACCGCACGAGACCTGGCGCGCGTTCCCCGGCAGTCACCGGCGGGTGATCCGGCCGAAAACGACGGGCCCGGCGGGTCGACCGCCGTTTCGCCGGTGATCGCCGCGGCCGAATGGCTCGTTCAAGCCCGCTCCTTCACACCCACCGGTCGCCGTCGTGACGTATGCCGATATGACATTCGACCGGATTTTTGACGCGAGTGTCATAAAGGTTCGTCACCGATCGGTCCTCTCCGGATATCGGTGGGAGAATGCTAAGGAGCGCCATTGGCGACGTCAAGACATCGGGCGGCATCCGGTTCTTTCCCTTTTCCGGCCTCGGGCCGGCATTTCCACCGGGTTTCGCGCGTCCCCACGCGGTCACCACCCGAGCCGAAAATCGGCCCGCCCGGCGGCCACGCAACCTCGGGAACCACGAGATCCCCGCCCGGTCAAGCGATCGGACGGGGTCTCGTCGACCGCCCCCCGAGCCCACTCGAGAACGACTCCGGGTGGAGCGGAAAGGATGCGACGAGGTGAACCCCGGCGGGATGTACCGGGTCTGCCCGCCAGATGTCATCCGGTGCCGTCGGCCGTGTTTTCGTATCAGCGGGTTCGCCGATTTTTCGCCGAGCTGTGATCCATGGGGAGTCCAGCGGGAGGCCGGTCCTCCGTCCTGTCCGCTGTCGTACGTCCGTGACGATCGCCGATATCGGGATGGCCGCTCTGCCCGCTCCCATGAGCTCCACCTCCCGCGGCGGAGAAACGGGAGGAGCCCGGGTTCCCCACGCTCGGGCCGATGGCCTGATCGTGATCGCTTCAACAGGGCCGGACGGACGCACTCACCGTGTACGAGGCGCCCTTCGGCTCCGGGCCGGACCGGCTCCTCCCCGACCGACTAGGATCACCGATCCGAACAGGATTACGAGGAAGACACATGTGGCCGTTCCGGAGGAAGCAGCGCGAGCAAGTCGATCTGGAAGAGCGGTCGCCACAGCTCGGGATCAAGTACAAGGACCTGCTGGTGATGCACCACCTCACCAAGGCCGGAGCCGATCTCGAGCGGCCTCGCCACGTGACCTTCTACCTGTACGCCCCCACCCTCGATGCCGCTCAGAGCGTCGCCAAAGAGGCTCAAGGCGCCGACCACGGTTTGCGCGCCCAGGTCGGGAAGCCCTCTCCGCAGGACCCGGACAGCTGGCCGGTGACCTGTGAGGCGAACGCGGTGATCTCACCCGACTTCGTACGGGAGACGGGCGACCTGTTCGACGACCTGGCCGCTCGCCACCACAGCGAGTACGACGGCTGGGAGGCCGCGGCCACTCCGTGAACGGTAGACCCGGCCGGTCGCCCGGTGACGCAGAAGGCCGCTCCCGGTCCCCGGGAAGCGGCTCTCCGGGAAGCGGCTCTCCGGGAAGACGGTCCCCTTACTTCTCGATGCGCTCGGCCAACGAGACGATGATTCCCTCGGGCCCGCGGACGTAGGCCATCCCGTTGAGATCGACCCGTCCTTCATTCACGAGGGTGTCGGCCAGGGCCCCCGCGTCCGGTCATCGGCATGCAGGCGTACGGCTGCCGCGCCGAGCCCAGGGCGTTTCCCGCATCGAATTCGCGCGGTTCCGCCCCCGTGAGCGCCGGTTGCCGCGCCGGCGCCATGCGCTCGGCGTCACGCCGCCCGCTCCCTTCCACCACGGAGTTCCATGCGGCGGCGGCCGCGACAGGGGGTGCGTCAGGGAACGTCGCCCGGCCTGTCGACGATCCCGGAGGCGAGCACCGACATGCCCGTGGCCTCGCCCTCGCCTTGCATCACTTTCACCCCCATGTATCGGTAGTCATCCGGATCAAGGACGTAGTACGCCTTCACCCCTTCTCCGGCATCGAACACCACGCCGACCCCCCGGCGCCCGTCCATGTCGGTGACATCCCGCTCGATGGACACGTTCGGGATCTTGGCCAGCGCCCGGTACATCCCCGCGGCCGTGTCCGGCGGGATCATCGGACCGAACTTCATGTACCACCCGATGGCCCCGAACACCTTGACGTCGTCCGCGATCTCGGAGGAGCAGCCGGGCCGGCAGATCGACAGCGGGTAAAGTCCCCGTTCGAGAGCGCGGAAGTGCCGGAGCAACGCGTCCGGGTCGGACGGCAGCGCCTCCACCTCCTCTTGCGTACGTCCACTGTGCGTCGGCCCCTTCTCCGCGGCGGTCACCTTCAGCTCACCGCCCTGCTGTCTGATCGCCGACTTCCGTCCGTCCATCCCCTGCCATATCTCGACCGGCGGCAGATTCCCCCCCAGGTGCTGTGATTCCTTGAGATAGAACCACTGATCCGGGCGGATCTCCGTAGTGGTGCTCCGAGCGGCGACGAGTGCCGCCTGCTCCAGCACCATCGCCACACCGTCCGGCCGCGTCACCGTCCCGCTGGGCCGGGCCGCCGCGCCGGTCGGCCGTGTGGTCTCGTGGGCCGACCCGGCGGCTTCCAGCCCCGCTCCTGCGTCCTGCGTTCGGGTGACGGCCATGGCCGCGACCGCCAGCACGCAGGCCCCCGCCAGGGTCAGCCCCAGCCACGTCCGGTACGCGGGCCGCTCGCGCCCCCCGGAGGCGGGCAACCCCCTGGCCGTCATCTCGGCCAGCCTGCGCTCCGCCCCCGACATGTCCAGCCGCCCGGGAACCTCGTCGCGCATCTCCCTCAGGAGCTCGATCTCGTTCACCATCACTCATCCCTCGTCCACAACGGTCGGATCCATACCGGCGAGCGCCCGGCGCAACTTGCCGCGAGCCCGGTTGACCCGTGATCGCACGGTCCCCACGGGAACGTCGAGTGCCAGGGCGACCTCCTCGTACGTCAGCTCTGTCCACGCCACCAGCAGCAACGTGTCCCGGTGTTTCTGTGACAGCCCGGCCAGTGCCTTCGCCAGCCGCCTGCGCGCCCCGTTCGCGGTCACCCGCCGCTCGACCTCGTCCGTGAACGGCTCGATCACCGAGTCGGCCCCCGTCCGGCTCAGTGCCCTGTACAGGCCGATCTCGCGGCGGCGGTGCCGTCCGATGAGGTTGGTGGCGATGCCGTACAACCAGGAACGCTCGTCGCCGAGCCTCTCGTCGTAGGACTCCAGGCGCTGCAACGCCACGGCGAACGTCTCAGCCACGATGTCGTCGGCCGGATCCAGCCCCAGCCGTCGTACGACATAGCGCTTGAGTTCCGGGGCATGACGGACGAACAGGGCGGCCAGCCGTTCGGACTCGCGCCGAGGCGGCGCACCGTCCGCGGCGCCGGACCCGGGCGAGAGGTCCGCCAGGCTCTCATGTCGCATCTCTTGCCTCTCGGGTGTCTCTGGTCATGACTCGAGTAATTGCCGCGGACCGGGCCGAGGGTTCCATGAATTTCGCCGGCGGTCATGACCTCGCCTCGGCGGTGTCTCGTTCTGGCTGATCCCGGGTTCGGTCATGCGTGGACGCCGGATCGGGCGAGGTGACGGCGCTGCCACCGCTCTGCTCCTCGGCAACCGCACGTACCGATGGACGGGGCTCGCGCCACCGCGACATCCCGCTGATGAGGATCCAAGCCCGGCGAGAGCATCAATCTCGCCGGGTCGTCTCTTTCCAGACGAATGAGTCCGATGTGATCAGTCGTTGTCGATGAGGTTGAGGCCGTGGCCGAGGTGGGCACGGAACGTGGGCCGGGCGCCGGTCGGACCGCTCAGCACGAACTCGTAGGCGGCGTCGTCGGGGTCGTCGGGATCCATGTCAGGGTCGTCGGGGTCCAAGAGGTGTCCGCGGACTTCCACTTCGTACCAGCCGGGTGGCACGGAAATGCGACGATGCCGGGGATCGTCGGGCGCCCACTTCGTGAGGTAGCCCAGGCCGCACAGCAGCACCTCTTCCGACCGGACGTGCAGAACCCACCCGGTGGATGTCACCTTGGGGTCCCGCCACGGCGAAGGACTCCGGACGTGGCGTACGAGCACGGTGTAGAAGCCGGGATCGATGTTCTGCGCGGGAATCGCGATGCCGTCACGTACGACCTGATCGCCCTGCTCACTCGTGCTGAACAGCTGCAGCAGATTCCTGCCGACGGGGCTGCCGGCACCGACGTCGTCGAGCCCTGTGGCATCGAGCAGCACGAAGCCGAAGAGCTCGGGAAAACACCCTTTGAACCGCGCGGCGGGAAACGTCATGGCCGAACGGTAACGGCGCCTGCACGCAGCCTCCCGCGGAGCGGGGTACGGCCCGGGCCTCGCCTGGGCGGTGCGAGGCTGGAAATGGCCGTGCTCGATCGCCCAGTCATAGGCACCCAGGCACCCGTGTCGAGGGGGTACTCCGTGAGCATCCCCGTCAGCTCGCCGCTCTTGATCCACGATTCTGCGCACTCTCGCGTCCGGAACACGCCGGACGGCCACCGAGCCCCCTCCCCCAGGAAGACCCACCCGGTCACGGGACTGGAATCGCTCACCGCTGAGACACCTCACCACTGGACTTCGCGAAACCCGGAATGGCACGGACCCGGTGGATGGACCGTAGTCACTCAGTTGGTCACCCGGCAACGCAGAAGGCCGCTCCCGATCTCTCGGAAGCGGCCTTCTGACCTGGGTGGAGATGGGATTCGAACCCCTGACCTCTTTGATGCGAAGCCCGTTGGGACGCACCGTTTCCGATCAACGGATGCCGTTCGGTGTCGTCAGATGCCACGACGATGACGTCCGTCGGTCTTGGCTGCGCTCCCGTGTCAGCGGGTTCACTGACTTTTCGCTGACTCCGCCCAACCCTTTATAGATCAGGTCTCCTTGCCCACGGGGCATACGGCGGACCCCGATACAGGCGATAGCCCTCGTGGCCTCGTTGTTCTGATGCTCACTCAGAGATCCGATCCTTGATCCGGATATCGCACTCGGGTGCGTCTCAAACCGTCGTGGCCCACAGCGAAGACAAACGGCTCGGTGACTCGTTGAGCAGCCTGGACGATCCTGGCCTCATTGGCGAGGAAGATGTCGGCCATGTCCCTTCCGACCACACTCGCGTTTGCAATCGCAAAGATGCGAGCACCACTCATAAAGATGACCGTGCTTCAACAAGATTCCGGGTGATCGCCAGGTCTTTGCACAACAAGATGTCACCGCGGATGGTCGCCTCCTCTATCCACTGGACGTCATCGATCCGCTGGGAGTCATCCTTGCCGTAACGCTCGTCCATCGTTTCTAGAAACCAACCAGCCTCGCGCAGAGCATTGGGAACGATCTTCGAACCCAGTCCTCTGTCAAGGAAGAAAGTAAGTCCGGACTCCCCGGCCTCGCCCGCCACCACCCCTCTTCCCTACGCCGCCTGCGAGAGGAGCGCCTCAACCTCGTTCAATTGGAGGTCGTAGTCGTCGGCGATATCACGCCAGTCCTCACCGGCTCTCGCCCGGCTGAGCACGTCTGCCACCCGTATCCCGCGACGAGCAACGGTCGGCTGGCCACCATTGATCCACGGATCGACGGTTACCTCCACACGCTCATATCCCAGAAGATGGATCATCCTCATCCATCCGTCCTGATAGGTGACCCGCTGGAGATAGTCCCGGACGACTGGGCGGAAGACCTGTTGACCACTACGCACGACGACCAGGCCATCGATCGCCTCCCGCTCAGCGGGATCGTCCGTGTGCTCCTTGAAGTCCCACAGCACCTCAGCGCCATCGGTCATCAGCCGCTCACTGGCCAGCGCCTGGCCAAGCCCGATGTTCTCCTCCAGCCAGTGGATGGCAGGCCGGATCCGCTGCATGGGAACCTTCGCACTGCGGAACGCGGCAAGCATGTAAGCCTCGGCGAGGCCAACGAAGGGAACCGTCGGACCGTGTGAACCCGCCGTGGTCACCAAGGGCTCAGCCGCGACGGCCACCCCGTCCATCCGCTTGTACGCATACCCCACGGCCCAGTTACGGAAGGACTGACGAGGTACACCGATCAGATCGGCAGCCTGCCCCTTGGTATACAGGGGGGTGACATAGCGGAAGTCGCCGATCAAGCCCTCTGGGCTGCCCGTACGTGTTCCCATCGTCGTCACCTCCCTTCAGGACAGCCTAGGGAAAACGGCCTTCAGCCGCACATGATCTCTGCTCCCTCACCTCATTCGATCATGTACCTAGAGAAGTCCCTCCGCCAGTGCCACACACCGGTCATCGAAAAAGGGCCGTCTCTGCGGAGCAGAGGCGGCCCTTTGATCTTGTGGAGACGAGGGGATTCGAACCCCTGACCTCTTCGATGGGTCGCGTCCGAGATGCGGTGTAAAAGGGAACGAGCGTAGGTTGCCGTGCTGAA
>NZ_JBFABE010000059.1:0-52169 GCF_040640155.1 Streptosporangium sp. NPDC023615
TCTCGCACCGCGCGATCGTCAACCGGCTGCGCTGGATGCAGGAGACCTACCGGCTCACCCCGGCCGACCGGGTGCTGCACAAGACGCCGGTGTCGTTCGACGTGTCGGTCTGGGAGCTGTTCTGGCCGCTGCTCACCGGCGCGGGCCTGGTGGTGGCGCGGCCCGGCGGGCACTACGAGCCCGGTCATCTCATCGACCTCATCGAGACCGAGAAGGTCGCCACGGCGCACTTCGTGCCGTCCATGCTCGACGCGTTCCTCGACACGCCGGACCTGGTCACCGACGACGCCGGCTCCGCGAGCTCCGAGACCCCCGGCTCCCCCGAGGACACCGCGACCGCGCTGCTCGTGGACATCGCGAAGGCGTCCGCCACGGACGGCCCGGACGCCACTCCCGTGAGCGGCGCCCGCTCGGGCGGCGCCCGTACGGGGAGCCTGCGCCGGGTGGTGTGCTCGGGCGAGGCGCTCCCCGCCGACCTGGTGCGGCGCTTCGCCGAGCGGCTGCCCGGGGTGGAGCTGCACAACCTCTACGGCCCCACCGAGGCCGCCGTCGACGTCTCCTGGCACGTGTGCGACCCGGCCGAGCCGACCGTTCCGATCGGCCGCCCGGTCGACAACACCCGCCTGGAGGTGCTCGACGACCGGTTCGGGCGGGCCCCGGTGGGCACCCCCGGGCAGCTCTTCATCGGCGGGACGCAGGTGGCCCGCGGCTACCTGGGCCGCCCCGCCCTGACCGCCGAACGCTTCCTGCCCGACCCCTACGGACCCCCCGGCTCCCGCCTGTACGCCACCGGGGACCGCGCCCGCTGGCGACCCGACGGCGAACTCGACTACCTGGGCCGCCTCGACACCCAGACCAAGATCCGCGGCATGCGCGTCGAACCCGGCGAGATCGAGGCCGCGCTGCTCTCCGAGCCCGAGGTGCGGGCGGCGGCGGTCGTCGTCGAGGGCGACCGCCTGATCGGCTACGTGGTGACCACCGGAACGGCCGGGAGCGACGACGCCCCGGCGAGCGCCGGTACGGCCGGAGACGGCGACGGCCCCGGGAACGCCCCGGGCGTCGACTGGCGGGCGCGGTTGCGCTCCCGGCTGCCCGAGCACATGATCCCCTCGGCCTGGGTGGCGCTGGACGCGCTCCCCCTGACCCACAACGGCAAACTGGACCGCAAGGCCCTGCCCGCGCCGGAGCGGACCGGCGGCGACGCCTTCCGGGTGCCGCCGAGGGACCCGGTCGAGGGACGGGTCGCGGCGATCTGGGAGGAGCTGTTCGACGTCCCCATGGTCGGGGTGTTCGACGACTTCTTCGACCTGGGCGGGCACTCGCTGCTGGCGCTGCGGCTGGCCGTGCGGATCAGGCGGGAGTTCGGCAGGGACCTGCCGGTCGCCACCGTGCTGGCCTCGCCGACCGTGGCGGGCCTGGCGGACGTGCTGCGCCGCCCGGAGGACCTGAGCGAGCAGCGGCTGGTGACGCTCAACGCCGAGGGGGACCGCCCGCCGATCGTCCTGGTGCACGCCCTGGGCGGGCAGGTCTTCCGCTACCAGCCGATGGCCCGCAGGCTCGGCCCAGACCAGCCCGTCTACGCGATCGCCGCCGCCGGGCTGGCCCCCGGCGAGGAGCCGCACACCACCATGGCCGACATGGTCGAGGACTACGTCGAGCGGCTGCGGGCCGTCCGGCCGCACGGCCCGTACGTGCTGGGCGGCTTCTGCATCGGCGGGAACATCGCGATGGAGATGGCCAGGCGGCTGCGCGAGCTCGGCGAGGACGTCCCGCTGCTGGTGCTGTTCTACTCCGACGCCGACGAGCCCGTGATCAACAGCTCGCTGGAGGACGACGCCTCCCTGATGACCCACGCGCTGGCCGGAGGGCCGCTGGAGGCCGACGCCGCGGAGTTCGCCGGGCTCGGCCCGGAGGAGATGCTGCTGGCCGTCATCGCCGCCGCGAGCCGGGAGCAGCGGCTGGCCCCCGACACCGCCGACGTCGAGCAGGCCCGGCGCTTCCTGACGGTGTTCCGGGCCAACGCGCACGCGGTCGGCCGCTACCGGCACGAACCCTACGACGGTGACGTGGCGCTGTTCGCCCCCACCGGAGACCGGCCCGATCTGGGCTGGGGCGACGTGGTCAAGGGAAACCTCGCGATCGAGGCGATTCCCGGCGAGCGCGTGGTCATCCTTTTCGAACCCCTGGTCGCCGAGGCGGCCGCCAAGCTGAGGAGTTGGATCGACCATGGCGTCACCGGACACTGAGAGCACCCAGGGCGCCGGGAGCCCGGGGCCACCCCGGCTCCCGGACGGCGCCGAGAACCCCCGTGACGTCCGGCCCGCCGGACCGGCCGCGACCGTCACCGGCCCTCCCGGGGAGAGCGCAGGACCGGCCGCGCCCGCGGGTGTCGCCGGCCCCGCCGGCGAGGCCGCGGGACCGGCGGACCCCGCCGCGCTCGGGGACCCCGGAGGTCCCGGCGAGCCGGGGAACCCGAAGGACACCGGCGAGGGCGAGCACCCCGGACAGGGCGGGGGCGGGGGCGGGGGCGGCGGCAGCCTCTGGGGCAACCAGGACTTCCTGCGCCTGTGGACCGGCCAGACCCTCTCCCAGTTCGGCTCGCAGATCTCCTACCTGGTGATCCCGCTGATCGCCATCGTCACCCTGGGCGCGAGCTCGACCGAGATGGGAATCCTCGGCGCGCTGCTCCGGCTGCCGATGCTGGGCTTCCTGCTGTTCGGCGTCTACATCGACCGGATGCGCAAGCGGCCGGTGCTGATCTGGTCGGACCTGGGCCGGGCTGCGGTGCTCGCCCTGATACCGCTGCTGTACGTGATGGACGCCCTCACGCTCGGCGTGCTGTACGTGGTCGTGTTCCTGCTGAGCCTGCTGTCGGTGCTGTTCCAGGTCGCCTACCGCTCCTACTTCCCGCTGCTCGTCCCGATGCACCAGCTCGGCGAGGGCAACGGCAAGCTGCAGCTGAGCGAGTCCCTGGCGCAGACGGCCGGTCCCGGCGTCGCCTCGGCGCTGCTCAAGGTCGTGGCCGCGCCGCTGCTCATCATGATCGACGTGCTCACGTACCTGTTCTCCGCGATCGCCATCATGCTCATCCGCAAGCGCGAGGACGCCCCCGTACCGGACGAGGAGACGGCCGGGAGCGTGCACCGGGCGATCTGGGCGGGCTTCAAGTGGATCATGGATCAGCCGATGATCCGGCCGCTGGCCATCGCCAGCGGGCTGTACTCGTTCTTCGTCATGGGCGCCATGCAGTCGATCTACGTGCTGTTCCTGCTGCGGGGCGGGCCCGACCTGCCGCCGGAGTGGGTGGGCATCGTGATGGCGACCGGCGGTGTCGGCGCCATCCTCGGCGCCACCATGTCGGTGAGGGTCATGCGCGGCATCGGGATCGGCCCGACGCTGCTGTGGAGCACGGTGGTCGGCAACTGCGCGCTGCTGCTGGTGCCGTTCGCGTCCGGACCGGTCTGGCTGGCCGCCGGGATGCTCGGCCTGTCCCAGTTCATCGTCTGGGCCAGCAACCAGGTCTTCTTCGTCAGCAACATGACCCTGGTCCAGTCGATCACGCCGCCGCACCTGCAGGCCAGGGTGATCGGCACGATCTACTCCCTCGGCCTGATCCCGGCGCCGCTCGGCGCCCTGGGCGCGGGCCTGCTCGGCGAGACCCTGGGCCTGCGCACGGCCATCCTGTTCGCGGTCGTCGCCGGGGCCATCCTGCCGATCCTGCTGCTGGTCTTCTCCCCCATCCCGAAGGTGAAGAGGATCCCCGGCACCTGACCGGGCGGTGGCCCTCCCGCGACGGGGAGGGCCGCCACCGGCCGGTCGTCGCGACGGCATGCCGGGGGCCGGACACGACGCACCCGGCCGGTCGCCTCCGATCGTGCGCCTGTGGCCGGATACGATGCACCCGGCCGGTCGACCTGGCCGTCGTGTCCCGCGCCACCCCTCAGGAGAACCATGACCAGCCTCGCCGACAGGACCGTCGCGGCCCTGCGCACCACCCATGACGAGCTGACCGCCTTCGTCCGCGACCTGGACGCTCCCGACCTCACCCGTTCCTCGGGCTGCTCGGAGTGGACGGTCGCCCAGGTGCTCAGCCACATCGGCAGCGGCGCGGAGATCGGCCTGGCCACGCTGCGGGCGGCGAGGGAGGGCCGGGACGCCCCCGGCTCGGACTTCATGAACGCGGTCTGGGACCGCTGGAACGCCAAGGGCCCCAAGGAGCAGGCCGCGGACTTCGCGACTGCGGACGCCGAGATCGTCTCCGCGTACGAGAGCCTGGACGCGACCGCCCGCGAGGACCTGAGGATCAAGCTGGGCTTCCTGCCCGAGCCCGGCGACGTCGCGCTGGTGGCCGGGATGCGCCTGAACGAGTCCGCGCTGCACTCCTGGGACGTGCGCGTCGCCTTCGACCCGGCGGCGGCCGTCGCGCCGGAGACCGCCGGGGTGCTGACCGACCTGCACGCCGGGCCGCTCGGCTTCCTGACCGGTTTCATCGCCAGGTCCGACGCCCTCGACCCGCGCGTGGCCACCACCCTGCGGGTCGAGACGACCGATCCCGGGCGGGTGCTGGGCCTGACCCTGGGCGAGACCGTCGGCTTCAGCGAGGCCCCCGAAGACGCCGACGTCGTCCTGTCGCTGCCCGCCGAGGCGTGGGCACGCCTGCTCACCGGCAGGCTCGCGCCCGAGCACACCCCGGCGTCGGTGACGGTCACCGGCGACGGGATCACCCTGGACGACCTGCGCCGGGTGTTCCCGGGCTTCTGAGCCCGCCCACGCCGGATCTCCCCTTGGCGGGGCCTCCACGATCGCCGCCCACGGCGGGACCCGCGCCGTCGTCCCGGGACAGGAGGGCGCGTCCACGTGCCCCGGGCGTCAGCCGGGGCTCGACCGCCCGTGCCGCCAGTACCCCAGGAACGCTATGTCGGACTTCGGCACGCCCCGGTCGTTGACCAGGTGGCGGCGCAGACCGGTGGGCAGCCTGGTCTCGCCCGCCACCCAGGTGTAGAACCGGCCCGGCCGCAGCGGGGAGCGCCTGACCGCCTCCAGGGCCAGCGTCCCGGGCAGGCCGTCCGCGCCGTCGCGGGCCAGCCAGTGCACGCGTACCCCCTCGGGGGCGACGATGTCCGGCCGGATGTCCGCCGTCCGGGGCACCTCCAGGAAGACCTCCGCGACCAGCGACGGGGGCGCGTGCTCCAGGATGGCCAGGATCGCCGGCACGGCGCTCTCCTCCCCCACCAGCAACTGCCAGGACACCCCGGCCGGCGGCAGGTAGCTCATCCCCATGTCGAAGATGCCGGCCGGCGACCCCGGCCGGGCGCTCCTGGCCCAGGAGGAGGCCGGGGCGTCGCCGTGCAGGGCGAACTCGATGTCCACCTCGCCGAGCTCCGGCCGAACCCGCCGGATCGTGAAATTGCGCACCCAGGGACGGCGCGACTTCGGCATCAGGAGCAGCTCCGCCATCCACGCCTCGTTGGAGAAGCTCGGCATCCGCAGCCGGTCCTGCCCCTCGCGGGGGAAGAACAGGCGCACGATCTGGTCGTGACCCATGGGTGTCAGGTGTTCCAGCTCGGGGCCGCCGAGGGTGACGGTCGTGAAACCGGGGCTCAGCCGGGTGCTGGCGAGCACCTCCAGCGTGATCATCCTGCGTGTCTCGGGGGCGCGTACCTTGGGCAGCATGTCGTTCCTCATCGGGTTCGGCCGGTCGGCGGGGATGGCGGTCCCACCGGCGGGCGGGAGCCGCGCGGCGAGGGCCGGCGAGCGCCGAGCATGTGGTCCCGCAGCGGCTTTTTCTGCTTCGCCGCAGGTCAGGCCACTATTATGAGCAATCATTCACGTCGCGCGCCACTCGCTTTCCGGCGCCGTCCAGGAGGTGCCATGACGTCGGACGAACGCCGGCTTCGCCCACGTAAACAGCCACGCCAGACCCGGGCCGAGCTCACCCGGCAACGCATCCTCACGGCGGCTGCTCACGTTTTCGCCGAACACGGCTACGCCTCGGGCACCACCAACCGGATCGCCGAACGGGCCCGGATCTCGATCGGCTCGCTGTACCAGTACTACCCGAACAAGGACGCGATCCTGGTGGAGCTGCTGGTCGCGCACCTCGACGCCGGGATGACCGCCGTCGAGCGGCGCCAGAGCGAGGAGCTGCCCGACTCCCTGGAGGGGATCATCCGCGTCTTCGTACGGGCCGCGATCGAGAACCACCTCGACGATCCGCAGCTGCTGCGCGTGATGGTCGAGCAGGCGCCCCGCTCCGGCGCGCTGCTGGAGAGGATCACCCGGTACGAGCGGGCACGGGTCGCCTACATGCGGGACCTGCTGGACCGTCACCCCGAGACGCGGGTCGGGGACACGCACACCGCGGCCCGGATCGCCGTCTCCACGGTCGAGCTCGCCGTCCACCAGCTCATCGCCTCCCCCGACCCCGTCGACCTCTCCCGGCTGGAGGACGAGCTCACGGCCATGCTCACCCGCTACCTCACGGCCGGGCAGGCCCCTCCCGCCACCGGGTGACGTCACCGGCGACAGATCACCCTGGGCGGCCCGCGCCGGGCGCCCCGGATCCCGTGCCCGGCTCCCGGGACCGGACCCGGCCGCTCCTACCAGGGCACGGGACCCGTGTCGTCGGTGAAGGTGCCGGTGCTCGACGCGCCGAGGAGCTCGATCCTGCCGGCCTGGCCCGAGCGGACGCGGTCACGGGCGGTCGCCGCCTTCGTCCGGGCGAGCACGGAGATCGCCGCCGCAGGCCCGGTGATCGAGACGATGTCGGCTCCCTAGGGCGCCGCGGCGGGCGCGGCCGTCGACGGCGGCGTTCCCAGGGCGCGCAGGCCCCGGTCGACGAAGGCGATCAGCCACTCGAAGCTCTCGTCGACGTCGGCGCTCCACCGGAAGCCGCCGCCCACCTGCAACGTGGCGAAGCCGTGGAAGAGGCTGCGGAGCATGCGCAGGGCGTGGTCCGTCTCGGACTCCGCGATCCCGTAGCCGCGCAGGACCGCCGTGAACGCGCCCAGCGCGCGCCGGCTCTCGGTGGTCAGCGGGTCGTCCGGGCCGGACGGTTCCACGCCGATCGTCGCGGCGTACCGGCCGGGGTGCTCCAGGACGAAGGCGCGGAAGGCGCGCGCCGCGGCCTCCAGGGCGTCGCGGCCGGCGTACCCCTGGACCGCGCCGCCGATGGCCTCGGCCGCCTCGCCCAGTGCCAGGACCGCGATGCGCCGGGTGAGGTCCTCCAGGCCGTCCACGTGCTTGTACAGGGACGGGGGGCGCACACCCAGCCGCTCGGCCAGCGACCCCATCGTCAGGCCCGCGAGGCCCACCTCGTCGGCGAGGGCGGCTCCGGCAGCGACCACGGCCGCCGGGTCCAGGCCGGCCCTAGGCACGGGAGGCGTCCGACCGGAGGAAGTCCAGCACGAGCTCGGTCACCCGCTCGGGGAACTGGTCGTGCGGGTAGTGCCCGGCGCCCTCGATCATCTCCAGCCGGCCGAGGCCGGACGGCAGGGCCTCGACGATCGCCTCACCCTCGGCGCGCGGGTCGGCCCAGTCGGGGTCGAGCGTGCCCATCACGACCAGGACCGGGCAGCGGACGTCGCCGAGCCGCGCGCCGGCGTCGGCCGGGGTGCCCCCGCCCATGCCCCGCAGGGCCTTCATCCGGCCCGGCTCGCGCAGCAGGGAGTCGACGCGGTCGAGCCGCCCGGCCCAGCCGGCGGGCTTCACGCCGGGGTAGGCCACGTCGAGGTAGGAGCGCCAGAGCGGCACGCTGCCGAACGTGGTCGCGCCGGCCAGCCGCAGCATGCCCCGCCGGAAGCGCTTGACCCGCAGGTCGCCGAGGCGGATCGACTGCTTGCGGGTGAAGGGCGTCAGCTCGACGACCGCGGTGACCAGCGAGGGCTCCGCCGCCGCGGCGATCGTGGCGGCGCCGCCGGAGATCGAGTGGCCGACGAGCACGGCCGGGCCGCCCAGGTGGCGGATCACGGCGAGCAGGTCGCCGGCGATGTCGGTGCGGCTCCAGGACGGCCAGTCGACGCTGGACTCGCCGCAGCCGCGCAGGTCGACCGCGGCGACCCGGTACCCCGCCGCCACCAGCGGCGGGATCACGGCGTGGTACGCGGCCCGGCTGTCGCCCATGCCGTGCGCGAGGACGATCAGCGGCCCGGCCCCCGTCACCTCGTAAGCGATCGTGCCGCCGTCGACGGCGAGGTGTTCGGTCATGACGTCCTCCAGGTTTGGCTAACTCGATTAGCTAAAAGCTACTCCCATTAGCCAAACCTGTCAACGACGACCCCCGGCAACGGCCACGAGGAGGGGCAGGACGCCTTCCGGAACGCGACGGCCCGCCCCGGCCAGCCCGCGCGACTCGCCACACCGCCTCCCGCCTCCCCTCTCCCGCCTGCCGGGGTCGGCGCTCCCGCTCCTGCGGATCTACTCGGACGGCATCGGCCGGGTGGCCTGGACCGCGCGGCGCAACCGGCCGTCGGCGGCCAGCTCCCCGAACATGTAGATCTCGGTGACGACGGTGCCGCCCTTGCGCATCTCCGCGACGAGCCGGTACCGGGCGGCGACCTGGTCACCGTCCACCAACGCCTGCTCCACCTCGACACGGACACCGGCGACCCGCTTGCGGGCCGGGCGCATGTGGTCGAGCAGCCGCTGCCGGTCCAGCCGCACCCCGTCGCTGACCACCTCGTAGTCCGGCGTGTGATAGCGGTCCAGCACGGCCGCCGGGTCCTCCTCCCCCAGGCCCGCCTCCTGCGGATAGTGGGTCAGGTAGCCGGCCAGATCGGCGCGAGGCGTCATGCGATCTCCCTGGATCGTCTTATCTTTGACATCGTGTCCATGATAACGCCGGCTGATAGATTGGACAACGTGTCAGAGATAAAAGGCGTCCGGCGCCGTCGGCGGCGTTCGGACGCCGAGCGCAGCGCCGCCGCCGTGCTGGACGCCGCCGTCCAGGTCCTCGGTCGGCACCCGGACGCGACGGTGGAGGAGGTCGCCGCAGCGGCGGGCGTCACCCGCCAGACCGTGTACGCCCACTACCCGTCCCGGCCGCTGCTGGTGGCCGCGGTCGTCGACCGCATCACCGCCGAGGTCATCGCCGCCCTCGACGCCGACGTGGAGAGCGGCACCGCCCTGGAGGCGCTGCTGCGCTGGCTGGACGTCATCTGGCGGCTGATGGACCGGTACCCGCTGCTCCTGCACCCCTCGGTGACCACCGTCGACCCGGCGGACTCCGACCGCCTGCACGCCCCGGTCACCGAGGGCCTGGAGAAACTGATCAGGCGCGGCCGGGCCACCGGCGAGTTCGACGGCGTCCTCGGCCCGGCCTGGCTGATCTCCGCGACGATCGCGCTCGGTCACGCGGCCGGCGGCGAGGTCGCCGCCGGCCGCATGACCACCGACCAGGCGGCGGCGACGCTCCGCCACAGCATCGTGCGCCTGTACGGCGCCCGCGAGCCCTGATCGGCGACGCCCCCGGGCACCGGGCCGCGCCGGGCGAGGTCACCGGGTCGTACGTGGCCAGCGCCCGTACCGTCCCGCCCCGTCGTCGCGCCCGGCACCGGGACGGCGGCCGGCCCGGCGGGTCTCACCCGGCCGAGGGTGGGGACCGCCTGGTGTCGGTCCAGCCCGACTCCAGCACCACGGTGCTCCTGTCGCCCTTGACCGCCAGGCCGATGGAGTCGGCCGGTGGGCGGCGTACTGGTGTATCGCCGGCTAGTACGCGTCATAGACCGCCTCGAAGCGATCTCGCTGGGTCACACGATCTCCTTGCCGAAAGGTGCCGGACGTCTGTTCATGTCCGGCACCTTTGGAAATGTGACACCTCGCCGCGAGTAGATCACATCGCCCGCCTGCCGTTCGGCCACCATGGCCGGCGAAGGCCGGGGGCGCCACGCCGCATCGCGTCCGGCTCCGTCGTCCCGTGACGGCCGGTTCCCGTGTCTGTCGGTGGCGGCTGACAACATCACGGCATGACCATGCAGCCCCCCGACGTCTCCTGGCTCCGCGGCGAATACGGCGAGGAGTGCTACAGCTTCATCTACGTCCGCGCCACGCCTCAACAGGTGATCGCCCGCCTCGGTGGCCGCTGGGAGGACTTCACGCCGGGCCCCTTCCCCGACGACCCGGATCAGTACCCAAGCCACGGGGAGCCTCTCGGCATCACCTCCATCGGCGACTGGACGTTCGTCTTCGACCCCGACTGGCTCGGCACCGACGAAGACGTGATCACCATGCTCTCCGAGGGCACCCGCCTCGTCTCCCAGGCCGCACTCGCCATCAAGGGCCTGGACTACTTCCACTGGTGCGAGGACGGCGAGATCCGGTTCTTCTGGGGGGTCGACGCGGAATATCCGGCGGAGGACCCGGACGAAATCACGGACACGATGACGGAGATCCACAGGCTCCACCCGCCGTTTTCCCACCACTACTACCAAGGGCCGGCGTTCCTGCTCGTCGAGCACCTGACCGGGATCAGGGTGACGGAGCGACTGCTGAAGGACTCCACGTTCATGTGGGGCTTTGCCCCAGAACGGACCGCGCCGCCCGCCGGCGAGCTTTTTCGTCCTGAAGCGACAGCTCAGAGCGGGTGAACCGGCAAAGACGAACCCTCGGCCCCGCCGGGCAGGTCGTCGTTCGGCTCCGTCCGGCCCGAGCGGCTCCGCATGACCCGCTTCCGAGCACCGGAGGGATCTAAAGGATCGCCGATCCGTCTTACGGGAGTCGGAACCAGACCGTCCCGCCCGCCTCGTCGTGGTCGGCACCCCAGGCGGCGGCCAGCCGGTCCACCCAGGCCAGGCCGCGCCCGCTGAGGCTGTCCTCGTCGGTCGTCCGGATCGCGGGCACGCTGGTCGCCGAGCCTTCGTCGGTCACCTCGACGTGGAACAGACCCCCGCCCAGTCCCACCCGGACCGTGATGAGCCCGTCCGGTCCGGCCGAGTCGCTGTGCAGGATCGCGTTGGTGACCACCTCACTGACGAGCAGTTCGGCCGTCTCCAGCGTCTCGGCGGTCACATGACCGCGCAGAAGCTCCACCGTCCACGTGCGCGCGGCCCCCGCCGACCGTGCGACGCCGGGAAACTCCCGCCGCCCGAGAACGCGCAGCCCGTCCCAGCGCCCGGCCGTCGCACCGTGGCCGATCCGGTCGGGCGCGCTCACGCGATCGCCGCCGATGCGATCATGTCGGCCGCGTTGTCCGCCTCGGCGCAGATCCATTCGCGCCGCCGCCACAGTACCGACCACCACGGCCGCCAGATGAAGACCCACCCCCACGCGCGGTGAACGACACGGACCCGGAGCCGCACCCCGGACGCGGACATGATCTCCAGTACCGGCGGCCCTACGGCGGGGACCACCACCGAGGTGGAGATTCCCAGAACCCTCAGGTCCCAGCCCAGCCGTACGAGGTGGATGTACTGCTCCTGCTGCGGATCGTGCTTTCGCACCGGTGTCGCCATCTTCACACCACCTCCGTAGTTGCCTGACTACACTCCGGAACGTACCGCAGGTCATAGGGCTCTGGTGGTTACCTTTGGAAACTTCCAAAGCGGAGGAACGGAAGGAAGGTGCGAACTTGACCGCTGACACGAGTCCCACCGTGCGCAGACGTCGCCTGGCATCGGAGCTGCGACGGCTGCGCATCGAGCGCGGCCTGTCCATGCAGGAGGCCGCGGAACGGATGGAGCTCACGCCGGCCTCCGTCAGCAGGATCGAGACGGGCCGCCGAGGCATACGCCCGCGAGACCTCCGCGCCTTCCTCGACATGTACGAGGTGCCCGAAGCCGACCGGGAGCCCCTGCTCGCCCTGTCCAGGGAGGCGCGGCAGCGAGGATGGTGGCAGAACTACGGGGACGTGCTCCCCGGTGATTACGCGACGCTCATCGGGCTCGAAGCCGAGGCGACGTCCCTCAGGACGTACCAGCAGACGCTGGTGCCGGGAATGTTGCAGACCGCCGACTACGCACGAGCCCTCATCGCGGCAGGACGTCCAGGAGACACACCGGAGGAGGTCGAGCGCAGGGTCTCCGTGCGGATGGAGCGCCAGAAACGGCTCACGGACGGCGACCCGCTGGAGCTCTCCGTCGTTCTCGGCGAAGGCGTGGTGCGTCAGCACGTGGGAACGGCCCAGATCACCGCCGGTCAGTTCAAGCACCTCGCCGAGATCGGCCGCCTCCCCAACGTGATGATCCAGATCCTCCCCTACCGGGCCGGGGCGCATCCGGCGATGACCGGGTCGTTCACCGTCGTGGGCTTTCCCGCCTCGAACGACCTGGACGTCATCTACCTGGAGAACATGTCCAGCGGCCTGTATCTGGAGGACGCCGCCGACGTCCGTCGGTACGTCTCGGTGTTCGACTACCTCAGGGCCGCGGCCCTCAGCCCCGCCGAAACGGCGGTTATGCTGATGAACGCGCCGAACACCGTGGCGTGAGTGTCCAGCCGAAGGGGCGTCAGATGTCCGAACCGGTAGACCTGACCATCGCCACGTGGCGCAAGAGCTCGCTCAGCGGAGCCAACGGTGACTGCGTGGAGGTCGCGGACCTGGGCGGCGTCGTGGCCGTCCGCGACTCCAAGAACCCCGGCGGCCCCGCACTCGTCTTCGCCCGTGACACGTGGTCGGCCTTCGTCACACGGCTGAAGAACGACGCGTGACGAAGGCCGAAACTCAGAGCGGGACACGGCCGATGATCGGTGAACGCGGAGCATCAGACGCTTCGTGACCCGCCGGGATCGCGCGGGCCACAGGCCGCACGATCCCGGCGGATCCGGGGAAGCGTCAGGTCACCAGGTCGGCGACCAGTTCGAGCTGTTCCAGACGCAGCCGCAACGTCGGGGTGACCAGGCCGACGACCAGGCTGGTGGCGCCCGCCTCGCGGTAGGCGGCGACGCGCTCGCGGAGCTTGCCGGGCGGCCCGCACATCGTCATCGCGTCGACCAGGCCGTCGGGCAGCAGTGACATGGCCTCGCCCTGGCGCCCGGCCAGGAACGCCTCCTGGATCTCCTCGGCCTCCTTCTCGAAACCCAGGGAGCGGGCCAGCCGGTTGTAGAAGTTGGTCCGGCGTGAGCCCATGCCGCCCAGGTAGAGGGCGAGCATCGGCCGCATCATGTCGAAGGCCAGCTCCTCGTCCTCGTCGACGAGGGTGAGGATCATCGGGGCGACGTCGAAGCCGTCCAGGTCGCGGCCGGCCCGCGCCGCGCCGGCGCGCAGGTGCGCCATGCGCTCGGCCAGGTGCTCGGGCGGGAAGTGGATCGCCAGCCAGCCGTCGGCCAGTTCCCCGGCCAGCGCGGTGGTCTCCGGGCCCATGGCGCCGAGATAGACCGGCAGGTGCTTCTGGACCGGGGAGACGCCCAGCGAGAGTTCCTTGCCCTGGCCGCCGGGGAGCGGCAGCGTCATCGTCTCGCCCGCGTAGCTCACCGGGCGGCCCTCCAGGGCCAGGCGCAGCACCGACAGGTAGTCGCGGGCGCGGGCCAGCGGGCGGTCGAACCGCTCGCCGTGCCAGCCCTCCACGACCTGCGGCCCGGACACGCCCACGCCCAGGCGGGCCCGGCCGCCGGAGACCTGGTCGATGGTGGCGGCCGTCATCGCCGCCACCACGGGCTTGCGGCCCGACATCTGCAGCACGCCGGTGCCCAGGCCGATCCGTTCGGTCTGCCCGGCGATCCAGGCCATCAGGCTCGCCGGGTCGGTGCCGTAGGTCTCCGCGGCCCACACCGACTCGTAGCCGAGCCGCTCGGCCTCGCGGACCAGGGTGAGGTGGTCGGCCGGTCCGAGACCGGCACCGCCCCAGTAGCTCATGCTGTAACCGAGACGCATCCGATCTCCTCTGCGATGACGGCGGCGAGCAGGTCGGGGACCTCTTCGGCCAGCCAGTGTGACGCGTCCAGCTCGCGCATCGACAGGCGCCGCGCGCTCTGCCTGCGCCAGCCGAGCAGCCCGCCGCGCGACACCGAGCCGTCGCGGCTGCCGTACAGGACGGTGATGGGGGTGGGCAGCGGCGGCGCGGGGCGGTGCCGGTACCCGGCGAGCATGCCGAAGTCGGCGCGCAGGGCGGGCTCCAGGATGGGCCTGAGCACCTCGCGCTCGGCCACCTCCGCCGGGACGCCGCCCAGCTCGATGAGCTGGTCCCAGAACAGCCAGGAGGGCAGGGACGGCAGCCTGCGCAGCAGGAGCGTGACGTCCGGCGCGGCGAAGGACCCCACCAGCAGCCGCACCGGCCCGGCCGGGGCCTGACCCGGCCCGGGTGGCGTGCCCGGCCCCGGTGACGCGACAGGCCCCGGGGGCGGTGCGAGTTCGGCGAGGCGGCGGCAGACCAGGTAGGCCAGGAGCGCGCCGCTGCAGTAGCCGAACAGCGCGTACGGCTCCCGCGCCGTCGCCAGCAGGTCGCGGGCCAGCGCGTCGACGAGCGCGTCGAGGTCCTCGGCGGGCGGTTCGGCGAGCCTGGCCTGACGGCCGGGCAGGTTCACCGACCACACCTCGACCTCGTCGGGGAAACGTTCGGCCAGGCCGGTGAGCGAGGCCGGGCCGCTGCCCGCGTTGGGGAAGGCGTACAGGCGGATCCGGCCCTCCCGCCGCTCCCCCACCGGCACGAACCACGGGGAGTAGGTCACGATCCCGCCCCTTCCTGGATGTAGGCGGCCAGTTCGGCCGGGGTGGGATGGTCGAAGACCGCGCGTACGCCGATCGGGTGACCGGCGAGGTCCTCCAGCGGGGCGATCAGCCGCACCGCGAGCACCGAGTGCCCCCCGTTGAGGAAGAAGTTGTCGTGCTCGCCCAGGTTCGGGCGGCGCAACGCCTCCCGCCAGAGCCGCAGCACCCCCTCGGCGAGTTCCGAGCTCGCCGGTGCCTGCGGGGCGGCCGGCGCGTCGTCCTCGGGTACGGTCAGCGCCCGATGGTCGATCTTGCCGTTGCCGGTCATGGGGAGCTCCCCGGTCAGCACGATCCCCGAGGGCACCGCGTAGTCCGGCAGCCGCGTCCCGGCGTAGCGCCACAGCTCCTGGCGCAGGGCCGCGACCGCGTCCTCGTCGGGCTCGGCCGTGGGCTGCACGAACGCCACCAGCCGCTCGTCGTGCACGATCACGGCCGCGACCTTGACGGCGTCGTGGTGGTGCAGCACCGCCTCGATCTCGCCCAGCTCGATGCGGTGCCCGCGCAGCTTGATCTGGCGGTCGTCGCGGCCCAGCAGCTCCAGGGTGCCGTCGTGCCTGAGCCGGGCCATGTCGCCGGTGCGGTAGAAGCGCCCGTGGCGGGGATGCTCGCCGAACCGCTCGGCGGTGAGCTCCGGCCGGTTGACGTATCCGGCGCTCACCCCGTCGCCCGCCAGGCACAGCTCGCCCGGGACCCCGGGAGGGGCCTCGCGGCCGTCCGCGTCCCGTACGAAGATCCGGGTGTTGGCGAGCGGCACCCCGATCGGCACCGGGTCGGACGGCGGGGCGGTGATCTCCGCGGCGGTGGACCAGATGGTCGTCTCGGTGGGGCCGTAGACGTTGAACAGCCGGCAGCCCAGCCCCAGCAGGTCGGCGGCGAGCGCGGCGGGCATGGGCTCCCCGCCGCACAGCACGATCCGGCCCTCCAGCTCGCCGCCCGCCTCGGGGGCGATGAGCCGCCAGGCCGTCGGGGTGGCCTGCACCACGCGCACGTCCCGGGCGGCGATGAGCTCCAGGAACCTGCGCGGCTGGAGCTGGTCGTCGTCGGAGGCGACGACCAGGGTGCCGCCGGCGACGAGCGGGAGCATCAGCTCCAGCGCGGAGATGTCGAACGACGTGGTGGTGGACCACAGCACCGCGTCCGACGGCCCGGCCGCGAGCCGGCCGGCGAAGTCCAGCACGAGGTTGGCCAGGTTGCCGTGGGTGACGGCGACCCCCTTGGGCCGCCCGGTGGAACCCGAGGTGTAGATCACGTAGGCGATCGAGTCGCCGGTGATCGCCGCGGCGGCCCCGGCGGGGTCCAGCCTCGTACCCCCGGCGCCGGGGGACGCCGGCATGGCGATCACCGGGATCTCCCCCGCCCACGGGGCGTCGGCGTCGGAGATCACCAGCCGGGCGCGGCAGTCCTCCACCTGGTAGGCCAGGCGCAGCTCGGGCTGGCGCGGGTCCAGCGGCAGGTAGGCGGCCCCGGCGGCCCAGACGCCGAGCACCGCGGCGACCGCCGCCGCCGAGCGGGGCAGGCCGAGCGCGACGATGTCACCGGGGCCGACGCCGTAGGAGACCAGCGTGTCCCTGACCGTCGCCGCCCAGGCGAGCAGCTCGTCGTAGCCGACCTCCCGGTCGCCGTCGAGGACGGCCGCGCCGGTGTGGGCGGCGATCCTCTCCGGCAGCGTGGCCGGTCCCTCCCAGGTCCGCGCGGTGTCGTTGAGCCGGTCGAGCAGCGCCCGGTCGGACGCCGAGAACGCCTCCAGCGCCCGCTGGGCTCGCCCGCCGTCCTCGGCGGCCCGCCGAAGCAGCGCGGTCATCCTGGAGACGAACGCGGCGATCTCGGCCTCGTCGTGGACCTCGGTGCTGTGCCAGACCCGGATCGTGAGCCTGCCGGGCTCCTGCACCGCGATGCACTGCAGGTCCAGGCGGCTGCGGTCGAACAGGTCCTCGACGTACTCGGGGACCGATCCGCGGATGCTGACCTGCTCGTCGGTCCACGGCCGGTAGTTGAACATGTGCCGGAACAGCGGCACCCGCCAGTCGCCGGTGTCGTGCCCGCGCTCGACCAGCACCGCCTCCACCGAGGCGTCGGCGTGCTCGACGGCCTCGAAGAAGGCGTCCTCGACGCGCCGCACCAGGGCGGCGAAGCCCTCGTCCGGATGGGCGAGGACGCGGATCGGCAGCGTGCTGACGCCGTAGCCGACGTGCCCGCGCATCGCGGCGGTCCGGGTGGTGACCGGCATCGCCGCCACCAGGTCGGGGCCGGCGCCGTGGGCGTGCAGGGTGAGCATGAACGCCGCCGCCAGCACGATGTTGTCGGTGGTGCGCAGGCCGGCCCGGAGCGTGTCGAGCGCCCGGCGGGTGTCGGCGTCCACCTCCCACGAGCAGGTGTGCCCGGCGAAGGTGGGCCGGGCGGGCGAGGGCCTGCTGCCGGGCAGCACCATCGCGCCGGGGTCGACGTCGCGCAGCCGCTCCAGCCAGTAGTCCAGCGAACCGCGCGAGGCACGGCCCGGTTCCAGCATGGGCGCGGTGCCGGTGAGCGCGGCCGGGAGCGGCTCCTGGCTCGTCTGCGCGTCGTAGAAGCCGCCCAGCTCCTCCACGAGGAACTGCATCGAGGTGGCGTCCACGATGATGTGGTGCGCCACCAGGCAGACCACGCTCCCGCCGCCGTCGGGCAGCGTGAAGTGCCCCGCGCGCAGCAGCAGGTCGCGGTCCAGGTCGAAGGGCACGTCGAGGAACGCCTGGAGGTCGGCGACCAGCGTCTCCTCGGTCGTCTCCCCGTTCACCAGCTTGATCTGCGCGTCCTTGGGCGCGGTGAGGTGCCGCACGGGAGCGCCGTCCACCTCGGGGAACCGCAGGCGCAGCGCCGGGTGCCGCTTGAGCAGCCGGTTCACCGCGATCTGCAGCGGGAGCCTGCGCAGCGGCTCGCGGGTCCTGAACGCCACCGCCAGGTTGGACACCCCGCTGGACCCGGCGAGCTGCTCCAGCACCCAGAACGAGTACGGCACCGCCTCGGGCCTGCGCAGCGGCTCCTCGGGCTCGGGCAGGCCCTCCGGTGTCCTCACCGGGAGCCCGGCACTGGCAGGCCGCTCCCCCGGCTCTCGCCGGGCGTCCCCGGCCGCTCCCGCGACACCGGGCTCCCGGCCCGCCGGAGCGGGCACGGGGGCGGCGGCAGGGGTCGCGGCCACCGGTGCCGTGACGGGGCCCCGCGCCGGTACGGAATCGGCGACCGGTGACGGGGCCGGTGCGGCGGTGCCGTACCTCCCGGGAACGGGCAGGCGCTGCAGGGGGTGGTCGGGGTCGAGCGCGACCCAGTCCACCGGGCAGCCGAGGGTCCACAGCCGGGCGACGGCCGCGAGCAGGCCGCGCCGGTCGTCACCGCAGTCGAGGGTCGTCCCCTCGCCGGCCCGCCCGGCCCGCTCCCCGGCCGTTCCCACCAGCAGGGACGTCGGCGGCACCGGCTCCGCGACACCGGCGGGGGCTCCCGGCCCGGTGGCCGCCGTGGAGGAGGCCGTGGAAGCCTCCGTGGAGGAGGCCGTGGAGGAGGCCGTGGAGGAGGCCGTGGAGGAGGCCAGGCGGGCGATCGCCTCGTCGAGGTCCACGGCTCCGGACAGGACGGCGGCGGTGAGCTCGCCGACGCCCTCCCCCGAGCAGGCGAGGGGGGTGACGCCCCAGCCGGTCAGGGTCGCCGCCAGCGCGTGGGTGACCGCGAACGTCACCGGGTCGTCGTCGCGCTCCCCGGCGAGCCAGGCGTCGTGAACGTCGACGCCGTGCCGCTCCAGAGCCTCCAGGCAGACGTCCACGGCCTCGCTGAACAGCCGCTCCGTCCCGTAGAGGGAGGCGCCCAGCCGTCCGGCGCCGCCGGAGGGGAACACGAAGGCCGCACCCGCCGCGCCGTCCGCCACCGTGGCCGTGGCCGTGGCAGTGGTCGCGGCCGTGGTCAGGGCCTCGGCGGCCTCGGCCGGGGTGGCGGCCACGACCGCTCCCCGTACCGGGTGCGCGGTGCGGCCCCGTTGCAGGACGGCCACGGCGTCGGCGAACCGGTCGGCGGGGAGGCCGGCGAAGAACTCCGCCAGCCTCGCCCGTACGGTCCCGGCCTCCTCGGCCGTGCGGCCCGACCACACGACGACGCGGGGCCGGCCGTCGGCGGGCAGGTGGACCGGGGGAGGACCGTCCCGCACCGTCAGCGGCACCCGGGACGCGGACGCCCCGGGGGACGTGCCCGCCCGGCCGGTGCCCGAGCCGTCCGCGACCGGTCCCCGGCCGGGCGATCCGGACCCGCTGCGGGCGGGGCCGGAGCCTGCCGGGGAACCGCCGGCGACGTCGATCACGGCGTGTACGAGATCACCGTCCAGCAGGGCGTCGCCCAGGCGCCGGAGCACGATCGGGGTGCCCGGTCCGGCGACCGCGCGCAGGTCCGGCCCGGCCGGGGCCACGGCGAGGTCGCAGGCACCCGAGGCCAGGGCCAGGCAGGCGGCCCCGGCGGTGTCACAGGCCGCGAACACGCCGGGCAGGCGGGCGGGGTCGTACCCCGCGTCCTCCAGCGCGGCCTCCACGGCCGCGTCCGGGGTCCCCGGGGCGCTCCCCGGTCCCTCACCGGCGGCCGGCGCGTCCCGGGCGCTCCGTAGGGCGTCGGCGCTCCGTAGGGCCTCGGCAGGGTCGGCGGGGAGCGGCACGCGTGAGCCCGTGCCGATCACGGCGATCGGCGAAGTGTCCGTCACCGAGGCGACCCGCCGTCGCGGCGGATGCGGGAGCGCACGTCCCGGCGGCTGCCGCCGACGGCACGCAGGCGGGCGGGCTCGCTCCTGGCCGGCTCCTGCTTCACCGGTTCCCGCGCGTCCTCGACGAGGCGGCTCAGGGCCCGCACGTTGGGCCGGGTGAACATCGACGTGACCGGGAAGTCCAGGCCGAGCTCGCCCGTGAGGTCGGCGTGCAGCTCGACCAGCGCCATGGAGTTCAGACCGGCCTCGAAGAAGTTCTCATCGGGATCGACGGGTCGCCCCAGGCGCGCCTCTATCATCTCCGCGACCCTGTCGGCGGCCGGGACGCGCTGCCCCGGAGAGCCGGGTGGCCCGCCCGCTCCCTCTCCGCGTCGCGGCTCCGCTCCTCCCGGCCGACTGCCCTGGATCATCCGGTGCCTCTCGTTCAGTTCGTGAGGCGGCCCGGATCCGGGCACGCCATGGACCGATCCTCTGACACCTATTCGGACACGACAAGAGTATATTTTTCGCCTTTTTGAATCCGTGACCGGAAAGAGCTCCAAGAATCCGGAGGGAACATCCGAAAACACCGACGGCCACCGCCGAAGCGGTGGCCGGGAGTACGCGAGGACGGATCAGGCGGGGTTGGAGACCGCCGCCCCGATGGTGTGCACACGCAGGGCGTTCGTGGAACCGGCGGTGCCGGGAGGCGAGCCGGCGACGATGACGACCTTGTCGCCCTTCTCCAGGCGGGAGTTGGCCAGCAGCGAGGCCTCCACCTGCCGGACCATGTCGTCGGTGTGGTGCACGAACGGCACCTCGAAGGTCTCCACGCCCCAGGTCAGCGCGAGCTGGTTGCGGACGTGACGGGCCGAGGTGAAGGCCAGCAGCGGGATCGGCGAGCGGTAACGGGCCAGGCGGCGGGCCGTCTCGCCCGACATGGTGAACGCCACCAGCGCCTTGGCGCCGACGATGGCGCCGACCTCGGCCGCGGCGCGGGCGATGGCGCCACCGGTGGTCTCGGGCAGCCGGTCGAGGCTGTGCGTGGCCTGCAGCGAGCTCTTCTCCGCCGTCGTGGCGATGCGGCTCATGGTCTCGACGACCTCGATCGGATAGTTGCCGACCGATGTCTCCCCCGAGAGCATGACCGCGTCGGCGCCGTCCATGACGGCGTAGGCGACGTCGGAGGCCTCGGCGCGGGTGGGACGCGGGGCGGTGATCATCGATTCGAGCATCTGGGTGGCCACGATGACCGGGCGGGCCTTCTCGCGGCAGAGCTCGATGGCACGCCTCTGCACGATGGGCACCTCCTCCAGCGGCAGCTCGACGCCGAGGTCACCGCGGGCGACCATGATGCCGTCGAAGGCCTCGATGATCTCGGGGAGCCGCTCCACGGCCTGCGGCTTCTCGATCTTGGCGAGCAGCGGGAGGCGGATGCCCTCCTGCTCCATGATGTTGCGCACCACGTCGGCGTCGGAGGGACGCCGGACGAAGGAGAGCGCGACCAGGTCGAAGCCGGTCCGCAGCGCCCAGCGCAGGTCGGTCTCGTCCTTGTCGGTCAGGACGGGGGCGCTGACGTTGACGCCCGGGAGGTTGAGGCCCTTGTTGTCGGAGATCATGCCGCCGATGACCACGCGGGTGGTGACGCGCTGGCCGTCGACCCGGGTCACCTCGAGACGGACACGGCCGTCGTCGACCAGGATGTTGTCCCCGGGCCTGACGTCCTTGGAGAGCCCCTGGTAGGACGTGGAGACCTGCTCGCGGTCGCCCGGGACGTCCTCGGTGGTGATCGTGAAGACGTCACCGAAGCCGAGACGGACCGGACCCTCCTCGAACTTGCCGACCCGGATCTTGGGACCCTGCAGGTCGGCCAGCAGACCTACGCCACGTCCGAGCTCGGCGGCGGCCTCCCTCAGGCGGTCGTAGACCTCCTTGTGCAGCTCGTGGCTGCCGTGGCTGAGGTTGAAACGGGCCACGTCCATCCCTGCCACGATCAGTTCGCGTAGGCGTTCGGGAGAGGAGGTGGCGGGGCCTAGAGTGCAGACGATTTTCGCGCGACGAGTCACGGATCCCACCCTAATTGGTACAGACCACTTGGTCGTGACGTTGGTCAGAGCGCCGATGAAAAAACCGGTGACATTACGCTACCTTCCGTGAACACCAGGTTGCGAATCGACCACCTCGCCCCCGGCCGCCTCAGTCGCGGGCGAGCTCCTCCACGACCAGCCCCGCGCCGATGCCCAGCAGCCAGACGTCCTTGGCGATCCCGATGCCCTGCTGGGAGGGGCGCAGACTCCCCTCCTCGCGCATGCCCGGCGTCTTGAGGTAGAGACCGACCAGTCCCCCGGCGAAGGCGGTCAGCGCGGCACCGGCCAGCAGCGACGGCACCACCGGGATCAGCAGTGCGGCACCGAGGGCGATCTCCGCGGTGGAGAGCAGCCGTACGAACCGCACCGGCTCCATGTCCTTGAGGAAGGGGTAGGTGCCCGCCGCCATGCCGTGCAGCCCCTCGGCGGTCTCCGGCCCGGCGGAGCGTTTGCCCAGCCCGGAGTTCAGGATGTACGCACCGACGGCGATCCGGGCGGGAAGCTGGTGCGGGCGCGACAGGAGTCTCATGGGTCCCCCAGTGACGAGACGGAGCCGGAACCCTTCTCCTTCCCCGCCGCGCCCGGGGGCATCCGCCTGTTGATCGTCTCTTGAACACCGCCGGGCGTGCGCGGTGAAGGGACCGCGCACGCCCGGGGGGTTCAGCGGGCGGTGGTCGCCGCCGCGGCGGCGTTGACGATGCCGTGGCCGTAGAAGCCGTTGCGCGCCTTGGACCCCTCGCACCGGTGCGTCTCGTCCTTCACCAGGTCGATCTTGTACGTGTACGCGCGCGGGGTGGGGCACGCCTTCTCCGTGGCGGTCGCGTACAGCAGGCGCTGGACGTCCCCGGGGGCCATGGTGACGCCGCCCTTGGCCTTCCTGCCGAAGCGGCTGATCAGGATCGCGGCGACGCCGGTGGCGTGCGGGGCGGCCATGGAGGTGCCGACGAGGTACTGGTAGTAGGCGCAGGTGCCGTTCCCGCACTCCCGGACGATCGAGTCGTCCCTGGGCGTGCCGTCGGCGCTGATCTGCCCCTTGGCCTGGAGCGCGTTCTTGGGCGCGGCGGCCAGGATGCCCTTGGTGGGGTCGTAGGCCTTGCTCCCGTCGAACTCGTCCCCGCCGGGGGCCGACAGGTCGGTCTGCTCCAGGCCGTAGTCGGAGTAGTAGGCCTTGCGCGTGGTCGGGCCGACCGAGGAGACCGAGATGACGCCCTTGGACTCGGCCGGGACGTTGAGGCAGGAGTTGTCGACCTTGCGGCTGCGCTCGGCGTCCTTGGGGTAGTCGGGGCTGGAGGTGTCCTTGCTGGGCCTGCCGAGGTCGGTGGAGCCGTTGCCGAGGGCGCTGATCAGGGTGACACCGCGCTTGCGGGCGTAGTCCAGGGCGCGCTGCATGCCGGTGACGATGCCGCGCTGCTCCAGTTGCTCGGCCTTGGAGTCGGCGGGGTTGGCCTTGCAGTTGAACAGCCAGGGGTCGACGTAGAAGCTCATGTTGACCACGTCGATGCCGTTGTCGGCGGCGTAGGTGAGCGCCTCGATGCTGGGCTTGAGGAAGAACAGCCCGGAGTCCTGGCCCGCGCGCAGGTTCACCAGGGAGACCTTGGGGGCGACGCCGGCGATGCCCAGGCCGTTGACGGGCGAGGCGATGGTGCTGGCCACGTGGGTGCCGTGGCCGTCGTCGTCCCGGTCGGCCGGGTCCTTGCAGCCGGCGACCTCGCACGGCCCGTCCAGGACCTTGCCGTTGGGGTCCTTGGGCCGGTCGGTGACGAAGTTGCGGCTCAGCTCGCGGTTGAAGTTGGGCGCGATGTCGGGGTGGCGGCCGTCGATGCCGGTGTCGATGACGCCGACCAGCACCTCCTTCTTGCCCGGCGCGGTGGCGTAGGAGCCCTCGGTGGTGGCGCCGATCAGCTTCATGTCCCACTGCCGGCCGGCCAGCGGCTCCGGCGCGGCACCGGCCGCCGTCCCCGCGGGCGTGCCCGCCCGTCCCAGGGCGTCGGCGTCGGGGAAGGCCAGGGCCCCGGACACTCCGGAAGCCCCGGACGTCCTGGACGTCCTGGACGTCCCGGAGGGCGCGGCGGCCACGGAAGCCGAGCCTGGACCCGAGCCGGAGGCCGTGCCGGAGAACGCGGTGGCGGTGCCGATCCTGCGGTCGGAGGAGACGCCCTCGACGGCGTCGCTGCCCGCCAGCCCCTCCACGAAGCGCTCGCCCGGACCGTCGGCGACGAGGTAGCCGAGCCTCGTGTCGCCCGACAGCACGGTGCCGCCGTTCGCGCCGATCGCCCCGGCCGCCCGGTCGCGGGCGCCGTCGGCGTAGAAGACCAGGTACTCGCGGGTCTGGCCCGCGGCGGCCGTGGCCCCTTCGCCCAGGGCCCCCGCCGTGAGGGTCGCCGCCAGGGTCAGCGCGGTCGCCGCCCCGATCAGACCTCTGCTACCGCGATTCATCCGTCCTCCGCACCTGGCCCGATCAAGAATATTTATCTTTCAGGCATATGTACGACAAAGCAATTCGTATCCCTGCTTTGCGCGCTCTCGTCGAGGTGATGGTGCCGGCCCCGCGCCCCCGGATCCGGTCCCCGGATCCGATCCCGGGTCCCGCCCCGGGGTGCCGGGCTCCGGCCCTCCTCCCGGGCCGGTCCGGGGTGCGCTCTCCCGGCTCCATTCTGGCTCCTCCGGTCGCGCGACGGGCCGGCCCCCGGGGGATGGGGCCGGCCCCGCGTTCCACGTGCCGCGCACCGCGTGCCGCACACACCGGGCACACACCGGGCACACCGCGTGTGCCGCGTGTGCCGGGTGCGCGGGCTCAGACCATCGGCCGCGCGGTCGGCGGGATCGCCACCGGCAGGGCCGTCCGGCCCGTGAGGTAGGCGTCGGCGGCCGAGGCCGCCGAGCGCCCCTCGGCGATCGCCCAGACGATCAGGGACTGGCCCCGGCCGATGTCGCCGGCGACGAAGACGCCGTCGACCGAGGACATGTAGCCCCTGTCCCTGGCGACGTTGCCCCGGGCGTCGAAGAACTCGCCCTGGGCGGCCCCGGCGAGCTCGTCCAGCAGGCCGCTCCGCTCCGGGCCGACGAAACCCATCGAGAGCGTGATCAGCTCGGCCGGGATCTCCCGCTCGGAGCCGGGCACCGGCCTGAACCCGGTCGCCGGCCCCTCCACCTCGACCAGGCGCAGCGCCCGGACGTTGCCGTCGGCGTCGCCGACGAACTCGGTGGTGGAGACCGCGTACACCCGGTCGCCGCCGCTCTCGGCCAGCTCCTCGTGGGCGCTCTCCATCTTGAACAGGATGGGGAACGTGGGCCACGGCTGGCTGCCGGGACGCGACTCCGGCGGCCGGGGCATGATCTCCAGCTGGGTGACCGACGCGGCCCCCTGGCGGATCGCGGTGCCGATGCAGTCGGCGCCGGTGTCACCGCCGCCGATGACCACGACGTGCTTGCCCTCGGCGCTGATCGGCGAGACCGGGAAGTCGCCCTCCTGGACCTTGTTGGACGGCGGCAGGTACTCCATCGCCTGGTGGACGCCCTTGAGGTCGCGCCCGGCGACCGGCAGGTCCCGCCACTGGGTCGCGCCACCGGCGAGGACGATCGCGTCGAACTCCTCGCGCAGCCGCGCCGCCGTGATGTCCACGCCGACGTTGACGCCGGTGCGGAACTCGGTGCCCTCGGCCCGCATCTGGGCGAGGCGGCGGTCGATGTGGCGCTTCTCCATCTTGAACTCGGGGATGCCGTAGCGCAGCAGGCCCCCGATCCGGTCGGCGCGCTCGAAGACCACCACGTCGTGGCCGGCCCGGGTGAGCTGCTGGGCGGCGGCCAGGCCCGCGGGGCCCGAGCCGACGACCGCGACGCGCTTACCGGTCTTGGACGCGGGGACCTGCGGGGTGACCCAGCCCTCGTCGAAGGCGCGGTCGATGATCTCGACCTCCACCCTCTTGATCGCGACCGGGTCGGAGTTGATGCCGAGCACGCACGCCGCCTCGCACGGTGCGGGGCACAGCCGCCCGGTGAACTCCGGGAAGTTGTTGGTGGCGTGCAGGCGCTCGATGGCCTCGCGCCAGTCGTCCCGGTAGACCAGGTCGTTCCACTCGGGGATGAGGTTGCCCAGCGGGCAGCCGTTGTGGCAGAACGGGATGCCGCAGTCCATGCAGCGCGCGGCCTGCTTGGTCAGCGCGGGCTTGGGGAAGTCCTGGTAGACCTCCCGCCAGTCGCGGATGCGCACGTCCACCGGGCGGCGCGCCGGCAGCTCGCGTCCGTGAGTGAGAAAACCCTTGGGGTCAGCCATCGGTCGTACCTCCCCTATCCCTTTTCGACCTGGACGACGCGGACGACGCCGGCGACGCCGGCGACGTGGGTCCGGCGGGGACGGCCGCGCGCGGCCGTCCCGTTCACCGGCCCGGACGCGAGGGGGCCGGCCGGCCCCTGCCGCGGCCTCATGCCTGCACCGCGGCGATCATGACGGCCTCGTCGATGTCGCGGCCCTCGAGCCGGGCGGACTCGGCGGCCCGCAGGACCCGCTTGTAGTCCGTCGGCATGATCTTGCGGAAGCGGGACGGGTCCCAGTCGGCCAGGAGCGTCTTGGCCACGGTGGAACCGGTCTCGGTCAGGTGCGCCTCGACGATCTCGCGCAGCGTCTCGGAGTCGGCCGCGTCGAGCTCCTCGACCTCGACCATCTCGCGGTTGACCCGCTCGACGTCCGCGTCGAGCAGGTAGGCGACGCCGCCCGACATGCCGGCCGCGAAGTTGCGCCCGGTGGAGCCGAGGACGACGACCCTGCCGCCGGTCATGTACTCGCAGCCGTGGTCGCCGACGCCCTCGACGACCGCGGTGGCGCCGGAGTTGCGGACGCAGAACCGCTCCCCGGCGACGCCGCGGATGAACGCCTCGCCGGAGGTCGCCCCGTACAGGCCGACGTTCCCGGCGATGATGTGGCCCTCCAGCGGGGCCACGTCGTGCGGCTGGACCGAGATGCGGCCGCCGGACAGGCCCTTGCCGACGTAGTCGTTGGTGTCGCCGGTCAGCCGCAGCGTGATCCCCCGGGGCATGAAGGCGCCGAAGGAGTTGCCCGCCGAACCGGTGAAGCGGACGTCGATGGTGTCGTCGGGCAGGCCCGCGCCGCCGTACCGCTTGGTCACCTCGTGGCCGAGCATGGTGCCGACCGTGCGGTTGACGTTGCGGATGGGCAGGTCGAGCGTGACCCTGCTGCCGGTCTTGAGCGCGCCCTCGGCGAGCTGGATCAGCGTGTTGTCCAGCGCCCGGTCCAGCCCGTGGTCCTGGGCCACCGTACGGCGCAGCGAGGTGCCCTCGGGCAGCTCGGGCATGTGCAGGATCGGCGCCAGGTCCAGCCCGGAGGCCTTCCAGTGGTTCTCCGCCGGGGTGGTGTCGAGCAGCTCGGCGTGGCCGACGGCCTCCTCGATGCTGCGGAAGCCCAGCGCGGCCAGGTACTCGCGGATCTCCTCGGCGACGAACTCGAAGAAGTTGACCACGAACTCGGGCTTGCCGGTGAAGCGCCGGCGCAGCTCGGGGTTCTGGGTGGCGACGCCGACCGGGCAGGTGTCCAGGTGGCAGACGCGCATCATCACGCAGCCGGAGACGACCAGCGGGGCGGTGGCGAAGCCGAACTCCTCGGCGCCCAGCAGGGCGGCGATGACCACGTCGCGGCCGGTCTTGAGCTGGCCGTCGACCTGCACGGTGATCCGGTCGCGCAGCCCGTTGAGCAGCAGCGTCTGCTGGGTCTCGGCCAGGCCGAGCTCCCAGGGCGAGCCCGCGTGCTTGAGCGAGGTCAGCGGGGAGGCGCCGGTGCCGCCGTCGTGGCCGGAGATGAGCACCACGTCGGCGTGCGCCTTGGACACGCCCGCCGCGACCGTGCCGACCCCGACCTCGGCCACCAGCTTGACGTGCACGCGGGCGGCGGGGTTGGCGTTCTTCAGGTCGTGGATGAGCTGGGCGAGGTCCTCGATGGAGTAGATGTCGTGGTGCGGCGGCGGCGAGATGAGGCCGACGCCCGGGGTGGAGTGCCGGGTCTTGGCGATCCACGGGTAGACCTTGTGGCCGGGGAGCTGGCCGCCCTCGCCGGGCTTGGCGCCCTGGGCCATCTTGATCTGCACGTCGTCGGCGTTGACCAGGTACTCGGAGGTCACGCCGAAGCGGCCGGAGGCCACCTGCTTGATGGCGGAGCGCCGGGCCGGGTCGTAGAGCCGCTCGGGGTCCTCGCCGCCCTCACCGGTGTTGGACTTGCCGCCCAGCCGGTTCATCGCGATCGCGAGGGTCTCGTGCGCCTCCATCGAGATGGAGCCGTACGACATGGCGCCGGTGGAGAAGCGCTTGACGATCTCGCCGACCGGCTCGACCTCGTCGATCGGGACCGGCTCGCGGACGCCCTCCTTCAACCGGAACAGGCCGCGCAGCGTCATCAGCCTCTCCGCCTGGGAGTCCACCAGGCCGGTGTACTCCTTGAAGATCTCATAACGGCGCGAGCGGGTGGCGTGCTGCAGCTTGAAGACGGTCTCGGGGTTGAACAGGTGCGGCTCGCCCTCGCGGCGCCACTGGTACTCGCCGCCGACCTCCAGGCGGCGGTGGGCGTTCTCCGCCCGCGGGTAGGCGCGGCGGTGACGCAGCGCCGTCTCCTCGGCCAGGACGTCGAAGCCGACGCCGCCCAGGCGGGAGGTGGTCCCGGTGAAGCAGGCGTCGACGACCTCCTGGCTCAGGCCGAGCGCCTCGAAGATCTGCGCGCCGGTGTAGGAGGCGACCGTGGACACGCCCATCTTGGACATGACCTTCAGCACGCCCTTGCCGTACGCCTTGATCAGGTTGCGCACCGCCCTGTGCCGGTCGACCTGGAGCACACCCGCGGCGACCATGTCCTCGACGGTCTCGATCGCCAGGTACGGATTGACCGCGCCCGCGCCGTAACCGATGAGCAGCGCCATGTGGTGCGCCTCGCGCGCCTCGCCGGTCTCGATGACCAGGCCGACCCGAGTGCGGGTCTTCTCGGCGATCAGGTGATGGTGAACGGCGCCGGTGAGCAGCAGCGACGGGATCGGCGCGAGCGCGTCGGAGGAACCGCGGTCGGAGAGCACGATGATCCGCGCCCCGCCCTCGATCGCCGCCGAGACCTCGGAGCGGATCTCCTCCAGGCGGTGCAGCAGCGCCTCGCCGCCGCCCGCGACCGGGTACAGGCCCGAGATCACGCGCGGGTGGAAGCCCGGCAGCGCGCCCTCGTCGTTGATGTGGATGATCTTCGCGAGCTCGTCGTTGTCGAGTACCGGGTAGGGCAGCACGAGCTGGCGGCAGGAGGCCGGGCCCGGGTCGAGCAGGTTGCCCTCGGGGCCGATGGTGCTGGCCAGGGAGGTGACGAGCTCCTCGCGGATGGCGTCCAGCGGCGGGTTGGTGACCTGCGCGAAGAGCTGGCTGAAGTAGTCGAACAGCAGCCGGGGCCGCTCGCTGAGCACCGCGACGGGGGTGTCGGTGCCCATGGAGCCGATCGGCTCGGCGCCCGCCTTCGCCATCGGCGACAGGATGATCCGCAGCTCCTCCTCGGTGTAGCCGAAGGTCTGCTGCCGCTTGATCAGCGCCTCGTGCGAGGGGATCTCGCGCGTGCGGGCCGGCAGTTCCTCGAAGCGGACCAGGCCCGCGTGCAGCCAGTCGCCGTACGGCAGCTCGGCCGCGAGCTCGGCCTTGATCTCACCGTCTTCGATGATCTTGCCGAGGGAGGTGTCGATCAGGAACATCCTGCCGGGCTGCAGGCGGCCCTTGCGGACCACGTCCTCGGGCGCGATGTCGAGCACGCCGGCCTCGGAGGCCAGCACGACCAGGCCGTCGGAGGTCACCCAGAACCGCCCCGGGCGCAGGCCGTTGCGGTCGAGGACCGCGCCGACCAGGGTGCCGTCGGAGAAGGTGATCGAGGCCGGGCCGTCCCAGGCCTCCATCATCGTGGAGTGGAACTCGTAGAACGCCCGCCGCGCGGGGTCCATCTCGGTGTGGTTCTCCCACGCCTCCGGGATCATCATCAGCACCGCGTGCGGCAGCCGGCGCCCGGCCAGGTGCAGCAGCTCCAGCGTCTCGTCGAAGGAGGCGGTGTCGGAGCCGTCCGGGTCGCAGATCGGGAAGAGCCGCGCCAGGTCGCCCGGCAGGTTCGCGGTGCGCAGCATGGCCTCGCGGGCGCGCATCCAGTTGCGGTTGCCCTTGACCGTGTTGATCTCGCCGTTGTGCGCGACGTAGCGGTAGGGGTGGGCCAGCGGCCAGGAGGGGAAGGTGTTGGTGGAGAAACGCGAGTGGACCAGCGAGATCGCGGACTCGTAGCGCTCGTCGCTCAGGTCGGGGAAGAACCGCTCCACCTGCAGTGGGGTGAGCATGCCCTTGTAGACGATGGTCCGGCAGCTCAGCGAGGGGAAGTAGACGTCCGCCTCGTGCTCGGCCCGCTTGCGCAGGCAGAAGACCAGCCGGTCCAGCTCCAGGCCGGTCTCGCCGTTCGGTGAGGTCACGAACAGCTGGGCGAAGAAGGGCATCACCGCGCGGGCGCTCGGCCCGGGCAGGTCGGGGGTGGTCGGCACGTCGCGCCAGCCGAGGACCGTCAGGCCCTCCTGCCCGGCGATCTCCTCGATCAGCCGTACGGCGACCGCGCGGGCCTCGGCGTCGGCGGGCAGGAAGGCCGTGCCGGCCGCGTAGGCGCCGGCCTCGGGCAGCGGGAAGTCCGTCGTGACCCGGAAGAACGTGTCCGGGATCTGCGTGAGGATTCCGGCCCCGTCCCCGGTGTCGGGCTCGCTTCCCTGGGCTCCCCGGTGGTCGAGATTGCACAGTGCGGTCAGGGCCTTGGCGACGATGTCGTGGCTGCGGCGACCGGCCACATCCGCCACCATGGCGACGCCGCAGGCGTCGTGCTCGTTCGAGGGGTGGTACAGGCCCTGAGGCTCGGGAAAGCCGAGGTGGGCAGCAGGCATTGAATCCCTCCCGTCGTCTTGCTTCTTTGGAACAAGCAAGGGACGACGTTGGCCCTGCTGCGTGGTGGGTAGAGGTTACCGTACCCTGCCGGATAGCTGCCTACCCGGCCTTGGTCGTGCGAATTGATGGTGCTTCGCCCCGGTTACGTCCAACGCACTCCGGCGGCACGACATTCCAGGTCGGGGCTCTAAGGTGGTCCGATGGAACCGAGCGACCCCGTGCCGTCGGGCGACTCCGCCGATCTGACAACCGCCACCACCGCGGGCCCCTCGGGCATGTCGGGGGACGCCCCCGGACCCGCCGCCCCCGTCCCCGCTCGCGCCCCCGGCTCCGCCGCCGCGCCCGATTCCGCCCCCGGTTCCGCGCCCCGTTCCACCTCGGCTCCCGCCGCCGTGTCCACCCCCGTGTCCGCCCCCGTGTCCGCCCCCGTGCCCGTGCCCGCCCTCGCCTCCGCCCTCGCCGGGGACGCCGCCGGGCCGGGCGAGGAGGCCATGGCGCTCGTCGCACGGGCCGGGATCGACGGCAGGCGGCTGCGCAACGCCCTCGTGGCACTGGCGGACGGCCGCTGGTGGACGCTCGCCGACCTGGTCAGGGAGACCGCGACCTCCCGGCGGACCATCGAGGAACTCCTGCGCGAGGTGGACGGGCGGCTGGAGAGGTCCGGGGCCCGCTTCCGGCTCCCGGCCACCCCGGCCTCCCCGACCACCCCGGCCACCCCGGCCCCCCGGACCGGACCGTCAGGGCCGCCCGCCCCGCCCGAGCCGTCCGACCTGCCCGCCCCCACCGGAACGGCCGCCCGACCCACCCGGACCGGCCCGCGAAGGGCGCCGGGGACACCGGGGATGCGGCCCGGCGCCGTCGCCCCGGCGGACCCGGTGGCCCACCTCCTGACCGATCACGGCGACCTGGTCGCGCTGATGGACGAGCTGATCGCCAAGGCGCCGCGGGGCCGCCACACGCTGGACCACGTCGCGGCCACCGGCGAGACCGTGGTCCGGCGGGCACTGCTGCTGGACACCCGCTTCTGGCTGGACGGCGCCCGGCTGCTCTGCGTGGGCGACCACGACCTGACCTCGCTGGCCACCGCCCTGCTGCACCCCGGTGTCGAGGTGACCGTGGCCGACATCGACGAGCGGATCCTCGCCTACATCGCCGAACAGGCCGCCCGGCTCGACCTGGCCGTGCGGACCCGCTGGGCCGACCTGCGGCTCGGCCTGCCCGCCTCCGCGCACGCCTGGGCCGACCTGGCGATCACCGACCCGCCCTACTCCCCCGAAGGGGTCGCGCTGTTCGTCGCCCGCGGCGCCGAAGGACTGCGCGACCGCGAGCGGGGCCGGATCCTGCTGGCGTACGGGGCGAGCGAGCGCACCCCCGCGCTCGCCCTGAAGGTGCAGCAGGCCCTGTCCGGGCTCAACCTCGTCAGCGAGGCGATCTACCCCGACTTCAACCGCTACCTCGGCGCCGAGGCGATCGGTTCGGCCGCCGACCTGTACGTCCTGCGCCCCACCACGAAGACCTGGCCCGCCGCGGCGGCCCGCGTCGAGACCGCCGCCACCGCGATCTACACCCGGGGCCCGCAGTCGGTGGAGTCGACCGGCCCCTCCCCCGCGGCCGCGACCTCGGGCGCGGCGGGCTCCCCCGCCCCGGGCGCCGGGGGTCCCGGGGGCTCTCCCACGGCCGCCTCCGGCGCGGACGGCGCCGCGGACGACGGGTTCGCCCCGGAGGTGCTGGTGGGTGACTGGCCCCGCGACGTGCTGCCCAGGGTCCCCCGGGCGCGGCTGACGACCTGGCTGGCCAAGCCCTACGCCAGCGACCCGGCCAGTGTGGCGATCTCCGTACCGGCCGGGCTGGAGACCGCGCTGCCCCGCCTGCTGCTGGCCACGCGCGCCCGGGAGGTGCGCGTCACGGTGGCCTCGCCCCTCAGGGACCTGCCCGCCGACCTGCTCTCGCCCGTCTACCGCCTCACCGCCGAGGGCACCGGCCTGCGCGCCGTGCGGGTGCCGCCCCCCGCCCCGGAAACCGGGAACGCGCCGGACACCGGCCGGGCCGGGGACGCCGAACGACCAGGAGACAACGAACGAACCGGGGACACCGAACGAACCGGGGACGCCGAGCGGATCCTGCGCCGGATCCTGGACAACGCGCACGGCAAGCTCGCCAACACCTGGCGCGAGGCCCTGATCGGCGCGCGGGGCGACCTGACCAAGAAGCAGGCCAGGGCCGTCATCGCCGTCGTCGCCCCCTGGGCGGCCGACGTCACCGTGCTGGAGTTGCCCGCCCACCGGCTGCGGGAGCTCCCGGCCGCGGTGCGCGAATCCCTCAGCTCACCAGCCGCCGCTGGATCACCAGGCTGAGGCCGTCCAGCGCCACCTGCGGGTAGGTCAGATCCGGCCGACCCTCCGGGGCGTCCTGGGCCGCCGGAGCCGTCGGGGCCACCCAGCTCACCGTGACGAGGTGGCCCAGGGCGCGGACCTGGGCCCAGCCCTGCGGGTCGCCGGAACCGGCGGGCGTGCCGGGGGCCGGGAGGACGAACCCCTCCCCCTCCAGGGCCGTCACCAGGCGGTCCGCGGCGGCCGAGTCGGCGAGGTTGAAGATCAGGAACTGGCCCCAGACCTCGCCGTCCTCGGTCTCGTACCGGGCTCGCAGCGCCTGGGTGCATCCGCCGAGCGCGTCCCGGGCGCTCCCCCAGGCCGCCTCGGCGCAGTCGGCGAGTTCCTCGGTGCCCTTGAGCGCGAGCCGGGTGGTGCCCGCCGACACCGTGGGGCGGGCGAACAGCTCGGCGACGGTCAGCGGCCGGGGATCGAGGGCGCGGGTGGCGATGGGCGCGTAGTGGGCGGTGCCGGGCTCGGCGCGCAGGACGGCGGCGCGCGGCCCGGGCCCGCCGCCCAGCCACAGATAGGCCCCGCCCCCCGCGACGACGGCCAGTACGGCGGCGGCGATCCACATGCGCATGACGAAAGAGCCTACTGTGACCGGCGGTGCACGGGAGGCTACCTGGACGGGGCCGGGGCCGGGGCCACGGCGACGATCCGGCGGAAGATCGCCTTCTCCGCGCCGCGGACCGTCAGCGCCAGGGAGACGAGGTCGTCCCTCGGGCCGGGCTCGGCGCCGTCGGTCCGGCCGAACCAGACCAGGCCCGCATAGTGGCCCATGGCGTGACCGCTGGACTCGGTGTGGCCGTCGGCGGGGAAGACGGCCCTGGGCGACTGGAGCGGCTGGACCCAGCCGCCGCGGTGCAGGGTGGTCAGGCCGTTCACCAGAGCGTCGGCCGAGGCGGTGTCGCGGAGGTTGAACAGCGTGTACTGCGCGACGTAGCGGCCGTCGGCGCTGGCGTACAGGCCCCTGACCGCCTGGGTGCAGCCGCCCCGGGCGAGGAGGTCGGTGAGCTCGCGCCCCCAGACCACGGACGCGCAGTCGGGGTCGAGCCGGGCGTCCGCCAGCCGCAGCGTGGTCCTTCCCTCCTTGAGGGTCCGGGCGGCGAAGAGCTCCTTGACGGTCAGGGGGCGGGGGTCGGCCTTGCTCTGCGCGATGGGCCCGAACACCTCCGAGGAGGGCCACCCCCGGTAGACCTCGGGCCGCGACTCGGTGCCGGCGACCGAGGTGACGGCCCTCTCGGGCACGAAGTCGTTGCCGATCGCGGAGATCCCCAGGGTGAGGGCGACGGCCGCGACCAGCACGCCCGCCACCGAGGCGAGGACCATGAGCAGCCGCTGCTGGGTGGGGGTCAGGCCCCACTCCTCCAGCCGGGGAATGCTCCAGGACGGCGCGGGGCCCGAAACGCGGCGCGTCGGGCCCGGGCCGCGGCGGCGCTTGCGGGACGGCGGGGCGGCGGGCGAGTCGGGGGACGGGTCGGCGGGGCCGGTCACGTCCCGGCCCCCCTCGTGGGGAGGCCCCGCGACGGGGGGCGCCGCACGCCGGCCCCTCCCGGTGGGAGGCGTCCCGGTGGAAGGCCCGGCAGGAGGCCCGGGGGGCGGCGTCACGGGCCGCCCTCTCCCGGTGGGAGGCATCCCGGCGTGAGGCGGCACGGTGGGAGGCGGCACGGTGGGAGGCATCCCGGCGGGGGGTGGCACGTTGGGAGGCGGCACGGTGGGAGGCATCCCGGCGGGGGGTGTCGAGGTGGGGGGCGTCACGGGCCGCCCTCTTCCGGACCGCCCCCTCCCGGTGGGCGTCGTCACGGGCCGGTCCCTCCCGGTGGGCGTCGTCAGGGGCCGGTTGCTTCCGGCGGGGGTGGTCACAGTCCGGTCCCTCCCAGCAGGGTCCCGAGGGCGAAGGTCAGGGCCGCGGCGACCGCGCCGACCAGCAGCTGGCGCAGCCCGCTGTACCACCAGCTCCGCGCGGTGACCCGGGAGACCAGCGCGCCGGCGCCGAACAGCGCCAGGCAGGAGATCACCGCCGAGGTCACCAGGCTGGTGACGCCCAGCAGGTACGGCAGGAGGGGCAGAAGGGCGCCCAGGCCGAACGACAGGAACGAGGAGACCGCCGCGATCCGGGGCGAGGGAAGGTCCCGCGCGGTCACCCCGAGTTCGGCCTCGGAGTGCACCTCCAGCGCCGTCTCCGGATCCATCGAGATCTGCCGCGCCACCTCGGCGGCCACGGCCGGGTCGACGCCCCGGTCCCGGTAGAGCTTGGCCAGCTCCTCCTGCTCGGCCTCGGGGTGGCGTTCGAGCTCGCGCCGCTCGACGGCGATCTCGGCCAGCGCCAGCTCGCGCTGGCTGGCCACCGACACGTACTCGCCGCCGGCCATGGAGAACGCGCCGGCCGCCAGGCCCGCGACGCCCGCCAGCACGATGACCCGGGTTCCGGCGTCGCCGCCGGCGACCCCGGCGATCAGGGCGAAGTTCGAGACCAGGCCGTCCATCGCGCCGAACACCGAGGGGCGCAGCCAGCCGCCGTTGACGTCGCGGTGCCGGTGGTGCATCTCGGCGCCCTGCCGGGTGTCCTCCTCGTTCATCCCGTCCCCCGCGTCGCGGGGTGCCCGTGCCGGCCCCGGCGCGGGGAGGCCCCCGTGCCGGGTGATCCGCCGGCCCGGGTCCTGGACGGACGTGACGTCAACGTCGGTCTTTCCCGCCTTCGGCAGCGGACGCCGCCGCGCCCGGCTCACGGACCTCGGCCGCACCCGCCTCGCGCGGGTCGCCTCCGGTCACGGCCGGTACGGCGTCGCCGCGTGCCGTCTCGTCGCCGCCGGAGCCGTCACCCCGGGCTCCCTCGTCGATCCCGGCGTCCCCGCCGGCCCCGTCGCCGGTGTCCCTGTGCCCCCCGTCGTCCCCGTCGTCCCCGTCGTCCCCGTCGTCCCCGCCGTCCCCGCCGTTCCCGTCACGCTCGGCGGTCGTGGTGGTCGTGGCGATCTCGCCGGGGTCGGCCAGGTCGGCCGGGTGGGCCGGATCGGCGGACACGGCCAGGACACCGCTCGCGTGCGTGCCCGGGATGTCCGGGCCGATACGCGTGGGGAGCACCGGCTCGTCGTCGTTCCTGTTCCTGGCGTACCAGAAGTAGATCATCGCCCCGATGAACACGACGATCGACGTCCACTGGTTGAGCCGCAGGCCCAGGATGTGGTGGGCGGTGTCGACGCGCAGCCCCTCGATCCAGAAGCGGCCCACGGTGTAGCCGGCGACGTAGAGCGCGAACAGGCGGCCGTGACGGAGCGCGAACCGGCTGCCCGCCCAGATCAGGATCAGCCCCAGGCCCAGGTCCCAGATCGACTCGTACAGGAACGCCGGGTGGTAGGTGTCCTCGCCCGGCACCGTGCCCGGCCGGTCGGGGTCGATCTCCAGGCCCCACGGCAGGTCGGTGGGGCTGCCGAACAGCTCCTGGTTGAAGTAGTTGCCCCAGCGGCCGATGCCCTGGGCGATCACGATGCCGGGGGCGATGGTGTCGGCCACCGCGGTGACCGAGATGCCCGACCGCCGGCAGGCGATCCAGACACCCACGCCCCCCAGCGCGACCGCGCCCCAGATGCCCAGGCCGCCGTTCCAGATGAACAGCGCCTCGTACGGCTCGTTGGGCGCGTCCGCCCCGAAGTAGAGCTGCCAGTCGGTGATCACGTGGTACAGGCGTCCACCGATCAGGCCGAACGGCACGGCCCAGACGGCGAGGTCCACGATCGTCCCCGGCTCGCCGCCACGGGCCCGCCAGCGGCGTTCACCGATGATGACCGCGACGACGACGCCGAGCACGATGCACAGTGCGTAGGCCCGGATCGGGACCATGTCGAAGAGGTACCAGACCCCGTTCGAGGGGCTGGGAATCGAGGCGAGGGGCATGTCAGGTGACGTTACCGTGTCGCGCGCTACTTGGCGGCATCAAGAACGGTCTGGCGTAGATCGGCGGGTTTGAAGGCCACGTCGATGTCGACCTCGGTGCCGTCGAGTTTCAGCGTCGGGGTCCCGGTGAGCTTCTGGCCGTTCATGATCTTGGTGCTGTACTCGGCGTGCGCGGCCGCCTTCTCCTGGCTGGTCACGCAGGCGGCGAAGCCGGGGTCGGTCACCCCCGCCTCCTTGCCCCAGGCGATCAGGTCGGGGATCGCGAAGCCCTCGGCGGTCTCCGAGGGCTGCTCCTTGAAGAGCCTGTCGTGGAAGGCGATCCAGGGCGCGCCCCCGGGGACGCAGCGGGAGGCGGCGGCGGCGCGCACCGAGTTGGCCCGGGTGATGCCCTTGTTGGTCTGCTGCGGGAAGATCGTGATCGGGTGGTAGACGACCTTGGCCCTGCCCTCGGCCGCCAGGTTCCTGATCGTGGGGCCGCTGGTCTCCTCCAGCGCCTTGCACGCCGGGCACTGGAAGTCCTCGAAGACCTCCAGGACCGGCTTCTCCACGCCCGGCTTGGCCATGACCACCGAGCCGTCGGCGGCCACGGTGATCGGCGCGAGTGTGGCGCCGACCTGCTCGGACCTGCTGCTCTGGGCGGCGAACCACCACCCGGCGCCGATCGCGGCGAGCGCGATGACCGCCACCGTGGCGCCCGTCACCGCCCGCTTGCGGCGCTCCTTCTGCCTCTGCTCGTCGCGCTGCGCCTTGATGCGATCACGCGCCGACTGCTCCCGCGCGGCCTTGCCCATCAGTCCGTCTCCTTTTCGTGGGGCTCCTCGTCGTCGCCCTCGAAGTCGTCGTACGGTTCCTGGCCGGGGGTGAGCCCCAGCACGGAGTCCAGCGCGAAGCGACCCGGCGGGAACCAGGCGACGAACACACCGAGCACGAAGAGACCGAAGTCACGCAGGATGTCGACGAGGTAGTCGGGCTCCACGCCGGCCGCCAGCTGACCGCCGCCGCCGAAGCAGCCGCAGTCGATGCGCAGCCCGCGCGCCCACGCCGAGGCGATGCCGATGACGAACGCCAGCATCAGCAGCGCCGAGACGACGGCCGCCGCCCGGGTGAGCAGCCCGACAACCAGCAACACCCCCACGACGATCTCCAGGATCGGCAGGCCGTACCCGACCACCGTGGCGAGCGATTCAGGGAGCAGCTCGTATGCCTCGACCGCCTGGACCGAGAGTGCCGGTGTGCCGATCTTGCCCCAACCCGCGACGATCAGCACGCCCGCCAGCACCAGCCGCGAGACGGTCGTCACCCAGCGTAGCGCCGAAATCACGATACGCGACCTATTGGGCGCGTGCTGTTTGCGGTCACGACCACCATTCTCCTCTTCCAGAGACCGGGTCCTCACGGCTCCGGCGGACGCACGGTACCGAGGGAAACCTCATCACGAGCTGGATAAGCGTTGGATAAGCCTGCCGTACGGACACGGAGCGTGACGGTCCTTCTCCGGGGAAGGCGCCGACACGCCGGGGGGCCTCAGCCGCGGACGCCGGCCGCCAGTTCGGCGCCCAGCTCGCGGACCGCCGCCAGGCCCGAGGCCTCGTCGGGGGCGTCCAGCACGCGGCGGATGAACGCAGAGCCCACGATGACGCCGTCGGCGTAGGCGGCGACCTCGGCGGCCTGGCGGCCGGTGCCGACGCCCAGGCCGACGCAGACCGGCAGCGAGGTGTGCGGGCGGGTCCGCTCGACCAGGCCCTGGGCGGCCTCGCCGACCGAGTCGCGGGCGCCGGTGACGCCCATCAGGGAGGCGGCGTAGACGAAGCCGGTGCAGCTGTCGGCGACGGCCCGGATGCGCGCCTCGGTGGAGCTGGGCGCGACCAGGAAGACGGTGTCGATCCCGGCGGCGGCGCTGGCCTCGCGCCAGGGCCCGGCCTCCTCGGGGGTCAGGTCGGGCGTGATGGTGCCCACCCCGCCCGCGTTCGCCAGGTCGCGGGCGAAACGCTCGGCGCCGTAGCGGTCGATCGGGTTCCAGTACGTCATGACCAGGGTGGCGGCGCCCGTCCTGGCCACGCCCTCGACGGTGCGCAGCACGTCGGCGATGCGGGTGCCGTTGGTCAGCGCCCGGTGGACGGCGTCCTGGATCGTCGGGCCGTCCATGAGCGGGTCGGAGTAGGGCAGCCCGATCTCGATCACGTCGCAGCCCGCCTCCACCATGGCGGTGGCGACGGCGACGCCGCCCTCCTTGCTGGGGAACCCGGCGGGGAGGTACCCGATGAGGGCGGCGCGGTCGTCCGCCTTGGCCTTGGCGAACACCGTCTGGAGAGTCGTCATCGTTGCTTCCGTTGCGGGTCGTCCTCCCCGGCCGTGGCGGAGGGGAAGAGGGTGGGTCGTCAGAGGTTGAAGTACTTCATGGCGGTGCCCATGTCCTTGTCACCCCGGCCCGAGAGGTTGACCAGGATGGTGGCGTCCGGGCCCATCTCGCGGCCGAGCTTCAGGGCGCCGGCGAGCGCGTGCGAGGACTCGATCGCCGGGATGATGCCCTCGGTGCGGGCCAGCAGCGAGAAGGCGTCCATCGCCTCGGCGTCGGTGATGCCGTGGTAGACGGCGCGGCCGGTGTCCTTGAGCCAGGCGTGCTCGGGGCCGACACCGGGGTAGTCGAGGCCGGCCGAGATCGAGTGCGACTCGACCGTCTGGCCCTCGTCGTCCTGGAGCACGTACGTGCGCGAGCCGTGCAGCACGCCGACGGAGCCCTCGGTGAGGGTCAGGGCGTGCTCGCCGCTCTCCAGGCCGCGCCCGCCCGCCTCGTAGCCGTGCAGCTGGACGTCGCGGTCGCCGATGAAGGCGTGGAAGATGCCGATGGCGTTGGAGCCGCCGCCGACCGCCGCGGCGACCGCGTCCGGCAGGGCACCGGTGAGCTCCAGCATCTGGCGGCGGGCCTCGACGCCGATGATCCGGGCGAAGTCGCGGACGATCTCGGGGAACGGGTGCGGCCCGGCGATCGTGCCGAACAGGTAGTGGGTGCGGTCGACGTTGGCCACCCAGTCGCGAAACGCCTCGTTGATGGCGTCCTTGAGGGTCTGGCTGCCGTTGGTGACCGGCACGACGGTGGCGCCGAGCAGCTTCATCCGGGCGACGTTGAGCGCCTGGCGCTCGCAGTCGACGGCGCCCATGTAGATCACGCACTCCAGGCCCATCAGGGCCGCGGCGGTCGCGGTGGCGACGCCGTGCTGCCCGGCGCCGGTCTCGGCGATCACGCGCGACTTGCCCAGCCGCTTGGTCAGCAGGGCCTGGCCGAGCACGTTGTTGATCTTGTGGGCGCCGGTGTGGGTCAGGTCCTCGCGCTTGAGGATGATCCGGGCGCCGCCCGCCTGCTCGGCGAAGCGGGGCACCTCGGTCAGCGTGGTGGGCCGCCCGGCGTAGGTGCGCAGCAGGTGGTCGAACTCGCGCAGGAAGGCCACGTCGTTCTTGGCCTTGTCGTACTCGGCGGCGACCTCGTCCAGGGCGGGGATCAGCGCCTCGGGGACGTAACGACCGCCGAAGATGCCGAACTTGCCGTGCACGTCGGGGTCGTCGCCGTGCACGCCGTTGCCCGCGAGGTCCGCGGTGGTGAGGACGGTTCCGTCTTGAGTCGTCACTGCTTACTGCCCCTCGGGTCGGGATGCGGGATGGGCACCGGCGGTGACCAGGTCGACCACGGCGGCCCGCGGATCCCTGCCGGTCACCAGGCTCTCGCCGACCAGCACGGCGTCGGCGCCGGCCCTGGCGTAGGCGAGCAGGTCGTGGGGGCCGCGCACGCCCGACTCGGCGATCTTGATGACGCCCTCGGGGATCTTGGGGGCGAGCTTGGCGAACACCTCGCGGTCCACCTCGAGGGTCTTGAGGTCGCGCGCGTTGACACCGATGATCTTCGCTCCGGCGGCCAGCGCCCGGTCGAGCTCCTCGGCGGTGTGCACCTCGACCAGCGGGGCCAGGCCGATCGACTCGGCCCGCTCGATGAGCGAGACCAGCGCGTTCTGGTCGAGCGCCGCGACGATCAGCAGCGCCAGGTCGGCGCCGTAGGCCCGGGCCTCCCAGAGCTGGTAGGAGGTGACGATGAAGTCCTTGCGCAGCACCGGGATGTCGACGACGGCGCGCACCGCGGCCAGGTCGTCGAGGCTGCCGCCGAAGCGGCGCCGCTCGGTGAGCACGCTGATGACGTGGGCGCCGCCCGACTCGTAGTCGCCGGCCAGCGCGGCGGGGTCGGCGATCGCGGCCAGGGCGCCCTTGGACGGGCTGGAGCGCTTGACCTCGGCGATGACCGCCACCTGGTCCCCGCCCAGCGCCGCGTACGCGTCGCGCGGGGCGGGCGCCTTCGCGGCCCGCTCCTTGAGCTCGGCCAGCGTCACCTTCTCCTGCCGCTCGGCCAGGTCGGCGCGGACTCCTTCGAGGATCTCCTCGAGCACGCTCACTTGCCCTCCCCGCGAAGCTCGGAGGCCAGGCTCGCGAACGCCGTCGTGTCCGTGGTTCGCTCGCTCCGCTCGCTCACGAGTAAGGCCCCTCCCGATCGACTGCCCTTGTCCCGCCGATGGTATCGGCCCGCCCGGGGTCACCCGGCCACGGGGTGAGACCTATAGGTGACTATGGGGCTAGGAATTCACCAAAAGGAAGATTTCGCACTATCCAAAATGCGAGCACTAAAGTCAGTAATAGCCATCCATGCGCGGGTTGTACGGATTTGCGGGAGCTCGGCCCGGCGATCCCGCCCGTCCCCGCGCGGGCGCCCGTGCCCGCCTCCCCGCCCATGCCGGTGCCCGTCTTCCCGCCCCCGCCCGCGGCGGCGCCCCCGTCCGTGACCACGGCGGCGCCGTCGCGCCAGACGCGCAGCGTCCACCGGCCCCAGAGGGCGACCACGACCGGGATCAGGATCACGACCAGCGGATTGAGCCCCAGGGCGGCCGGCGGATCACCGTGCGCGAGCGCGTGCACCGCTCGCAACCCGCCGCAGCCCGGGCAGTACAGGCCGGTGAGCACCAGGAACGGGCAGGGGGGGTAGTGGCCGGGCTCGTTCGGGTCCACCGCCGCCACGAAGGCCACCGCGGCGGCCGCCGCGATCCCCAGCGACACCGGCACGGCCACCCGTGACCTCGCGGCCCGGCTCGTCGGCACGACCGTCAGCACCTCCCACCGATGACCCGCCTCCGGCCGGCCAGCCTACCCGCGGAGGACCCGGCTCAGCCGCCGTTCAGCAGGGCGGCACCGCCGAGGGTGCCGACCAGCACCAGCCAGAGGACGAGGAAGCCCACCCAGCACGCGATCCCGATGTAGGACAGCACCAGCCCGGTGATCGCCATGCCCCGCCCGTCCTCACCGGTCCGGTTGATCTGTCCCAGGGAGATGTGACCGAGCACGGCGCCCACGACCGAGGGGACGCCACAGGCGATCAGCCCGCAGATGCCCATGATCAGAGCGGCGATGGCCATGCCGTTGTTGGGCCGGGACGGCGGCGGCCCGTAGCCCCCGTAGCCCCCGTAACCGCCGTAGGGGTCGTGACCGGCCGGCCCGTACCCGTCCTGCTGCGGCCCGTAGCCCCCGGAGGGGTCGTAGCCGCCCGCGGGCCCGTAGCCGCCCGGCGAACCGTAGCCCCCCGCGGGACCGTGGTCGGCCGGGTAGCCGTAACCACCGGGGGGCGGGTAGCCGCCGGAGGAACCCTTGGGGTCCGAGGAGCCGTAGCCACCGTTCTCCGGAGGCTGTCCATAACCACCGGACTGATTGCCGTAGCTCATGATGACTCCTGATTTTCCGGGTTACGGGCGAAATACTAGCGAAAATGCCTCCGGAACGACGGGGTACGCCCCTCCGGACCAGCCCACCGCGACCGGGACGTCACCGAGGGCGCGCGGCCGGGTCAGGCGTCCCGGGGTCCGGACCGGCCGTCGGGTCGGTCCCCTCGTCGATGGCGTCCCAGAGCGCCCGCTCGCTCGCGGCGCTCGGGGGGCTCACGGCGCTCGGGCCGCTCGGCGCCGAGGAGCCCGGGGCGGGACGGCCCGCGCCGGGACCGGCGGTCCCGGGGCGGTCGTAGCGGCCGGACATGCCCGGCCAGCGACCGCCCCGCAGGACCGCCGCCACGCCCGCGGCCAGCAGGAGCACCCCTCCGGCCCCGGCGACGAGCGGCCAGGCGGGGGCCGGGACGAGGTGCGGGACCGCGCCCGTCGCCGTCGCCGTCGGTGCCCGCTCGGCGGCGAGGCGCAGCGCGGCGTCCGTACCGCTCCCCCACCAGGAGGCGGCGACCACCCCGGCCCCGCAGAGCGCCAGCACCGCGCCGACGACCGCGCGCCAGAGGCCGCCCGTCGCGAGCACGGCGACCGCCGCGGCGAGCGCCGCCCAGGCGGCGGGCCCGAGCGCCGGGGCCAGCTCGGCGGCCGAGAGGGCCACCTGGCGGGTGCCGTACGTCACGGTGAACCAGTCGCGCCCGGCGGCGAGCAGCACCGGCAGGGCGCCCGCCACGCAGGCCCCCAGCCAGATCCACGGCTCCCGCCCGGCCGTCATGCCCCGGTCACCGCCAGCTCGCCGGCGTCGAAGCAGGTCCGGTCGCCGGTGTGGCAGGCGGCGCCCACCTGGTCGACCCTGAGCAGCAGGGTGTCCCCGTCGCAGTCGAGCGCGGCGGACCTCACGTGCTGGACGTGGCCGGAGGTGTCGCCCTTCACCCAGTAGGACCCGCGGCTGCGTGACCAGTAGGTGGCCCTGCCGGTGGTGAGCGTGCGGTGCAGCGCCTCGTCGTCCATCCAGGCGAGCATGAGCACCTCGCCGGTGTCGTACTGCTGGACCACGGCGGGGACCAGCCCGTCGGCGGTGCGCTTCAGCCGGGCGGCGATGGCGGGGTCAAGGGGCATGCCGCAATTGTGCCGCACCGGCGGGGAGGGCCGGTGCCCGGCACGGGTGGGACGGCGGGCGCTCAGCTCGAGCGGTCGTCGTCCAGCACGTCGGCGGCGTGGACCACGATCTTCGGATCGGGGGTGCCGACGACGTCGTGGTCCTTGTTGTCGTACTCGAACATGCTCAGGACGTGCCGCATGGCCTCGATCCTGGCACGCTTCTTGTCATTGCTCTTGATCACCGTCCACGGCGCCTCCTCCGTGTCGGTGTTGACGAACATGTCCTCCTTGGCCTCGGTGTAGTCGTTCCACTTGTCGAGCGACTTCAGGTCCATCGGCGAGAGCTTCCACTGCCGCACCGGGTCGACCTGCCGGATCACGAACCGGGTGCGCTGCTCCGAGCGCGACACCGAGAACCAGAACTTCACCAGGTGGATGCCGTCGCGGACGAGCATCCGCTCGAACGCCGGGGCCTGCTCCAGGAACTCCAGGTACTCCTCGGGGGTGCAGAAGCCCATCACCCGCTCGACGCCGGCGCGGTTGTACCAGGAGCGGTCGAAGAAGACCATCTCCCCGGCGGCGGGCAGGTGGGAGATGTAGCGCTGGAAGTACCACTGGGTGCTCTCGCGCTCGTTCGGCTTCTCCAGCGCCACCACGTTGGCCCCGCGGGGGTTGAGGTGCTCCATGAAGCGCTTGATCGTGCCGCCCTTGCCGGCCGCGTCACGCCCCTCGAAGAGGATGATCAGGCGCCCGCCGTTGTCCTTGATCCAGTACTGCAGCTTGAGCAGCTCGATCTGGAGCAGTCGCTTGAGCCGGTCGTACTCCGCCCGGTCCATCCGCTCGGAGTAGGGGTACCTCTCCCGCCAGGTGTCGACCGGGGACCCGTCCACCCGCACCAGGACGGGATCGTCGTCGTCGTCGTCCTCGACCCGCAGGTCCGCCAGCTCGTCGAGCAGGTCGCTGCGTTCCATGGCCGATCGGACGTCCAGGACGGGCGGCTGCCCGCCCATGGGCTCTTCGCCCAGTACCTCTGTCATCGGTCCCTTCCCCGGGGCGGAACGTGGGATCCGCCCGTCCTTGCCTCTACCTCACCGTGACCAGGCTAATCCTCGACGACGGGACGGCCTTGACCGGCCGTTCCCCGCGGTCCCGGCCGGCCGTGTCCCCGCTCCCAGCCGGCCGCGGGGCACCTACGAACGGGCCGCCGAGACCCAGGAGGCGTACATGTCGGCGTAGACGCCCGGCTGCCGCACGAGCTCGGCGTGCGGGCCGCGCTGCACGATCCGGCCCCGGTCGAAGACGAACACCTCGTCCGCGGCCTCGGCGGTGGAGAGCCGGTGGGCGATGGAGACGGCCGTACGCCCCCGGGTGGCCCCCTCCAGCGCGCGGGCCAGCCGCACCTCGGTGGCGGGGTCCACCGCCGAGGTGGCCTCGTCCAGCAGGAGCAGGTCGGGGTCGGCCAGGTAGGCGCGGGCCAGCGCGACGAGCTGGCGCTCACCGGCCGACAGCGACTCGCCGCGCTGGCCGACCTCGGTCGCCAGGTCGGCGGGCAGCCCCTCCAGCCAGTCGGTGAGCCCCAGCTCGGTCAGGGCCAGCCTGATCTCCGCCTCGGTCGCCGAGGGCCGGCCGAAGGCGATGTTCTCCGCCAGGGTGCCGTCGAACAGGAACCCGTCCTGGGGCACCATGACGATCCTGCGGCGCAGCGAGGAGAAGCGCACGTCGCGCAGGTCGTGGCCGTCGACGGTGATCCTGCCCGAGACCGGGTCCATCAGGCGGGTGAGCAGCTTGGCGAAGGTCGTCTTGCCCGAGCCGGTCTCCCCCACCACGGCCACCCGCGAGCGCGGCGTGATGTCGGCCGAGACGCCGTGCAGCACCGGCGCCCCGCCGGGGTAGGAGAATCCGACGTCCTGGAAGGAGACCGAGATGGGGCCGCGCGGCAGGTCGACGCCGTCGTCGCCGGGGTCGGCGACGTCGGCCGGGGTGTCGAGCACGCCGAGGATGCGCCGCCACCCGGCGACGGCGTTCTGCGCCTCGTTGAGCACCTCGGTGGCCATCTGCATCGGCGAGACGAACAGCGTGATCAGGAACAGGAAGGCCACCAGGCGCCCCTCGCTGATGTCGCCCGCCAGCCCGAGCCTGACCCCGACCAGCACCAGCGCGGCCAGCGCGACGGCCGCGACGATCTCGGTCAGCGGGAAGACGGTAGCGACGATCCGCTGGGTGCGGGCCTGGGCCGCCTTGTTGGCCTCGATCGCGACGTCGAGCCGCTCGGCCGTACGGGCTTCCGAGCCGTGCGCCCTGATCACCGCGGCGCCCACCACGGCCTCGCTGACGGCCGACAGCATGTCGCCGGTGCGCTCGCGCACCCGCGTGTAGGCCCCCGACAGCCACCGCTGGAAACGCGGCAGCACGACCATGAGCGGCAGGAAGCACGCCCACACCACCAGGGCGAGCTGCCAGGAGTAGACGAACATCAGCGCGGTGGCGACCAGCAACTGCCCCAGGGCGATGATGATCATCAGTCCGCCCCACTGCATGAACGTGCTGATCTGGTCGACGTCGCCGGTCACCCGGGAGACGAGCGCGCCGCGCCGCTCGGTGTTCTGCGTGAGCACCGACAGGTCGTGCACGTGCCGGAAGCCGCGCACCCGCAGCGTGGCCAGCGAGGACTCGGTGACCCGGTACAGGCGGACGTTCATCAGGTAGGCGCACAGCGCGGTGAACACCACCGCGGCGGCGCAGATCAGCACCGTGGTGCGGACGTAGGCCAGGTCGGGGGTGTCGCCGGCCAGGCCGGTGTCGATGGTCTGCTGGACCGCGATCGGCACGATGACCTTGCCGGCCGTGGCGACCACGGCCAGCGCGAGCGTCCCGGCCAGGCCCTTGCGGAACTCCGGCGTGAGCGACAGCCCGTGGCGGACCGTGGCCAGGCCGGAGCGCTCGATCCCCTGGAACGCGCTCATCGGAGCCCTCCCGCCCGCGGTCCGGGGGCGGCCGGGCTCCGGTCGTACTGCCTCACGCGCTGACCTCTTCCTCGTGTTCGGCGGCGAGCGCCTCGCGCTCGGCGCCCTGACGTTCGTAGGCGGTGACCAGGTTGCGGTAGCCCTCGCAGCGCTCCAGCAGCTCCGCGTGGGAGCCGCGGTCGGCGATGCGGCCGTGGTCGAGGTAGACGACCTCGTCGGCCAGGGCGATGGTGGCCATCCGGTAGGCGATCACGACGACCGTGGAGACCTGGGCCGCGTCCCGCAGCCCGTACAGGATCCTGGCCTCGACCTGCGGGTCGACGCTGGAGGTGGAGTCGTCCAGGATCAGCAGCCTGGGGCGGCGCACCAGCGCGCGGGCCAGGGCGATCCGCTGGCGCTGGCCGCCGGACAGGGAGGTGCCGCGCTCGCCGACCATGGTGTCGAGCCCGGAGGGCAGCGCGCTGACGAACCCCTCGGCCTGGGCCAGCCGCAGCGCCGCCCAGACCTCCTCGTCGGCCACGGGCAGGCCGAGGGCGACGTTGCCGCGTACGGTGTCGTCGAACAGGAACGTCTGCTGGGGCACCAGGGCGACCGCGCCGCTGACTCCTCCCCGGGCCACCTCGCGCAGGTCGGTGCCGTCCACCAGGACGGCGCCCGAGGCCGGGTCGACCAGGCGGACGAAGGTCTGGGCGAGCGTGGACTTGCCCGAGCCGGTGGGGCCGACCAGGGCGACGGTCCGTCCGGGCTCGACCTCCAGGCTCACCTCGCGCAGGACGGGGAAGTCGCCGTCGCCGTAGGCGTAGGCCAGGTCGCGCACCTCCAGCCTGACCGGGTCGGTGCCGGGCAGTTCGGCCGTGCCGTGCTCCATGGACCCGCTGGCGTCCAGCACGGCCCGGATCCGCTCGTAGCCGACCACCGACCGGGGCAGCTCGGCCAGCACCCAGCCCAGCGCCCGGATCGGGAAGGCCAGCAGCGTGAACAGGTAGGCGACCTGGACGAGCACCCCCGAGCCGATCGCGCCGCTCTCCAGCCGCATCGCGCCGATCAGCAGCACCGCGAGCACGCCCAGGGTGGGCAGCGCCTCCAGCACCGGGTCGAACAGGCCGCGGACCCGGCCGACGGCGATGTTGGCGTCGCGCAGCTCCTGGGCCTTGGCCGTGAACCTGGCGGTCTCCTCGTCCTCGCGGCCCAGGGTCTTGACGACCAGGGCGCCGTCGAAGCTCTCGTGGGCGATCTCGCTGACCTCGGCGCGCAGCTGCTGGGCGCGGGTCGCCAGCGGGTTGAGCCTGCGCTGGTAGACCAGGTTGAGCACGGCGATCGCGGGGAAGACCAGGAAGCCCACCAGGGCGAGGACCGGGTCGGTGATCACCATCGCGACCGCGGCGGTGACGAGCATCACCACCACCCCGACCGCCATCGGCAGCGGGGCCAGCGGCGCCCAGGCCGCCTCGACGTCGGAGCCCGCGTTGGACAGCAGCTGCCCGGTCGGGTGGCGGTGGTGCCAGGCCAGCGGGAGCCTCAGGTACTGGCGGGTGACGTCGCGGCGGGAACGGGCCTGCATCCGGTACTGCATGACCCCGGCGAAGTAGCGCCGGCCGGCCACGCCCAGCGCCTTGAGCAGCGACACGCCGAGGATGAGGAGCGTCCCCGCGACCAGGGTGCCGGTGGTGATGTCACCGTTCCTGAAGGCGGGGAGCACGACGTGGTCGGTGGCCCAGCCCAGCGCCCACGCCGCCGCGACGGTCATGAAGCCGTACAGGGCGCTGGACAGGACGGCCGCGGTGAAGATCGACTTCTCGGCGCGGACGGCCACCCCGAGGACACCGATCCCCCGGCGCATGACTGCGGTGGTCACCTTGCTCGACACGCGGGGAGTGTCCCTTCGGAGGAGATGTGTGGCTTGTTTCTACCTAAGTCCCTATCAAAGTCGATCATGCGGTTATTCCCGGGCCCGCCTCCCGGCCTGAGGGGAGCACGCCACCGGTTGCCCGCGCAACGACGTTGCTAGAATGATCGATCGACCTCCTTCCTACTGCCGCGGGCCGGGGGGTCGAGCCCCGGGGCCGAGGCCCCGGACCGCCTACGGAGGTATCCGATGAACCACGCCCGCGTCGAGCGCGCCGCGCTCGCCGACCTGTTCGCCACGGTCGGGCCGGACGCCCCCACGCTGTGCGAGGGATGGACCACCTTCGACCTCGCCGCCCACCTCGTGCTCCGCGAACGCCGCCCCGACGCCGCCGGGGGCATCCTCCTCAAGCCGCTGGCCGGGCGCACCGCCAGGGTGCAGGAGGCCCTCAAGTCCACGAAGGGCTACACGGGCCTCGTCGAGCTGGTGCGCTCCGGCCCGGCCGGGCTCTACCGGCTGCCCGCCCTGGACGAGGTGGTCAACACGACGGAGTACTTCGTCCACCACGAGGACGTACGGCGCGCCCAGCGGGTCTGGGAGCCGCGCGAGCTCCCCGGCGACCTCGAGGAGCGGTTCTGGAAGCAGATCCGCGCCGGCGCCCGGGTGTTCCTGCGCCGCTCCCCCGTCCGCGTGATCCTGCACCGCATCGGCGGGGGCGTGGCCATCGGCGGCCCCAGGGACGCCACCGGGCAGGTCGAGGTGACCGGCCGGGCCGGGGAGCTGCTGCTGTTCTGCTTCGGCCGCCAGGCGCACGCCAAGGTCGACGTCAGCGGCGACGACGAGGCGGTCGCCCGGCTGATGGACACCCCCCTGGGCATCTGAGCCGCCCCGGCGCGAGACCGGGAGCCGAAGGCGGAGGTGACGGGGGCCGTGGGGCCGCCGTCGCGGCCGGGGCGGGCACCGGCCGCCCGGACCGCCGTCCCGCACGACGTTAAAGGCCCCCCTTCCAGGGAAATCGGGGGACATGAGCCTTACGAGCGATGACTACAGCGTCCACGTCGACGGTCACACGGTGGCGGTGACCGGCAAGACCGGTCCCGTGCACGCCCGCTGGGTCCTCACGGTCGACGGCCGGGAGGTCGACCGGGCCGAGGCGGCCGGGGACTTCTCCCTCAGGGGCACGCTGCCGAACGGTTCCGCCGTCCGCGCCGAGGTGCACCAGAGCCTGATCGGTCCCACCGAGGTGGTCGTCCACCACCGTGACGAGGAGATCTCGCGCTTCCACGGCTTCGTCGCCTGACCCCCTCCCCACGCGTCCCCCGCCCGCCCCCGGGGGCGGCGGTCTCCGGCCCGCCGCCCCTCCCGGCCCGGCGCCCGCCCCCCCTGGAACGGTCCCCGGGTCCGCCGTACCCGCCCGCCCGGCCTAGCCCTACCGGTATACCTGGCAGTGAACATTGGACAGGATCGCCCCATGACCGCACCATGGCGGGTGTGACCTATGCCAGACTCGCGACCGGACCACGGCTCGTCCCCGTGCTCCGGGTATGATCATCAAAATCCGGGAGCCACCCGGGCCGCAGATGCCAAAGATCGATAAAATTCGGGTATATACGGCTGGGATTGGAACTGCCAGGAGGCCCCCATGCAGGTCAAGAAGGTCCTCACCTACCTCGCGGTAGCGTTCGTGGTCTTCTATCTGTTCACCAAGCCCGCCGAAGCGGCGAGTGCGGTCAACGGAGTCTTCGATGGAATCGTGACAGGAGCGGATCGATTGGCTCTGTTCGTCACCCGAGTGCTCAACTGACCGCCGGGCGAGGCCCGGCCCCGCCCTGAACCGCGTCACCCGCGCTCCCGGCCGATCCATGGGGGAGCGCGAACCTCACCGACCACCGGATCACCACACCGCGCCCCGGCCGATCACGGGGACGGTGCGCAGCCGGCCGTGACGACGTCCGCCGACCGGTGAACCCGGCATCCAGAGGTCACACATCCCGCCGCGCGGTGCCGCCGTACGGAGCGGTACGGCCACACCCCGCACGACGCGCCCCGAGCCCGCCTCCCGATCCCCCGATCATCGGTGCCCGAACGCCCTGACCCGATCGTGGGTGATCGCGGAGACCCCCCGGACGATCCCTTGATGATCCCTCCGGCATCGTGAGGGAAGGGTCCGTTTCTCGTACGGGGGATCGTTCATGTGGCGCAGACAGGGTTTCCTCCGAGCCGGGGTGATCGTCGCCGGAGTCCTGGCGTACGGCACACCGGCCACCGCGTCTGCCGCGTCTGCCGAATCGGCCGCCGTGTCGGCCGCGTCCCCGGGCACGAGGCCCGCCTCCCCGGCCCGGATCGCCGTCCCCCTTCCGGTGCCCCGCCCCGTCCCCGCCCCGCTCCCGGACCCCGCGCTCCCCTTCGTCCGGCCGCCTCTCGCCTCCCCGCCCCCGGCCGGCCCGCCGGCGGCGGTCCCGGTGCGCCGCGGGACCGGTACCCCCCGGACGACCGCGCTCCCCCGGCCGGCCCGGGCCGTCCCGATGACCCGGGTGACCCCGGCGCCCCGCGCGATCCCGGCCGCCCCGCCGGCCGTCCGGCCCTCACCGCCCCTCGCCCGCCCGATCCTCGGCCATTTCGGCGCCCCGGCCGGACGGCCGCTGAGGGGCAGGATCACGCTGACCGCCCCCGCGGGTGAGACGCTCGGTTTCCGGGTCGTCGACACCACCCTGCTGCCCGCCGGGATCACGATCGACGCCGACGGGCTGCTCGGCGGCGCCTCCCGGGTGCCGGGCGTCTGGACCGTCCCGGTCGAGGCGTGCACCCGCGCGGGCGGCTGCGCCCCCGGCGCCGTGACGATCACCGTCACCGCCCCCTGCGCGACCTCACCCGCCGGCCCCGCGCCCGCTCCCCCGGCACCGGGCACGAGATCGGCACCGGGGGTGTGAGGGGCGTACCGCGTCCGCGGTCACGCCGGGACGGCCGTCAGACGGCCGTGCGCGACCACTGCTGGTTGGCGCCGGTGTTGCACGGGTACTGCTTGAGGATCGCGCCGTCCGCGGTCGACGCGGACGGCACGTCCACGCACTTGCCGCTGTGTCGTGCCCGGAGCTGGAAGTAGCCGCCGACCGCGACCATCTGGAACTGCTGGTTGGTGCCGGTGCCACAGGTGTACTGGACGAGCTCGGCGCCGTCGGCGGTCGAGGCGCTCACCACGTCGAGGCACTTCCCGCTGTGGCGGCTGACGATGCGCCAGTAGCCGCCGCCGGCGTCCTGGAACCGCCACTGCTGCCACGCGTTGCCGCCGTAGGGGTACTGCCCGACGCGCGCGCCGTTGTCGGTGTTCGGCTGCTGGACGTCCATGGCCTTGCCGCTGTGGCGCACGTCGACCCGGTAGTACGTCACCGGCGGGGGGGTGGGGTCGCTGACGGTGTCGCCCCAGGCGTACCGGATCCGGTTGGCGCCGGAGGCGTTGCGGATCGTCAGGTTGAGATCGGTGCCGCTGCCGCTCAGGGCGTACATCGAGTACCAGTCGTAGCCGATGGTGCCCGTCTTGCCGCCGAGGGCGGGCCAGTAGGTGCCGCCCATCCGGTTGTCGCGCATGACCTGGGCCACGGCGCGGATGTAGCGCACGAAGTTGTCGGCGCTGTTCGGGTCGCTGTAGTCGAGGCCGGTGGACATCGGCGCGCCGAACTCGGTCGCGACCGCGCGGGAGGCGCAGTTGCCCAGGCGCGTCTGGATGTGGCTCCGGAAGGCGTCGTAGGTCATGGCGCCGTAGAAGAAGGCGTAGTGGTGGAAGGACAGCAGCGTCGCGTTGAAGCGGCTGTCGTTGCAGACGTCGCGCAGGTCCTGGCTGAAGCCGGTGCCGCCGATGAGCACCCGGCCCGGCACCGCCGAGGTGTGGTAGGCGAGCCAGTTCGCCGCGACGTTGCGCCATTC
>NZ_JBFABE010000060.1:0-25382 GCF_040640155.1 Streptosporangium sp. NPDC023615
GGGCAACCTCACCGACCAGGTCCGCAGCATCGCGCAGGTCACCACGGCCGTCGCCAAGGGCGACCTGTCGCAGAAGATCACCGTGGACGCCCGGGGCGAGATCCTCGAACTCAAGAACACCATCAACACGATGGTGGACCAACTCTCGTCGTTCGCCGACGAGGTGACCCGGGTCGCCCGCGAGGTCGGCACCGAGGGACGACTGGGCGGGCAGGCCGACGTCAAGGGCGTCTCGGGCACCTGGCGCGACCTCACCGACTCGGTCAACTACATGGCGGGCAACCTCACCGACCAGGTGCGCAACATCTCACAGGTGGCCACCGCCGTCGCCCGCGGCGACCTGTCGCAGAAGATCACGGTCTCGGCGCGGGGCGAGATCCTGGAGCTGAAGAACACGCTGAACACGATGGTGGACCAGCTCTCGTCGTTCGCCGACGAGGTGACCCGGGTCGCCCGCGAGGTCGGCACCGACGGCCGGCTGGGCGGGCAGGCCGACGTCAAGGGCGTCTCGGGCACCTGGAAGGCGCTGACCGAGTCGGTGAACGTCATGGCCGACAACCTCACCGCCCAGGTGCGCAGCATCGCGCAGGTCACCACGGCCGTGGCCAAGGGCGACCTGTCGCAGAAGATCCGGGTGGACGCCCGGGGCGAGATCATGGAGCTGAAGGAGACCATCAACACGATGGTGGACCAGCTCTCGGCCTTCGCCGACGAGGTGACCCGGGTGGCACGCGAGGTCGGCACCGAGGGCAACCTCGGCGGCCAGGCCACCGTGCGGGGGGTCTCGGGCACCTGGAAGGACCTCACCGACAACGTCAACTCGATGGCCAACAACCTGACCAGCCAGGTGCGCAGCATCGCGCAGGTCACCACGGCCGTCGCCCGCGGCGACCTGTCACAGAAGATCACCGTCGAGGCCAAGGGCGAGGTCGCCGCGCTCGCCCAGACCATCAACACCATGGTCGACACGCTGAGCGCGTTCGCCGACGAGGTGACGCGCGTGGCACGCGAGGTCGGCACCGAGGGCGAGCTGGGCGGTCAGGCGCGCGTGCCCAACGTGGCGGGCACCTGGAAGGACCTCACCGACAACGTCAACTCGATGGCCAACAACCTGACCAACCAGGTGCGCAACATCGCGCAGGTCACCACGGCCGTCGCGCAGGGCGACCTGACCAAGAAGATCGACGTGGACGCCCGGGGCGAGATCCTGGAGCTCAAGACCACGATCAACACGATGGTGGACCAGCTGTCGTCGTTCGCCGCCGAGGTCACCCGGGTGGCGCGCGAGGTGGGCAGCGAGGGACGGCTGGGTGGCCAGGCCGAGGTCGAGGGCGTCTCGGGCACCTGGAAGCGGCTGACCGAGAACGTCAACGAGCTGGCCGGCAACCTGACCCGCCAGGTGCGGGCCATCGCCGAGGTGACCAGCGCGGTGACCTCGGGCGACCTCACCCGCTCGATCACCGTCGACGCCTCGGGCGAGGTGGCCGAGCTCAAGGACAACATCAACTCCATGGTGAAGTCGCTGCGCGAGACCACCCTGGCCAACCAGGAACAGGACTGGCTCAAGTCGAACCTGGCCCGCATCTCCGGGCTGATGCAGGGGCACCGCGACCTGGCGGTCGTGGCCGAGCTGGTGATGAACGAGCTGGCGCCGCTGGTCTACGCCCAGCACGGGACGTTCCTGCTGGCCGAGGAGAAGCCGGACGGCTCACAGCTGCGGGTCGTCGGCTGCTACGGGCACCGCGACACCACCCGCCGGCACTTCTTCGGCGACTCCCTGGTGGGACAGGCCGCCGTCGCCAAGCGGCCGATCCTGGTCGAGGACATCGCCCCCGGCTACCTCACGATCTCCTCCAGCCTGGGATCGGCCGGGCCGGTCAACCTGATCGTGCTGCCGATCATCGTCGAGGACCAGGTGCTCGGCGTGATCGAGCTGGCCAGCCTCAACCGCTTCACCCAGGTGCACCGGGCCTTTCTGGAGCAGCTGGTGGAGACCATCGGCGTCAACGTCAACACCATCGTCGCCAACGCCCGTACGGACTCGCTGCTGACCGAGTCGCAGCGCCTGGCGACCGAGCTGCAGGTCGGGCAGGAGGAGCTGCAGCGCTCCAACGCCGAGCTGGAGGAGAAGGCCGAGCTGCTGGCCCGGCAGAACCGCGACATCGAGACGAAGAACAGCGAGATCGAGCAGGCCCGCCAGGAGCTGGAGGACCGAGCCAAGCAGCTCGCGCTGGCCTCCAAGTACAAGAGCGAGTTCCTGGCCAACATGAGCCACGAGCTGCGCACCCCGCTCAACTCGCTGCTCATCCTGGCCCAGCTCCTGGCGCAGAACCCGGCGCGCAACCTCACCGCCAAGCAGGTGGAGTACGCCAACGTCATCCACTCGGCCGGCACCGACCTGCTCCAGCTGATCAACGACATCCTCGACCTGTCGAAGATCGAGGCGGGCAAGATGAACATCAGCCTCGAACCGCTGCCGCTGCGGCAGCTCCTGGACTACGTCGAGGCGACGTTCCGCCCGCTGACCACCGAGAAGGGGCTGCGGTTCGACGTCGTGGTCGCCCCCGATGTGCCCGAGGAGCTGCTCATGGACGAGCAGAGGCTCCGGCAGGTGCTGCGGAACCTGCTCTCCAACGCGGTGAAGTTCACCGAGAGGGGCTCGGTCGAGCTCCGTATCGAGCGGGTGGAGCGGATGGACCTGGCCGGGGCGCGCGACCAGGAGGTGCTCGCCTTCAGGGTGGTGGACACCGGCATCGGCATCGCCGAGGAGAACCTGTCGCAGATCTTCGACGCCTTCCAGCAGGCCGACGGCACCACCAGCCGCAAGTACGGCGGCACCGGCCTGGGGCTGTCGATCAGCCGGGAGATCGCCACGCTCTTCAACGGTGAGATCCGGGCGGTCAGCACGCTGGGGGCGGGCAGCACCTTCAGCCTCTGCCTGCCGATCGCCGACCTCACCCTCGGCGGCACCGGCCAGGCCGGTGGGCGGGGGCCTGCCCCCGCGGCCGCCCCGGTCCTCTCGGCGCCGCCGGTCGTGCCGGTGCCGGAGCGGTTCCCCGGCACCGAGGGGCGGCGCCTGCTCGTCCTGGAGTCCCGGCCCAACGGGCTCCTGTCCCAGCTCGCCGAGAGCGTCGTGGCCGACCTGCCCGAGACGCACGGGCCGGTGCAGGTGTCGGCCGCCAACGACCCGGTCGCCGCCGTGGAGATGCTGAACACCGACACCCACCACTGCATCGTGCTCGACCTGGGCATGCGCCAGGACGCGGCGGCCGACTTCCTGCGCATGCTGGACGACGACCCGGTCCTGCGGGAGCTGCCGGTGCTCGCCCACCACACCCGCACGCTCACCCGCCCGCAGGAGAACCTCCTCAAGGGCCGGTCCAACACCCAGCCGCTGGAGCGCCTGCCCAGCCTCGACGAGCTGCGCGAGCGCATCACCCTGCACCTGTCGGCGCCCGAGCCGGGTGACGTGCTGCCCCTGGTGCAGCCCAGCCCCGACGAGCGGCCCCAGCCGGTGGAACAGGTGGACACGGTGCTGGTGGACAGGAAGGTCCTGGTCATCGACGACGACGTCCGCAACGTCTTCGCGCTGACCAACATCCTGGAACTGCACGGCATGCAGGTCCTGTACGCGGAGAACGGCCGCAAGGGCATCGAGATCCTGTCGCGCAACGAGGACATCGACCTGGTCCTGATGGACATCATGATGCCGGAGATGGACGGCTACGCCGCGACCGCGGCCATCCGCAAGATGGCCGACTTCGCGGACCTGCCGATCATCGCGGTGACCGCCAAGGCCATGCAGGGCGACCGGGAGAAGACCCTGCAGGCGGGCGCCAGCGACTACGTGACCAAGCCCGTCGACGCCCAGGAGCTGCTCCGCCGCATCCAGCGGTGGCTGGAGATCTGACCCGCTCCGGGACGGGCCGCCCCCGGCCCGTCACCGGCCTGTCACCGGCCCGGCGGGCCGTCCCGGCGTCACCACCGGGACGGCCCGCGACGGTGCCGGGCGTTCGTGCGTCCGGTCAGGCCGCGGCGGGTGTGATCAGGTTGAACACGGTGTACGGGTCGGCCCCCCCGAACAGGAGACCGATGACGACCGCGGCCATCGCCTCGAGGTGGCGTGCGCGGTGCAGCGGCCCGATCCGCACGGGGACGCAGCCGAGGTCGGCGATCAGGGTCCTCGCGAGGGCGGCGGACCCGGCGTCGTCGCCGGCGAAGGGGACGGCCAGGGGCCGGCCGTCGAACGCCGGGGGTCTCATCTCCCACACCCTGGCCTGGCAGAGGTTGAAGGCCTTGACGACGTTCGAGCCCGTCGCGAGATCCTGGATCCGCTCGGCGAGCGACGTCCCGGCGGGCGTCACCAGGGTGAAGTCCTCGACCTCCACCGGGTTGTTGCAGTCGATGATCGTCTTTCCCTGGAAGGCGCCCTCGGCGGCCCCCGCGTCCCGCAGCGTGGACAGCACGCCCTCATGGCGGATCGCCACCAGCACGACGTCACCGAAGCCGGCCGCCTCCCGCGGGGTGCCGTGCCGGGCACCCGCGCCGATCCTCTCCGCGAGGAGGGCGGCCCGCTCGGGCGTCCGCCCGGCGATGAGGACCTCGTGCCCGGCCTCGACCCACCGGGTGGCCAGCGCGTCGCTCATCAGCCCGGCACCCAGAACACCGATCTTCATGTGCTTCCTCCATCATTGGTACGACGGTCGCCGGTGGCGACGGGCGGGCCCGGACGCGCGTGGTCGGGCCTTCGGGCACGCACCCGGGTCCCGGGCCGCCCGTCGCCGGTCGATGTCCACGGTATGGATCCGATGGTTACCGGCAGGTTCCTGTCGGGGACGGCGGAGGGGGAGCGGCAGGTGGCGGACTTCGACAGGCCCGGGGACGTGTTCCTCGCCGACTGCCCGGCCCGGCTCGCGGTCGACGTCGTCGCCGACACGTGGTCGGTCGTGGTGATCTTCGCGCTGGGGAGGGGGCCGCGGCGCTACGGTGACCTCAAGGCCCTCATCGGGGGGATCAGCTCCAAGATGCTGACCCAGACCCTGCGCCGCCTCCAGGGGCACGGCCTGATCAGCCGGCACGCCTACCCGGAGGTCCCGCCGCGCGTCGAGTACGACCTCACCGACCTCGGCCGGAGCCTCCTGGAGCCCATCGAGATGCTGTCCCGGTGGGCCGAGTCCCACGGCGACGCCGTGCTCGCCGCGCAGGACCGCCGGGAGGGGTGACGGGGGGCGGCCGGGGTCGCCGGTCTCCCGGTGACGCCGGCCCCTCCGGACGACCCGCCGGCGCGGGGAGCGGGGCCGCCGGATCCGCCGTGACCGTGCCCCACGTCCCGGGACCTCAGCGTGAGGCCGTGCCGCCGTCCCCGCCGTCCCCGCCGTCCCCGCCGCGCGGGACGGCCGGGGTGGACGCCCGCGAGCGGCTCCGCGACGCCGGCGGGGGGGACGGGGGAGGCGCCGGGCGTGAGGCCGCGCGGTTCAGGCGGGCCTCCAGGCCGTCGAGCAGGCAGGTCAGGCCGAACTCGAAGTTGAGCGCCCGGGAGGTGTCGACGTCCATCTTCTTGAACTCGGCGTACCGGGCGACCAGCTCGGGGTGGCCGGCCGCGGCCTTCTCCACCACCGGCTGGATGACCGCGTTCATCCCGTTGGAGTCGAGCCCGGTGCGCTCCAGCATGTTCCGCCAGGACAGCTCGGGGGTGGTGACCCCGATCACGTAGGACATCAGCGCCGAGGCCGCGTAGTCCTGGTCCATGCCACGGAATCCCGCCCGGTCGAAGGTGGCGACCAGCCGGCCCATCATCCGCATGGCGTTGGGACCCAGGGCGGGGGTGCACCCCACCAGATTGATCACCCACGGGTGCCGCATCAGCGCCTGGCGCATGCCGTAGGCGAAGGAGGCCGCGACGTTGCGCCAGGAGGTCTCGTCGATCTCCGGGACGTCGAACTCGCCGTAGACCTCGTCGAGGACCAGTTCCAGGAGCTCGTCCTTGTTGGCCACGTACCAGTAGATGCTGGTGGCCCCGGACCCGAGCTTGGCGCCCAGGCGGCGCATGCTCAGCGCGTCCGGGCCCTCGGAGTCCAGCAGCGTCATGGCCGCGCGCACGATCTGCTCGCGGCCCAGCGCCGGGCTCTTGGTGGTGCGCGGCTCGCGCGCCCAGACGGAGCTGAAGTGCTCTTTCACACGACCAGCATAAATCCGGTGGTACACCGTTCGACGATGTCGTACAGTGTGCGAGTGGAATCGAACACTGTACGAGACGAACGTGACCCGAGGCGCTGGTGGATCCTCGGGGTGCTCTGCCTGAGCCTGCTGGTCCTGGTGGTGGACAACACCGTCCTGAACCTGGCCATCCCGGCCCTCATGGTCGACCTGGGCGCCAGCCCGTCCGACATCCAATGGATCATCGACGCCTACGTCCTGGTCTTCGCCGGGCTTCTGCTCACCTCGGGCAGCCTGTCCGACCGCTACGGCCGCAAGCGTTTCCTGATCATCGGGCTGGTGCTGTTCGGCGGCGCCTCGCTGCTCGCCGTGCTGGTCACCGAGCCCTGGCACCTGATCGGCGCCCGCGCCCTGATGGGCGTCGGCGGCTCCATCCTCATGCCGAGCACGCTGTCGATCCTGATCACCGTCTTCGACGAGGGGGAGCGCCGCAAGGCGATCGCCGCGTGGAGCGCGGTGGCGATGGTCGGCGTGATCGCCGGTCCGACGCTCGGTGGCTTCCTGCTCGAACACTACTGGTGGGGCTCGATCTTCCTGATCAACGTGCCGGTCGCGATCGTCGCGGGCATCGCCGCGACACTGCTGATGCCCGAGTCGCGCGGCCCGGCGAGAAGGCTGGACCCGGCCGGCGTGCTGCTGTCGACCGTCGGCATGGGCGCGCTGGTCTACGTGGTCATCTCGGCGCCGTCGGCCGGCTGGACCTCGGCGGGGACGCTGGTCGCGGCGGCCGTCGCCGTGGCCGCGCTGACCGCGTTCGTGATCTGGGAGCGCAGGACCGACCACCCGATGCTCCCGCTGGAGCTGTTCCGCGACCGCAACTTCAGCGGCGCCTCCTTCTCGATCGTGCTGATGTCGTTCGGCACCGGCGCGCTGCTGCTGATGCTCACCCAGTACCTGCAGTTCGTGCTGGGCTACGGCCCCATGCGGGCCGGGCTGGCGCTGCTGCCGTACGCGGTGGCCGCGGCCCTGTTCAACGTGGTGGGCGCCGGCCTGGGGAGCAGGGTCAGCAACCGGGTGCTGGTCGCCGTCGGGCTCGCCGTGATGGCCTGCGGCTTCGCCGTGCTCGCCTTCATGACCGCCGAGACCGGGTACGGCACGCTGATCGCCGGCCTCATGCTGATGGGGATCGGCGGCGGGCTGGCGGGTCCCGCGGCCTACGCGACGCTGATGGGGGCCGTGCCGCCCGCGCACGCCGGCGTCGGGTCGGCGCTCAACGACACCGTCCAGCAGGTCGGCATGGCGCTGAGCATCGCCGTGCTCGGCAGCGTGCTGGCCGCCTTCTACACCTCCTCGATGCCCGCGGACGCGCCCGCCGCCGCCCGCGAGTCGATCGGCGAGGCGATGCGGCTGGGCGACCCGGGGGTGATCGGGACCGCGCGGGAGGCGTTCGTCTCGGCCATGTCGTTCGGCTCCTGGGTGGGCGTCGCCTTCACCCTGGCCGCGGCCACCCTGGCGTTCGCGGTGCTGCGGCCCGCGCCCCCGGCGGGATCGGGCACGGGGCCGGCGGGGCCGGGTACGGAGGCGGGCCTGGTGAAGGCGGAGGGCTGAGACGATCTCCCGGGCGCCGGTCACGGGGGCGCGCCCGGGACGGTCTCGGGAGCGTCTCGTCCGGCCCCGCGTGATTGCCCCGGCGGCGGGCGGGGGAGATGCTGGTACCACGGCCGCGCGGGGCGCGGCCGGGCCGAGGACCGGGGTCCTCCCTCGCCCCCTCGTGCGGCTTGCGGCATCCGTCGCATGGCGCAAGCCGTACGAGGCCCGACGCCGCGGGGCCGGCTCGGCGGGGCGGCCGGTCACGAACGAGCGCTGGATCTGACAGTGTGACGGGTTTGATCGGGATGTGCCGACATGTTGCAGGTAGGAGTGGTGGCCCCCAGCGGTGATACTCGATACATGTCGGACCTCCTTGCGCGTCACCGCGCGGTAATGCCCAACTGGCTGGCCCTCTACTACGACGAGCCCATCGAGATCGTCTCGGGCAAGGGCAACCGGGTCGTCGACGCGTCCGGCAAGAGCTACCTCGACTTCTTCGCCGGCATCCTGACGAACATGATCGGGTACGACGTGCCCGAGGTGCGGGAGGCCGTCGAGCGGCAGCTCGCCACCGGGGTCGTGCACACCTCCACGCTGTATCTGATGCGCGGCCAGATCGAGCTGGCGGAGAAGATCGCCCGCCTCTCCGGCATCCCGGACGCGAAGGTCTTCTTCACCAACTCCGGCACCGAGGCCAACGAGACCGCGCTGCTGCTGGCGACCTACGCGCGCCGCTCCGACCAGGTGCTGGCCATGCGGCAGAGCTACCACGGCCGCTCGTTCGGCGCGGTCGGCGTGACGAGCAACCGCGCCTGGAAGAACAGCTCGCTCTCGCCGCTCAACGTGCACTTCCTGCACGGCGCCGACCGGCACCTGACCCCGTTCCGGGGCATGTCCGACGCCGACTACGTCGCCGCGTGCGTCGAGGACCTGCGCCACGTGCTCTCCACCGCCGTCGGCGGCGACGTGGCCGCGCTGATCGCCGAGCCCGTCCAGGGCGTGGGCGGCTTCACCATGCCCCCGGACGGCCTGTTCGCCGCCTACCGGGAGGTGCTGGCCGCCGAGGGCGTCCTGTTCATCTCCGACGAGGTGCAGACCGGCTGGGGCCGTACCGGCTCGGCCTTCTTCGGCATCCAGAACCACGGCGTCACGCCGGACATGATGACCTTCGCCAAGGGGCTGGGCAACGGCTTCGCGGTGGGCGGCGTCGTCGCCCGCGGCGACCTGATGGACGGCCTGCACGCCGTCGGCCTGTCCACGTTCGGCGGCAACCCGGTCTCGATGGCCGCCGCCAACGCCACCCTGGACTACGTCCTCGACCACGACCTGCAGGCGAACGCCGCCAGGACCGGCGCCCTGATCATCGACGGGCTCCGCGAGGCGGCCCCGCGCCTGCCGATCGTCGGCGACGTCCGGGGCAAGGGCCTGATGTTCGCCCTCGACCTGGTCGACCCGGCGACCGGCGCGCCGGCCCCGGCGCTCGCCGGCCGCTTCATGGAGGAGACGAAGGAGGCGGGCCTGCTGGCCGGCAAGGGCGGCCTGTACGGCAACGTGGTCCGGATGGCACCGCCGCTCACCCTGACCGCCGACGAGGCCGCCGAGGGCCTCGGGATCATCGTCGGCGCGCTCGAGACCGTCAACGCCGAGGTCGCCCCGTGAAGAACATCACCCACTGGATCGGCGGCGGCCCCGTCGAGACCGCCGGGACCGCCGGGACCCTCGGCGGCGCCGAGGGGGCGGTCCGTACCGCCGACGTCTTCCGTCCCGCGACCGGAGAGGTCGCCGGGCGGGTCCACCTGGCCTCGGCGGCCGAGGTCGACGCGGCCGTGGCCGCCGCCGTCGCCGCCTGGCCCGCGTGGCGGGACGCCTCGCTGGTCAAGCGCTCGCAGGTGCTGTTCCGCTTCCGCGAGCTGATGTACGCCAACCGCGACGAGCTCGCCCGGCTCGTCTCGGCCGAGCACGGCAAGGTCCACTCCGACGCGCTGGGCGAGGTCGCCCGCGGCCTGGAGGTCGTGGAGTTCGCCTGCGGCATCCCGCACCTGCTCAAGGGCGGCTTCTCCGAGGGCGTCTCCACCCGGGTCGACTCCTACTCGATCCGGCAGCCGCTGGGCGTGGTCGCGGGGATCACCCCGTTCAACTTCCCGGCGATGGTGCCGATGTGGATGTTCCCCATCGCGATCGCCGCGGGCAACGCCTTCGTCCTCAAGCCGTCGGAGAGGGATCCCTCGGCGTCGCTGCTGATGGCCTCGCTGTGGAAGGAGGCCGGGCTGCCCGACGGCGTGTTCAACGTCGTGCAGGGCGACAAGGTCGCGGTGGACCGGCTGCTGGAGCACCCGGACGTGCGCGCGGTCTCGTTCGTGGGCTCCACGCCCATCGCCCGGTACGTCTACGAGACCGGCACCCGGCACGGCAAGCGGGTCCAGGCGCTGGGCGGCGCCAAGAACCACATGCTGGTCCTGCCCGACGCCGACCTCGACCTCGTGGCGGACGCCGCGGTGTCGGCGGGCTTCGGCTCGGCGGGCGAGCGCTGCATGGCGATCTCCGTGGTGCTGGCCGTCGACCCGGTCGGGGACGAGCTGGTCGACCGGATCGTCTCGCGGGTCTCCGAGCTGACCGTCGGCCCCGGCGACGACCCCGCCTCGCAGATGGGACCCCTGATCACCGGGGCCCACCGGGACAAGGTGGCCTCCTACCTCGACCTGGGCGTCGCCGAGGGGGCCAAGCTGGTGGTGGACGGACGCCGGACGCCGGTCCTGGGCGGCGGTGCCGCCGAGGAGACCCCCGGCTTCTGGCTGGGGCCCACGGTCCTGGACCACGTGCCGGCCGGCTCCCGGGTGCACACCGAGGAGATCTTCGGCCCGGTCCTGGCGATCGTCCGCGTCTCCTCGTACGAGGAGGGCCTGGAGCTGATCAACGGCGGCGAGTTCGGCAACGGCACCGCGGTCTTCACCAACGACGGCGGCGCGGCCCGGCGCTTCCAGAACGAGGTGGAGGTCGGCATGATCGGCATCAACGTGCCGATCCCGGTGCCGATGGCCTTCTACAGCTTCGGCGGCTGGAAGGCCTCGCTCTTCGGCGACACCCACGTGCACGGCACCGAGGGCGTGCACTTCTACACCCGTGGCAAGGTCGTCACCTCCCGCTGGCTCGACCCGAGCCACGGCGGCGTCAACCTCGGCTTCCCCACCAACGGGTGATCACGCGGCCGGCTCCCGCGCCGCCGGGAACGGTCACGCGGGCGCCTGCGAGGGCCGGGGAGGGCCGGTAGGCTCCCCGGCAGGTCGTGGACATCGGGAGGAGACCTCGTGGGCGGGGACAGGGGCGGCCGGACGCGTCTCGGGGCGCTGCTGGGGGCGGGCCTGCTGCTCGCCGCGTGCGCCCAGACCGGGGGCGTGACCACGACCGGAGGCGTGACCACGACCGGAGGCGTGACCACGACCGGAGGCGTGAGCGGGGCCGGAGGCGTGAGCGGGGCCGGAGCGGAGGACGGGGCAGGGACGGCGGGCGCGGCCCGGGCGGAGCGGGCCCCCTCGCCCCCCGCGACGACCTCCCCCGCCGCGCCGGCCGCGTCGCCGTCGCCGTCGCCGTCCGGAGCGTCGGCGACACCCGCTCCCGGTTCCGGCGTGACGTCGTCGGCCACCCCGCGCTCCACGCCGTCGGCCTCCGTCGGCAAGGGCGAGGGCGCCCTGCAGGTGCTCACCTACCAGGGACACGTCGAGTTCGGAAGCTCGGGCTCGCGGATCAACTGGGTCTCGCCCTTCGAGGAGAGGAGCGGCTGCGTCGTACGGGTCGACCGGGTCCGGACGGGCGAGGAGATGGCGAGCAGGTTCGCCGCCGGGACCTACGACGTCGTCTCACCCTCCCCCGACCTGGCCGGGCTGCTGGTGGCCGACGGCAAGGTCGCGCCGCTGGACACCTCGCTGATACCCGAGTACAGGCACATCCCCAAACGCCTGCGCGAGCTGCCCGGCCTGCGCGAGGACGGCAGGGTGTACGGCGTCCCCTACCTGTGGGGCGTCAACCGGGTGATCTACGAGGGGGACGGGACGCGGAAGGCCGAGGCGCTGTACGCGGGAGCTCCGGCGGGCATCCGCGACAGCCCGCTGAGCATCGCCGACGCCGCGCTCGCCCTCGCGAGGACCCGCCCGGACCTGGACGTCGACGACCCGTTCCAGCTCACCCCCGCGCAGCTCGACGCCGCGGCGGACCTGCTGGCCGAGGGCGACGGCCCCGACCGCGTCTACTGGAACGACTCGCTCGACCTGGTCAGGGCCCTGTCGTCCGGTCCGGTGCGGATCGCCCAGGCCCTTCCCTACCACCTGGACCTCTTCCGCAGGGCGGGCCGTCAGATGAAGGTCGCGCCGGAGGGGCCGGTGACCGGATGGGTCGACTCCTGGATGGTCTCGGCCACGTCCGCCAGCCCGAACTGCGCCTACCGGTGGCTCGACTGGATGGCCTCGGAGGGGGCTCAGCGTCCCGCCGCGGCCTGGACGGGGCTCGCCCCGGCCAATCCGGAGGCGTGCGGCGGGCACGCCCGCCGGATCTGCGACACCTACCGCGTACGCGACGGCAAGGGACTCCGCGACGTCCTGTTCGCCTCCCGCCCGGCGCGGGACTGCGGGAGCGGGGGCGAGGGCGGGGGCGGCACGTGCACCGACTACGCCGACTGGACGGAGCGCTGGAAGGACCTGGTGAAGTGAGCGGGACCCGCGGGTCCCGCCGCCCGAGGTGAGCGGGACCGGCCGACCCCGCGTGAGGTGAGCGGGACTGCGACCTCCCGCGTCAGGTGAACGGGGCCCGCCGGCCCGCGCGAGGGGTCCCGGTGAGGTGGGCGGACGCGTCGACCCGGCCGTTCCTCTCCCTGTCCGGCCTGGTCCGTCCACCGCGGCCTCGGCGACGCTTTCCGTCGCCATGATCAATTCTGACGATGGATTCGGTGGCCGAATCGCGCCCCCTCTATCGACTGGTCGACCAGTCAGTGGATAATATGTCCGTTATGAGGATTCTGCTTGTCGGGGCGGGCGGCGTGGGCTCCGCCGTGGTCCCCATCGCCGCGCGCCGGGATTTCTTCGAACACGTCGTGGTGGCCGACTTCGACCGGGACCGGGCCGCCGCCGTCGTGGCCCGGGTCGCGGACCCGCGCTTCAGCGCCGTCGGACTGGACGCCTCCGACCGGGCGGCGGTGCGGGCCGCGCTCGCCGAGCACCGCTGCGACGTGCTGTTCAACGCGGTGGATCCCCGCTTCACCATGTCCCTGTTCGAGGCGGCGCTCGACGCCGGCGCCGGCTACCTGGACATGGCGATGTCGCTGTCGCGACCCCACCCGCTCAGGCCGTACGAGCTGCCCGGGGTGAAGCTCGGCGACGAGCAGTTCGCGCTCGGCGGGGCGTGGCGCGAGCGGGGCGGGCTGGCGCTGGTCGGCATGGGCGTGGAGCCGGGGCTGGCCGACGTGTTCGCGCGCTACGCCGCCGACCACCTGTTCCGCGACATCGAGGAGATCGGTATCCGCGACGGGTCCAACCTGGTGGTCGACGGCTACGACTTCGCCCCGACGTTCTCCGTCTGGACGACCATCGAGGAGTGCCTCAACCCCCCGGTGATCTGGGAGGACGGCCGCTGGCACACCACCGAGCCGTTCAGCGAGCCGGAGGTCTTCGACTTCCCCGAGGGGATCGGGCCGGTCGAGTGCGTCAACGTCGAGCACGAGGAGGTGCTCCTGGTGCCGCGCTACATCGACGCCCGGCGGGTGACGTTCAAGTACGGCCTCGGCGAGGAGTTCATCGGGGTGCTGAAGATGCTGCGCAAGCTGGGCCTGGACAACGCCGGCAAGATCAGGGTGGGGGGCGTGGAGGCGTCGCCGCGCGAGATGGTCGCGGCCAGCCTGCCGGACCCCGCCACGCTCGGACACCGGATGCGGGGCAAGACCTGCGCCGGGACCTGGGTGAAGGGCACGGGCAAGGACGGCGCGCCGCGCGAGGTCTACCTCTACCACGTGGTGGACAACGAGTGGTCGATGCGCGAGTACGGCTGCCAGGCCGTGGTCTGGCAGACGGCCGTGCACCCGGTGGTCGCCCTGGAGCTGCTGGCCACCGGCGTCTGGTCGGGCACCGGGGTGGTCGGCCCCGAGGCCTTCGACGCGGTGCCCTTCCTGGAGTTGCTGACCGCCTACGGGTCGCCGTGGGGCGTGCGCGAGCAGGGCGCCGGGGCCTCCCTCATGGTCGCCTGATTCTTCCGGCCGCCGGGAGGAGGCGGCTTCGGCCGTCAGAAGAAGGCGGCGCGGCGGGGACGGGAGTGGGCGTCGCCCTGCTGAGGGAGCAGCGCGTCCGCGCACTCCGGGCAGGCGAAGAGCGCCGTGCCGTCGGGCAGCCGGCCGATCCTGATCCGTGGGCGCGGCCACTTCTTGTGGCAGGCCACGCAGGCGTCGCCCTCACGCTGGGTGCGGGTCAGGCCCTCGGGGTCGAAGGTCATCGTCACATGCGCCGTTCTGGTCGGCCCCCAGTTCATATGTGTTTCCTCCGTGTGGAGACCTCGACCTTCTCCCCGGTACGGTCCTGGGGAGGATGCCGACACGTTTTCTGTCTTGATCGAGCACTTTCACATCGGAACCGTTATAACGCGGTCATGACCCGTGATCGCTGTGGCGGGTGTCAAGCGGTGGTTAAATCACGGCCTGCATGCGGGCCGTATAACGGCAAAAGGGACACCCAGCGTCAAGCCGGGTGCCCCTTTTGTTGCGGTCTAAACCGTCACGTCTCGTTCACCGCCTTCTCCAGGATCGCCAGTCCCTCCTCCAGAAGGTGGTCCGGAATGACCAGCGGGGGCAGGAAGCGCAGCACGTTGCCGTAGGTGCCGGCGGTCAGCACGAGCAGTCCCTCGGCGTGGCACCTGGCGGCGATCTCGGCCGCCGCGGTGGGGTGCGGGTCCGTGGTGCCCGGGACCACCAGCTCGACGGCGATCATCGCGCCCCGGCCGCGCACGTCGCCGATCACCGGGTTGCGCTCCGCCAGGGCGCGCAGCCGCGGCAGCATGGCCGCGCCGATCCGGCGGGCCCTGCCGGTCAGGTCCTCGGCCTCGATGGTCTCCAGCACGCCCAGCGCCGCCTCGCAGGCGAGCGGGTTGCCGCCGTAGGTGCCGCCCAGCCCGCCCACGTGCACCCTGTCCAGGATCTCGGCACGGCCGGTGACGGCGGCCAGCGGCAGGCCGCCGGCGATGCCCTTGGCGGTGACGATGATGTCGGGCACGATCCCCTCGTGCTCGCAGGCGAACAGGTCGCCGGTGCGGGAGAAGCCGGTCTGGACCTCGTCGGCGACGAAGACGATGCCGTTCCGGCGGCAGAACTCCAGGATCGCGGGCAGGAACCCCGGGGCGGGCTCGATGAAACCGCCCTCGCCCGCGATCGGCTCGATCACCACGGCGGCGACGTTCCCGGCGCCGATCTCCTTGGTGATCTTGTCGATCACCTGGGCGGCGGCCTCCTCGGCGCAGTTCTCCGGCCCGGTGGGCCAGCGGAACGGGTAGGCCAGCGGCACCCGGTACACCTCTGGCGCGAACGGCCCGAAGCCGTGCTTGTACGGCATGTTCTTGGCCGTCAGCGTCATGGTCAGCAGGGTCCTGCCGTGGTAGCCGTGCTCGAAGACGACGACCGCCTGGCGGCCGGTGGCGTGGCGGGCCACCTTGACCGCGTTCTCCACGGCCTCGGCGCCGCTGTTGAGCAGGAAGGTGCGCTTCTCGTGGTCGCCGGGGGTGATCCGGTTCAGCTCCTCGGCGACCCGCACGTACGACTCGTACGGGGTGACCATGAAGCAGGTGTGGGTGAAGTCCGCGACCTGCCGGCGCACCCGCTCGACCACGCGCGGGGCGGCGTTCCCGACGCCGGTCACCGCGATGCCGGAGCCGAAGTCGATCAGCGAGTTGCCGTCGGCGTCGACGACGACACCGCCGCCGGCGTGCGTCACGAAGACGGGCAGCGTGGTGCCGATGCCCGGCGGCACGGCGGCCTGCTTGCGGGCCAGCAGCTCGCGCGACCTCGGGCCGGGGATCTCGGTGACGAGGCGGCGCTCCTGCGGGAGGGAGGGGCCGCCCTCGCCGGCGGTGCCGGTGGCGGTGCCGATGACGGTGCTCATGCTGCGAAGGTATGTCGTGGATGCCGGGGTGCCGATGATGCACAATGGAAAATCGATCGGACCGTACTCGACATAACGTACAAAGCTGGAGTGGCCGTGCCGCCGACACTGCGCGTCATCGTACGGCGGCCGTCGCTGGGGCTGGACGTGCTCGCCGCCGGGGAGTCGCTCGACCGGCCGGTGCGCTGGGTGGCGGTCAGCGAGCTGGAGGACCCCACGCCGTTCCTGGAGGGGGACGAGCTGGTCCTCACCACGGGCATGCGCCTGGACGACGGCAACGCCGCCGGCTACGTGGAACGCCTGGTCGCCAGGGGCGTCGCCGGCCTCGGATTCGGCACCGGGCTCGGCCACGAGACGATTCCCCGGGCGCTGGTCGAGGCCGCCGCGCGGGCCGGGCTGCCCCTGGTCGAGGTGCCGCGCGCCATCCCGTTCGTCGCGATCGGCAAGGCGGTCAGCGAGCTGATCGCCGCCGAGCAGTACGACGAGCTCAGCCGGGCGTTCGCGGCCCAGGGCCGTCTCACCCGCGCCGCCCTCCGCCCGGAGGGGCCGCGCGCGGTGGTCGACCGCCTCGCCCGCGAGCTGGGCGGCTGGGCGGCCCTGCTGGACGAGGCCGGGGCGGTGCTGCACGCGGCGGGCCGGGGCGCGGCGACCGCCGCGAGGGACCTCGGCCCCGAGCTGGAACGGCTGAGAGGCGACCGCCGGGGCGCGCCCGCCACCCTGGCCCTGTCCTCACCGGGGGAGCACATCGTCGTACGGCCGCTCGGGGCGCGCCGGGTCAGGGCGTTCCTCGCCGTCGGCCTCGGCGGGCCCTTCACACCCGTCGCGCACACCGTGGTCAACGCCGCCGGGTCGTTGCTGACGCTCGCCGTCGAGCACGGCGGGGAGCACCTGGCCGCGGAGCGCAGGGTCCGCTCCGCGGTGCTGCGGCTGCTGCTGGCCGGGGAGACCGGGGCCGGGCGCGAGACGCTGGAGCGGCTGGGGGAGGGACTCCCCGAGGGGCCGCTGGCCGTGCTCGTCGCGGCGGGCGGACCGGGAACGGCGCCGCGGTCGGGAGCGGGGCCGCCGGGAACGGGGCCGCGGCCGGGACGGGGGGAGACGCCGCTGGAGGCGGCCGAGGCCGTGCCCGGCGGGTTCGCGGCGGCCGACAGGGACGCGGTGACCGGTACGGGCAGGGTGGTGCTGCTCGTACCGGCCTCGGACGCCGACGCCGGGGCGGTGGCGCTCGGCGGGCACGGCCCGGTCGGGATCGGCGACGCGGCCGGACCCGGAGACCTGCGCGCCGGTCTCGGCCGGGCCGAGCGGGCGCTCGCCGCCGCCGGACGGGGCGCCGCGCCGGTGATGCGTTTCGCCGACCTCGCCGGCCAGGGGCTGCTCTCCCTGATCGACCCCGGTACGGCGGCGGCCTTCTCCTCGGCGCTGCTGGCCCCCCTCACCGGGCACGGCTCCCGCGTCGACCTGCTGGGGTCGCTCCGCGCCTACCTGGAGTGCAACGGCCACTGGGACGCGGCGGCGCAGCGGCTCGGGGTGCACCGCCACACCCTGCGCTACCGGATGCGCCGCGTCGCCGAGCTCGTCGGCCGCGACCTGGACGATCCGGCGGTCCGCGCGGAGCTCTGGGTCGCCCTCGCCGTCACCGCGCCCGAGGCGTCCCACGCGCCTGAAGTGTCCTACGCGCCTGAAGTGTCCCGCGTGCCCGAGGCGTCCCACGCGTCCGGAGCGTCCGAGACGGCACGCGCGCCCGGGACGTCCTCGCCGGCCGTCAGCGACGGCGAGGGGTGACCAGGTACCGGGAGATCACCGCGTAGGTGACCGCGTCGTAGGTGCCGCCGTCCCGCAGGTGCCCGGCACGTTCCAGGCTGATGGCGCCCTGGGCGGCGGCCCACAGCGCGTCCGCTATCCTCCTGGGCTGGGTGGGCACGATGTACCCGGAGGAGATGCAGTCGGCGATCACCCGGTCGACGACGTTCAGCGCCGCGCGGGCGAGGGTCCTGGCCCGCTCGCTCGGCGCGAAGCCGGGGATGGCACGTTCGAACATCAGGGCGTAGTAGCCGGGCTCCGACAGCGCGGCGTCCCGGTAGGCGGGGGCGAGCGCGCCGAGGTGCTCCATGGCGTTCTTGCGCCGGGGCACCGCCTCCAGGCACCGCCGGAAGCGCTCGAAGCCCTCCAGGTAGAGTGCCTCGGCCAGGCCCTCCTTGCTGCCGAACATCGTGTAGATGACGGTCGTGGAGCACCCCGCCTCGGTGGCGATGCGGCGCATGGACAGGCTCTCCGGCCCCATGGTGACGAGCAGTTGGCTGGCGACGTCGAGCAGCCGCATCCGCAACCGGTCCTGGGAGGCGCGCTCGCCGACGAGATAGGCGCCCTGGAGGCCGCGTGGCGCCGAGGGGATCATGCGCCCACGCCCTTCCGCTCCGAGTGTCCATCCGGTGACTTAGCCACGGTGAAGATCATTCAAACCGGCACCATATAAGCAATAACCGTAAATACCGCCGTTTTCGTTACAAGACGGGTGAGTGACAGTTTTTATGCGGAACGGCGCGCGGACACGGGTCCGTTGTGCGGACTGGAGCAGGGCCGCCCGGCCGCCGGTGGCATAGCGTCGGGGTATGGACGTGCGCCCCTTCTGGCTCGCCGGTCGCCCCGCCACCGGCGACACCGAGCTCACCGTGACCAACCCGCACGACGGCCGCGTCGTCGCCGTCTGCTCCGTGCCGGCCCCCGAGCAGGTGGAGGAGGCCGTGGCCGCGGCGGCGGCCGTACGCGCGACGGCCGCCGCGCTCCCGATCCACGTGCGGGCCGAGGCGCTCGCGCACGTCTCGCGCCGCCTGGCCGAGCGGGCCGACGAGATCGCCCGCCTGATCACCGCGGAGAACGGCAAGCCGATCTTCTGGGCCCGTGGCGAGGTCGGCCGCGCCGTCTCGACCTTCCGGTTCGCCGCGGAGGAGACCCGCCGCCTCGGCGGCGAGACCGTCCGCCTGGACACCGAGGCCGCCTCCGCCGGCCGTCTCGCCTATGTCTCGCGCGTCCCGTACGGCCCGGTGCTGGGCATCACGCCGTTCAACTTCCCGCTGAACCTGGTGGCGCACAAGGTGGCCCCGGCGGTCGCGGCCGGAGCCCCGATCGTCCTCAAGCCCGCCCCGGCGACACCGGTCTCCTCCCTGGTGCTGGGGGAGATCCTGGCCGAGACCGACCTGCCCGAGGGCATGTTCTCGGTGCTCCCGGTGCCCAACGACCGGGCCGCGACGCTGACCGAGGACCCGCGCCTGCCGGTCGTCTCCTTCACCGGCTCGGCCCCGGTGGGGTACGCGATCATGGACCAGGTGCCGCGCAAGCACGTGACCCTGGAGCTCGGCGGCAACGCCGCCGCGGTCGTGCTCGCCGACGCCGACCTCGACTGGGCCGCCTCGCGGATCGCGCTGTTCTCCAACTACCAGGCGGGTCAGAGCTGCATCGCCGTCCAGCGGGTGATCGTCGAGGCGTCGGTGCACGACGACTTCGTGGCCCGGCTCGTCCCGGCCGTCGAGGCCCTGGTGACCGGCGACCCGGCCGACGAGAAGACGCAGGTGGGCCCGCTGGTCTCGGTCGAGGCGGCCGAGCGCGTGGAGCGGTGGGTCGGCGAGGCCGTCTCCGCGGGCGCCCGCGTGCTGACCGGCGGCACCCGCGACGGAGCCACGGTCGCGCCGACCGTCCTGGCCGACGTGCCGGCCGACGCCAAGGTCTCCCGCGAGGAGGTCTTCGGCCCCGTCATGATCGTGCAGAGGGTCTCCGGCGTGGACGAGGCCTTCGCCGCCGTCAACGACTCCCGGTACGGCCTGCAGGCCGGGGTTTTCACCCGCAGCCTGGAGGTCGCCTTCCGGGCCAACCGGGAACTGGAGGTCGGCGGAGTGATCATCGGTGACGTGCCGTCCTACCGCGCGGACCAGATGCCCTACGGCGGTGTCAAGGACTCGGGTGTGGGCCGCGAGGGCATCCGCTCGGCCATCGCCGACCTCACCTACGAGAAGGTCATGGTCCTCACCGGGCTGACCCTCTGAGCGGGCGGCGGCCGGTGAACGCGTGGCGGCCGGTCCGGCACCCGCCGGCGGACGGCCGCCTCGCGCCCCGCCGAACGGGCCGGTCGGGGATCCGCCGGCGGGACGGGCCGAGGCCGGTTCAGGACCGGCCGGCCACGGCGTAGAGACTCCTGGCGGTGGCGCCGAAGTAGGGGCCGTACATGGTGCGGCGGTCGTCGCTGTACTTGAAGCTGCTGACCGAGACGATCGTGCCGCGGCCGGTGGAGGCGTCGAAGCCGGTCAGCCAGGGCCCCCCGCTGGATCCGGCGGTCATGTCGCAGCGCATGCCCTGGTCGGCGGTCTGCCCGTTGGGGTCGTCGCGCAGCGGTCCCGAGCAGTAGACCAGGTGCTCGCCGTCGTAGGGGGTGTCGGCAGGGAAGCCGAAACCGCTGGCCGAGCGCCCCCGGGGCGTGCCGAAGGCGATGCCCTGGCCGCCCACGACGTCGCCGAGATGCCTGCCGCCGCTGGTGCCGACCGCCACCATGCCGATGTCGTGGCTGTCGTCGCCCTTGCGCGCCCAGGGGCCCGCGACGAACATGCGGCGCGCGGTGTACTGCCCGTACGGGCGGCGGCCCTGGGCGTAGCCGGGGACGAAGGTCCAGTTGTCGGCCCAGGCTCCGGCGCCGTCCTTGACGCAGTGACCCGCGGTCACCACCAGGTCCCTGTTGGCGCTCCTGACCGAGCTGGCCGAGCACACGAAGTCGCTCCCGCCGATCGTCAGGAACACCCGTCCGGTGGTACGCCCCACCATGCCGCCCGCCGTCCAGCGGGCCCCCGCGGTCCGGGCCGGCAGGACGGTGCCGGGCGCGCGGGACGTCGCCGCTCCGGTCCCGGCGGCGCGGGTCGCGGCGGTGCGGGTCGCGGCGGTGCGGGACGGGGGCACGCCGGCGCGGAGGGAAAGGGCGCGCGGTCCCCCGGCGGGGGCGGGGCGCACCCCGGTCGCGGAGACGGGCCGCACCCAGGTCGCGGAGGAGAGCAGACCTCCGGCGGTGGAGAGACGGCCGAGCAGCCCGGTGACCTTCGCGAGCGGGTCGAGGGGGAGCGCCGCGGCCATCCGCCGGGGAGTCCAGTACCGGAGCACGCGCTCCTGCTCGGCGGCGGTGCGGGCGGGCACGTGCTCGGCCACGTCCGGCGCGTCCGGCGGGGGTGCCTGTCCGGCCGTTCCCGTGACGGGGGGCCGTGCCCCCGCGGCCGGTTCCCGTACCGCCGGCGTGTGCGTCGAGGGTGTGTGCGTCGAGGGTGTTCGCGTGAGGGGCGTCCGATCCGGGAGGGCCCGCCCGGTGGCCGTGGCGCCGGTCACCGGGACGCTCAGCAGGCCGACGACGAGCGAGACGGCCGCAAGCAGGGGGAGGCTCGGGGTCATGAGACCCGATTTTGCACTACTGAGGGTGCTCTTGTGATTACTTCTGGTGGATCTCGAGGGACATCGGTGGGCGGCCCGGGGGACGCCGGTCCTCGGCCCAGGGTGTGCCGACGGTCATTCCCGGGATGTGCCGGTGGTCTGCGCGGCCTCGTAGACGGCCTGGGCCTCGGTCCCGAAGTAGGGGCCGAACATCCAGCCCGCGGCGAAGCCGTACTTGAAGCTGTTCACCGAGTTCAGGGTGCCGAGACCGGTGCCCTCGTCGAAGTCGAGGAACCAGGGCCCGCCGCTCGACCCGCCGGTCATGGTGCAGTTCAGCCCGATGTCACGGGTCATGAGGAAGTCGTCGAACGCGCGCCCGGCGCAGTAGACGAGCCTCGAACCGTCGTACGGGGCTCCCGCCGGGTAGCCGAAGGAGTGCATCTGCCGGCGGCGCGGCTGGTTGAAGGCGACGCCCTGGCCGCCGACCGCGTCGGTCAGCGCCCTGCCGTTCAGCGGTGCCACCACGGCGGAGGCCACGTCGTGGTTGACGTCCTCGCTGTTGTTCCACTGCGGGGTGGTGTAGAGCGTGGTGGCCACCCAGGTGCCGTGGGGCCGGTCGCCGTTCTCGTACCCCGGGACGAAGACCCAGTTGCCGTGGAAGGCCCCGCCCATCCTCACGCAGTGCCCCGCGGTCATCACCGTGCTCCTGTTCTCGCTGGTGACGGCGCTCGCCGAACAGGAGGCGTTGCGGCCCTGGTAGGTGAAGAACACCCGGCCCGCGGTCCTGGTGATCGCCCCGCCGCGGGTCCACGGCGAGCCGGTGGAGGGGCGGGCCGCCGCTCCGCGGGTGACGGTGACGGTGCCGTCGCCACCCGTGCCACCCGTGCCACCCGTGCCGCCCGCGCTGTCCGGGCCTTCCGGGACGGTGGCGGGAACGGTGACGGGATCGGCGGCCGCCTGGGCCGCCTTCGCGGCCGCGGTGAGCCGGGCGCCCTCCTTCCCCGGGACGAGGGCGGCGAGCGGCCTGGCCGCCTCCATCCTCGCCTCGGTCCAGTAGCGCTGGACGGCCCGCTGCTCGGCCTTGGTGTCGGCGGCCTCCCTCTCGACCGGCCGGGGTACGGCTCGCACCGCCACGGCGCCCGCGACGGCATCCGTGCCGGCGCCCGTGCCGGCACCTGCGGCAGCGGTCGCGGCAGCGCCTGTGGCGGCGTCCGTGCGGGTGGTCGCGGCGGCCCCGGAGACGATCGCCGTCGAGAGCAGGGTGCCGCCCGCGACCAGGCCGAGAACAGGGACAAATAGCGCACTATGCCGCATACATACCTCCCGAGACGGTTGCTGTCCGGGACGCTAACGGGCCGTACATACGTATTTCTCAAGATTTACAACTATTGATATGAGGAGATTCGGACTTAAATATCTCCTTTTATCGTCTGTTTCAGGGATAACGGATTCTCCTGTCGCCCCGACCGAATCGGATGCCCCCCGCCCGTCCGGGGCCGTGATCCCGGAGATCCCGGAGATCCCGGAGATCCCGGAGATTCAGGCGATTCAGATGATCCCGGTGACACCGGTGATTCCGGCGGTGCCGTGTGACCGCCCCGGGCGGTTCGACAGCGTCGTCGCAGCCGGGAGAATGGGGCGGTGCAGACAGACAGCGTCGTCCGTTCCGTCGTCCTGCTGGGTTCGACCGGCTCCATCGGGACCCAGTCCCTCGATGTCATCGCCCGCAGTCCCGGCCGGTTCCGGGTGGCGGCGCTGGCCGCCGGAGGGGGCCGGGTCGACCTGCTGGCCCGCCAGGCGGCCGAGTTCCGGCCCGAGGTGGTCGCCGTCGCCGACCCCTCGGCGGTGCCCGCGCTGAGGGAGGCCCTGGCCGCGCACGGCGTGGACGCGCGGGTGCTGGCCGGCCCCGAGGGGGTGGCCGAGACCGCGGCCTGGCCCGCCGACATCGTGCTCAACGGCATCACCGGCGCCCTGGGCCTGACCTCCACGCTGGCCGCGCTGGAGGCGGGGCGGGTCCTCGCCCTCGCCAACAAGGAGTCGCTGATCGTGGGCGGGCCGCTGGTGAAGCGCCTGGCCAAGCCCGGCAGCCTGATCCCGGTGGACTCCGAGCACTCAGCCCTGGCCCAGTGCCTGTGGGCGGCCGGGCCCGGCGGCCCGGACGCGCGGGCCGTGCGGAAGCTGGTGGTCACCGCGAGCGGCGGGCCCTTCCGGGGCAGGCCGCGCGCGGACCTGGCGGACGTGACCCCCGAGCAGGCCCTCGCCCACCCCACCTGGTCCATGGGGCCGGTCATCACGGTGAATTCCGCCACACTCGTCAACAAGGGGCTGGAGGTCATCGAGGCCCACCTGCTCTTCGACATCGGTTTCGACCGCATCGAGGTCGTCGTCCACCCCCAGTCGGTCATCCACTCGATGGTGGAGTTCGTCGACGGCTCGACCGTGGCCCAGGCCAGCCCGCCCGACATGCGCCTGCCCATCGCGCTGGCCCTCGGCTGGCCCGAGCGGGTCGCCGGCGCGGCCCGGCCGGTCGACTGGACCACCGCCCACACCTGGACGTTCGAGCCGCTCGACGACGAGGCGTTCCCCGCCGTCGCGCTCGCCCGCCACGTCGGCACGGCCGGAGGCACGGCCCCGGCCGTCTACAACGCCGCCAACGAGGTCTGCGTCGAGGCCTTCATGGCCGGGCGCCTGCCCTTCCTCGGCATCGTCGACACCGTGGCGTCGGTGGTCTCCGAGCACACCGTCACCGAAGCCGGTTCGGTGGCCGAGGTGCTCGACGCCGACGCGTGGGCGAGGATCCGGGCACGCGAGCTCACCGGGACTGCCTAGACTGGTGAGCGTCGTCCACTCTCAAGGGCTGAAAATGACTTCTGTTGCTCTCGGAATCCCGTCCGTAAGGACCAGGCCGATCGCCGAGCGACGCGCGTCCCGTCAGATCATGGTCGGTTCCGTCCCGGTGGGCGGGGACGCGCCGGTCTCCGTCCAGTCGATGACCACCACGGTCACCGCCGACATCAACGCGACGCTCCAGCAGATCGCCGAGCTGACCGCCTCGGGCTGCCAGATCGTCCGGGTCGCCGTCCCGTCCCAGGACGACGCCGACGCACTGCCGATCATCGCCAGGAAGTCGCAGATCCCGGTGATCGCCGACATCCACTTCCAGCCGAAGTACGTCTTCGCCGCGATCGACGCGGGCTGCGCCGCCGTCCGGGTCAACCCCGGCAACATCAAGAAGTTCGACGACAAGGTCGGTGAGATCGCCCGCGCCGCCGCCGACCGGGGCGTGCCGATCCGGATCGGCGTCAACGCCGGCTCCCTCGACCCGCGCCTGCTGCAGAAGTACGGCAAGGCCACCCCCGAGGCGCTGGTGGAGTCGGCGCTGTGGGAGTGCTCCCTGTTCGAGGAGCACGGTTTCCGCGACATCAAGATCTCCGTCAAGCACAACGACCCGGTCGTGATGGTCCAGGCCTACCGCCTGCTCGCCGCCCGCTGCGACTATCCGCTGCACCTCGGCGTCACCGAGGCGGGCCCGGCCTTCCAGGGCACGATCAAGTCGGCCGTCGCGTTCGGCGCCCTGCTCTCCGAGGGCATCGGCGACACCATCCGGGTGTCGCTGTCGGCCCCGCCGGTCGAGGAGGTCAAGGTCGGCAACCAGATCCTGGAGTCGCTCAACCTGCGCGAGCGAGGCCTGGAGATCGTCTCCTGCCCCTCCTGCGGGCGCGCCCAGGTCGACGTCTACACCCTGGCCGAGCAGGTCCAGGCCGGCCTGGAGGGCATGAAGGTCCCCCTGCGTGTCGCGGTGATGGGATGCGTCGTCAACGGACCCGGCGAGGCCCGTGAGGCCGACCTCGGCGTCGCCTCCGGCAACGGCAAGGGCCAGATCTTCGTCAAGGGAGAGGTCATCAAGACCGTCCCCGAGTCGCAGATCGTGGAGACCCTGATCGAGGAGGCCCTGCGCCTGGCCGAGGCCATGGGCGTGGAGGTCGACCTCGACGACGACGCCGCCGGACCCCAGGTGGTCGTCGGCTGAGACGTCCGGGGGCGCGGCCCGCGCCCCCGCCCGGCACGTCCTCCCGCCCCGTGCGGCCCCCGTGCGGCCCCCGCCGGTCCACTGCCGGC
>NZ_JBFABE010000060.1:25479-49477 GCF_040640155.1 Streptosporangium sp. NPDC023615
GGCCCACTGCCGGTCCCTGCCGGTCCCTGCCGGCCCACTGCCGGTCCCTGCCGGTCCCTGCCGGCCCACTGCCGGTCCCTGCCGGTCGGCCCGCGCCGGTCGGATCCCTCGTCCTCACCCCTTCCCGTCCTCGGCGCTTCCCGGTCCCGGTGTCACCAACCCCCCGATCATTACACTTAGCAATCATCCGACTACACTTTGGCAGGCATCCGCTCGTGTCGCGGGTGGTCGTGCCGTCGACCGGGAGACCATCGCCTCTGCCGCACGAGTGGGGGGATCGGAACAGTGAAGAAGAGGGTCGCCGGGATGGCGGCGGGCATCGGGATGCTGGTCACCGCGATGTGGACACCGCAGGGGGCGACGGCTCAGGACCTACGGGCGCCGGGGACGGCCGCCGGGCAGCGACAGGCGCAGGCGGTGGCCCACGAGGGGCCGGCGCGGGGAGCGACGGTCCGGACGCCGGTCCAACGGAGACGGTCACTGGTCTGGGAGCCGTGCCGCGACGGCAGGGGCCGGCCCGCCCAGGCCGTGCCGGGACGGTCCGCCGGCCGGATCGAGTGCGCCACGCTCACGGTCCCGCTCGACCACGACGACCCGTCCCGGACCATCGGCATCGCCCTGAACCGGATCAGGGGCCACGCCTCCCGGGACCATCTCGGCGCGCTGCTGGTCAACCCCGGCGGCCCCGGGGCGTCCGGCCGCGACCTGATCAAGGGCGTCGTGGCGGGGCTGCCGCCGGGGCTGGCGGGCCGGTTCGACGTGGTCGGCTTCGACCCGCGCGGGGTCGGAGCCAGTGACCCCGCCCTCACCTGCGTCGATCCCCGGACGCACTACCGGGCGCCCCGCCCGGACCAGGTCCCGGACGGCCCGCGCGACGAGGCCGTGCTGATCGCCCGCGCCCGCGGCTACGCCGAGGCGTGCGGCACCCGGTGGAGCTGGATGCTGCCCCACATGACCACCGAGAACTCCGCCAGGGACATGGACCTGATCAGGGAGGCGCTCGGCGAATCGAAGATCAGCTACATGGGCTACTCGTACGGGACCTACCTCGGGGCGGTCTACGCCACGCTCTTCCCCGACCGGCTCAAGCGGCTCGTCATGGACAGCGTGGTGGACCCGCGCGGCGTCTGGTACCGCTCGAACCTCTCCCAGAGCGTCGCCTTCGAGGCCAGGCACGAGGACTTCCTGAGGTGGGTCGCCCGCCACGACGCGGTCTACCGGCTCGGCGCCACCGAGCGGGCGGTCTCCTCCGCCTGGTACGCCATGCGGGACCGGCTGGCCACCCGCCCGGCCCAGGGGGTGGTCGGGCCCAGCGAGCTCGACGACCTCTACACCCTCGGCGGCTACTCCGACATCCTCTGGCCGCAACTGGCGAAGGCGTTCTCCGCCTATGTCAGGAGGCGCGAGCCGGCCCCGCTGCTCAACGCCTACCGCAAGCACGGCGAGAACGACGCCAAGGACGAGAACAGCTACGCCGTCTACCTGGCGGTGGAGTGCCGCGACGCCGCCTGGCCGCGCGACTGGACGCGCTGGCGCGCCGACATGACCAGGGCCAACGCCCGCGCCCCCTTCCTGACCTGGCCCAACGCCTGGTACAACGCGCCGTGCGCCTTCTGGCCCGAGCCGGGCGGCACCCCGGTGCGGGTGCGCGGGAGCGACACCCTGCCGCCGATCCTGCTGATCCAGGGCGAGCGTGACGCCGCCACCCCGTACGCGGGCGCGCTGCGGATGCGCGACCTGATGCCCACCTCCCGGCTGCTGGTCGTGCCCGGCGGCAACCACGGCGTCGCGCTCAGCGGCAACGCCTGCGTCGACCGGCGCCTGGCGGCCTACCTCCGGGACGGCACCCTGCCCGGCGCGACCCGCCGGGGGGCCCGCGCTCCCGACGCCCGCTGCCCGGGCGTTCCGGCGCCCGTCCCGGCGGCGGCGCCCGCCCCGGTCCGGGTACCCGCCGGTCACGCGGTACGGAGGAGTGACCTCATCAGTAGATGAGACGCTCTGTGTCGGTTCCTGCCAAAATCGAGGGGGTCGCGTAGGCTGAGCACGTGATGCTGCGCACAACGGCGTCGCGCGTGCTCGACGACAACGATCGGGACGAGGTCCTGGCGCTTCTGGACACCGACCCCGTCGGCAACGTCTTCGTCGCCTCCAGGGTCCGCTCGGTCGGGCTCAATCCGGCCAGGCTCGGTGGTCAGATGTGGGGGTTCGGACCGCGCGGCGGCCTGATCTCCGTCTGTTACGCCGGGGCGAACCTGGTTCCGGTCAACGCCGGTACGGACGCCGTCTACGCCTTCGCCGACCGCGCGCGCAAACAGGGCCGACGCTGTTCCTCGATCGTCGGACCGGCCGATGCGGTGCACCTGCTCTGGGAACGGCTGGAGCCCTACTGGGGCTCCGCCCGCGCGATCCGGTGGGCTCAGCCGGTCATGGTCGCCACGGAGCCGTCACCGGTCCCGCCGGACCCGCTGGTGCGGCGCGTCCGTCCCGAGGAGTTCGACGTGCTCCTGCCGGCGTGCGTGGCGATGTTCACCGAGGAGGTGGGCGTCTCCCCGGACTCGGGGGACGGCGGAGCCCTCTACCGGTCCCGGGTCGCCGAGCTGATCAGGATCGGCAGGTCCTACGCCCGCATCGAGGGCGGCCGGGTGGTCTTCAAGGCCGAGGTCGGCGCGGTGACCCCGCAGGTCTGCCAGATCCAGGGCGTGTGGGTCCATCCCGACCTGCGCGGCCGCGGCCACGCGGTGGCCGGGATGGCCGCGGTGATCAATCACGCGCTCGACTACTTCGCGCCCGTGGTCTCGCTGTACGTCAACGACTACAACGCCCCGGCCAGGGCGGCCTACCGCAAGGCCGGCTTCGTCGAGGTCGGGACCTTCATGTCCGTGCTCTTCTGAGCTCTTCCGGGCTTCTCGGGCTTCTCGGGCTTCTGCGGGCTTTCCCCGGGCTCCTTGGCGGCCCGTCCCTCACGGGGCCCGGCTCCCGCCGGATTCCGGCCACGGTGCTCCGGGGGCGCGGGTTCAGCGCAGCCGGCTCTCCAGGGCGGGAGCGAGCTCGGTGGTGGTCAGGAGGAAGGCGACGGCGTAGTCGACGAGGTGGTCGCGGCCGGTGTCCAGATCGCCCCGGAACCAGCTGGTCAGCAGCTCCCACAGGCCGTTGGTGACGGTCAGCGCCGTCAGCTCGAGATCGGTGTCCGACAGGGGGACCTCCTCCAGGAGCTCGTGGACCTGGGTGATGAAGATGGCCGCGAGGGTCTGGACGATGCCGCGGCGGTGCCGCTGGAGAAGCGGGTTGGCCGGGAACTCATGGGCCAGGATGCGGGCGCGGCGCGGGTCGGCGGCCAGGAAGTCCACGATGGCCTCCACCGCGGCGCGGGTGCGGGCCCGCAGGCGCTGGGGGGCGTTCCGGGCCGCGGCCAGGATCACGGCGGTTCCCTGGGCGGCCTGCTCGTCGACGACGGTCAGGAGCAGGGCGTCCAGGTCGGCGAAGCTCTCGTAGAAGTAGCGGTCGTTCAGCCCGGCCCGGGTGCACACGCCCCGCACGGTCGCGGTGCTCCAGCCCCGGGTGCCCAGCAGCTCCAGGCCGGCCTCCAGCAGCGCGGCGCGGCGCAGGGCGCGGCGTTGTTCGGCGGGAACCCCTCGGTAGGGACGCGGCGCGGGTGTCTGGGACGTCACGGTTCCCGATTGTGCCGCAGCCCTTGACGCCTCCGTTGAATTTGGTGATCGTTGACACCAAGTTTTCTGGTGTTGGCTAACACCAGAATTTGCGTTCTTCTGCCGCCAGGCAGGGAGAGGCGGTCGCCCGTGACCCCCCGGGAACCCACGGCACCCCCGGCCCTCACCGTGGCCGACATCGATCTGAGCGATCTGAGATTCTGGGCCCGGCCGCCGGCCGAGCGGGCGCGGGCCTTCGCGCTGCTGCGCGCCCAGCCGCACCCGCTGCGCTTCCGGATGCCCAAGGTTCCCTTCCTGCGGCGCGACCCGGGCGCCTGGGCGCTGGTGCGGTACGCCGACGTGGTCGAGGCCAGCCGCCGCCCCGAGGTGTTCAGCAGCGAGCCCAGCGCCACCAGCCCCACCGACATGCCCGGCTGGATGAGCGGATACTTCACCTCGATGATCGACATGGACGACCCCCGGCACGCCAAGATCCGCCGGATCGTCTCGCGGGCGTTCACCCCCAGGATGCTGGCCGAGGCCGAGGACGACATCGCACGGCGGGCGGCGCGGATCGTCGACGAGCTGATCGCGGCCGGTCCGGGCGACTTCGTGGCCCGGGTGGCGATGCGGCTGCCGGTCGAGGTGATCTGCGACATGCTCGGCATCCCGGCCCGCCACCACGCGCGGGTGGTGAGGCTGACCAACATCGTGATCGGTTACACCGACCCCGAGTACGTCGGCGCGACCGTGAAGTACGCCGGCGCCGAGGCGAGGGTCGCACCGCTGCGCGTGCTCCGCGTGCTGGGCACGGTGGCGCTGGCCGGATGGCGGCTGCACCGGCTGGCCGCCGCGCTCGGCCGGCGGCGCCGGGCCGCGCCGACCGGTGATCTGACCTCCGCGCTGGTCAACGCCAACATCGACGGGGAGCGGCTGAGCCCGAGGGAGTTCGCCACGTTCTTCCTGCTGCTGGTGGTGGCCGGCAACGAGACCACCCGCACCGCGATCGCCCACGGGCTGAAACTGTTCACCGACCACCCCGGCCAGCGACGGCTGCTGCTGGCCGACTTCGAGGGCCGCATCGCCGGCGCCGTGGAGGAGATCGTGCGCCACAGCACCCCCGTCATCTTCATGCGCCGCAACCTCACCCGCGATTTCGAGCTCAACGGCCACCACTACCGGAGAGGCGACAAGGTGACGCTGTTCTACGCCTCCGCCAACCGCGACGAGACGGTCTTCGCCGACCCCGACGCCTTCGACATCACCCGCTCCCCGAACCCGCACGTCGGCTTCGGCGGGCCGGGGCCGCATTTCTGCCTGGGCGCCCACCTGGCCCGCCGAGAGATCACCGTGATGTTGCGCGAGCTGTTCACCCGCCTGCCCGACATCACGGCGGGCGAGCCCGACCGGCTGCTGTCCAGCTTCGTCAACGGCTACAAGCGGCTGCCCTGCGCCTTCGAGGTCCCCGCCGGGGCCGGCTGAGCCCGCGGGGCGTGCGGCCTCGCCGCCGGGGCGGTCAGGGGGTGCGGACCAGGCTGGTGACCAGGCGCTCCAGCTCCGCCTCGGGGTCGGCGGTGAGGCCGGCGTGGACCGGGCCCGTCTGTACGATCGTGCTGCGCGGTGCGGTCAGCCAGCGGAACCGGCCGCCGAGCGGCTCCCCGGCCAGCGGGCCGGTCTCGCCGTCGCAGGAGCGCCGGTAGGCGCCGAGCGCCTCGCGTACCCCGTCGAGGTCCACGCCGGAGTCGAGGGCGCGCAGGCGCGCCTCGTCCAGCTCCACGCGGGCGCACAGGTAGCCGCGGGGCTGGCAGTAGAGGAGCACGCCGGCGTTGATCAGCTCGCCTCGCTCCACCCGGGGGATGACCCGGATGATCGCGTACTCGTAGACGTCCCTCACCGGTTGTCCTTCCAGAACACGCCCACCGAGCCGGTCCTCTTCTCCTCTTCGCGGGGGGCGCCCCGGCCGGCCGGCCGCGGCAGCCAGGTGCGCGGTCCCTGGGCGCGGGCCAGCAGGTGATCGACGTACGCCTGCCGCACGGCCTCGGCCCCGTCGAATCCGGGCTCGTCCTCCAGCCACTCGTCAGGCACCTCGTCCACCACCCCGTCGAGCAGGTCCCTGGTGATCGTCACGCTGAGCTCGGCGTCGGCCTCGTCCAGCTCCGTGGCGAAGGGGGCCATCACGTGGTCGGCCCCGTCGAAGGCGCGCAGCGGGTCGGCGGCGGGCCAGTTGTGGTGGAACCAGAGCGCGGCGCCGTGGTCGATCAGCCAGGTGTCGCCGTGCCAGAGCAGCAGGTTCGGGTTGCGCCAGCTCCGGTCGACGTTGTGGATCAGCGCGTCGAACCAGAGCAGCCGCGAGGCGAAACCGGCCTCGGGCGGCCGGGCGAGCGGCTCGAAGCCGAGCGCGCCCGGCAGGAAGTCGATCGCGAGGTTGTTGCCCTCGCTGGCCCTGAGCAGGTCCTGGATCTCCTCGTCGGGCTCGCGGGCGCCGAGCTGCGGATCGACGTCGATCACCTTCAGCTCGGGCGTACGGAACCCGAGGCGCCGGGCCAGGCCCGCGCAGACGATCTCCGCGACCAGGACGCGGCGGCCCTGCCCGGCGCCGCGGAACTTCACGACGTGGGTGCCGAGGTCGTCCGCCTCCATGACCCCGGGGAGCGAGCCGCCCTCGCGCAGGGGCGTCACGTAGCGGATGGCCTTGATCTCTTCGAGCACCCGGCCAGGCTACCGGTTCGGCCCGCGGGGCCCACGCCCGCTCTTGTCCGCCCACACTCATCCATGTCCAGGCGTGGGCTCGACCGCGCCGCGGCTCCGTCGCCGTCCCGGCGGGGGTCACATGGCGGAGATGACCTCCTCGGCGAAACGCTCCATGGTGGCGATCTTGAGCTCGACGCCGTCGCCGTGCCGGGCCTTCTCCTCGGGGGTGGCCAGCCACCAGGGGGCGGCCATCGTGCCGGTGACGCCCTTGTCGGCGAAGCGGCGGTAGACGGCGGCGTCCGGCATGACCGCCAGCGGGGCGATGATCTGCAGGTCGTCCTCCGCCCTGCCGTACTCCTTGAGGTAGCGCCGCAGGTCGGCGAGGATCGGGTCGAGCCGTTCCTCGGTGTAGACGCGGTTGCCCAGCCAGCCGTCGCCGATCCTGGCCGCGCGGCGCAGGGCCGCCTCGCTGTCACCGCCCACGAAGAACGGCACGGGCGCGGCGGGCACGGGGCAGATCGACAGCGGGCCGTGGTCGTAGTGGACGCCGTGGTGCTCGACCGTGCCGCCCTCCCAGAGCCGGCGCAGCGCCGGGATCATCTCGTCCAGCCGGCGTCCCCGGGTGTGGAAGTCCTGACCGGTCTGGACGAACTCCTCCTTGCACCAGCCGACGCCGACGCCGAAGCTCACCCGGTCCCCGGACAGGACCGCGGCGGTGGAGACCAGCTTGGCGACGGTGAACAGGTCCCGGGCCGGGGCGACGTAGACGTTGGGCGCGAACCGCAGCGTCGTGGTGACGGCGGCCATGGCGCCGATCGTCACCCACACGTCCGGCCAGTGCGTCCCGGCGTCCCAGCGGGGTGCGCCGGTGCTGGAGTAGGGGTAGGGGGAGTCGAAGTCGGCGTAGAAGATGTGGTCCGACAGGGTGAGCGTGTGGATGCCGCATCGCTCCGCGGCCCCGGCCAGCTCGATGAACTGGCCGGTCTCGACGAACGACGCTCCAAGCCAGAACTGCACGGATCCTCCCGGGATCTGGGGGGCTGAGGGGCTGAGGGCGGGGACGCGGGAGCCCGGGGAGCCCACGGGCGCCCGTGGCCAGGGGACGCCGGGGCGAGGGGACATCGGGCACGGGGGCGGGGGACCCGGAGCCGCGCGGGGGCCGGGCGCCGCGGGGGAGGCTCAGCCGGAGAACTCGGGGATGACCTTGGTGGCGAACAGCTCCAGGTTGCGCTTGACCGTGTCGAGCGGCAGCACGCCCTGCTGGCCCTGCATGAACAGGCCGAACCACTCCAGGTCCGGCATCCGGTCGAGCATGCGCTGGATGCCGCGCTTGACGTCGTCGGGGCCGCCGAGCAGGGCCATCTCGACCTCGTTCATGCGCTTGAAGTCGCCCTTCTCCGGGCTGATCGGCTGGTGCCGGTCGTCCTCCTTCTTGCGCAGCACCTCCAGGTAGCCGAACGGGCCGAAGAACGCGGCGAAGTCCTTCTGCATGCTCGTGCCGTAGGTCGCGATGGCCTCCTCGCGGGTGTCGGCCATCCCGACGATCTTGAGGATGCCGGTGTGCTCGCCCAGCTTGTAGTCCCGGCCGCACTTGGCCGACTCCTCCTGGTAGAGCCTGGCCTTGGCGGCGTGCTCGTCGGGGTTGGGGGTGAACATCCACGGCAGGATGTCCTCCTGCGCGGCCCGGACCACCGACCGGTCGGAGATGGTGAACGGCTGCCAGAGCTCGGGGTGGGGGTTCTGGTAGGGCCTCGGGCAGACCGAGACCGCCTGGATCCTCCCGTCGTCGTCGAGCTCGCCCGGCGCGCCGAAGGTCCGCGTCCACTCCTGGGCGGGCCAGCCCTCGATCCCGTCGAACGGCGAGGGCACCTCGTAGTCGATCACGTCGGACTTGTAGCGGAGCGTCTCCTGGGTCCACGCCATCTTCATGATGTTCAGCACTTCGCCGAACACGTCGAAGTTGCGGTTGTCGGAGCTGGAGCCGTCGGAGCGGGCGGCCGAGGCGTGCCAGCGCTGCCCCAGCACGTTCATCCACCGGTTCTGGTAGCCCCGGGCCACGCCGAGCCGCAGGCGGCCCTTGCTGAACTGGTCGAGCAGGGCCACGTCCTCGGCCGCCCTGATCGGGTCCCAGGCGGGCAGCACCAGGCCCAGCGGGGCGAGCAGGATGCGTTCGGTCCTGGCCGCCAGGTCGGTGAGGAACATCAGGGGGTTGACCGAGAACTCGAACCCCTCGGAGTGGAAGTGGTGCTCGGTCATCATCAGCGCGTCGAAGCCGATCCGGTCGGCGTGCACGGCGATCTCGCGTACCTCGTCCAGGAGCTTCTGGTACGACTCGGTGTCGCGCCCGATCGGCCTCCTGGCCTTCGCGTTCTCCTCCTGGCTGAAGCCCGAGCCGGGGATCTGCGGGTTGAGCATCAACGAGAACTTCACGGCAGGCTCCTTAGCCAGTTGGTGACGACGATGAGGAACTCGCCCGGACGCTCCTCGTGCAGCCGGTGGCCGCTGCCCTCCCACAGGACCGCCTTGGAGTGGGGGTCCTTGAACAGCCCGGCCTCCCACGCCGCCTGGGCGGGGTCGAACCAGAAGGTGAGCACCGGGCAGGCCCGGCGCGTCAGGTAGGCCTCGGACGCCGGGCGCAGGCCCATCGCGTCCGGGCCGCCGAACATCGCCTCGAAGGCCTGCAGCAGCACGTGCGGGGGCGTGGCGAGGATGCGGCGCCGGTGCCACTCGCGCAGCCACCCGGGCGTGGCGGCGGTGGCCGTCCACTCCTCGTTGCCCAGCGAGACGCCGATGACGTCCTCGCGCATCCGCTCGACCAGCACGGGCAGGTACTCGGCCGTCGCGCCCGCGAAGCCGTACCCGGGATCGACCGTGACCAGCGCCCTGACCAGCGAGGGGTGCTCCACGGCGAGGTGGGAGACGATCTGGCCGCCCATCGAGTGGCCGATCGCGACGCAGGACTCGACGCCCAGCTCCGCGCAGAGCAGGGCGAGGTCGTCGGCCATCCGGCGGGGGGTGTTGCCCGTCCCGGGGGCGGAGGAGTGCCCGTGCCCGCGCATGTCCACCGCGATCACCCGGTACCGCGTGGCGAGGTCGGGGATGTGGTGGACCCACTCGCAGGAGTCGGAGCCCAGGCCGTGGACGAGCAGCAGGGTGGTGTCGCCCGAGCCGTCGTCGGTGTGGAAAAGCCGGACGTCGCCTATGTCCGTGAACGCCATCAGCTTCCTTCCGTGAGGAGTGCCGGTCCCGTTCCCCGCCTGCCACGTCCGGTGAACGTTCCGTCGCCGCCCTCGTCACCGGTGACGTGAGCAAGCTACCCTAGGAATGATAACCGAGCAATCGCTTGGTTTACCAAGCGGATGCGCTTGGTCTCTCGAGCGGACGCGCTCGGACGGACGGAGAGGGTCCATGCGGCTGGGTGTCACGATCTTCGCCACCGACCGGTCCATGCCGGTCGCCGAGCTGGCCGGGGCCGTCGAGGAGCGGGGCTTCTCCTCGCTCTACCTGCCCGAGCACACGCACATCCCCGTCTCCCGCCGCACGCCCCCGGCGGCCGGGCAGGCCGTGCTGCCCGACGAGTACCGGCGCACCCTCGACCCGCTCGTCGCGCTCTCGTACGCGGCGGCGGTGACGCGCACGATCGGCCTCGGCACCGGGATCATGCTCGCCGCACAGCGCGAGCCCCTCGTCACCGCCAAGGCCGTCGCCACCCTCGACCACCTGTCGGGCGGGCGGGTGGTGCTCGGCGTGGGGTTCGGCTGGAACGTCGAGGAGATCGAGGACCACGGTGTCGCGTACGGCTCGCGCCGCGACGTCGCCCGCGAGCACGTGCTGGCGATGAAGGCGCTGTGGAGCCGGGAGGAGGCCGCCTTCGACGGCCGTCACGTGAGCTTCGAGCCCTCCTGGTCCTGGCCCAAGCCGCTGTCCGGACCGCCCGTCCACCTGGGCGGGGCGGCGGGGCCCACCCTGTTCGCGCACATCGCCGAGTACGCGGACGGGTGGATGCCGATCGGCGGCCGGGGCATCGGGGCCGCGCTGCCCGCGCTGCGCGAGGCGTGCGACAGGGCCGGACGGGAGATGGTGAGGATCATCCCGTTCGGCACGATCCCCAGCACGGAGAAGCTCGACCACTACGCCGGGCTGGGCATCGAGGAGGTCGTGCTGGGCCTGCCCGCCGGCACGGCCGACGAGGTGCTCCCGGTGCTCGACGGGTACGCCGCCTTCCTCGAGCGGCCGGCGACCGGCTGAGCGCCTCGGACGATGGCCCGCGCCGCGGCCCGCGGGATCCGTGGGGTGGCCCGTGTGACGGCCCGCCCGGGTGGCCCGCCCGGGTGGCCCGGGTGACGGCCCGCCGGGGCGGAGCGCGATTCGGGCACTGTGTCACCTCTTGTCCTGGCCTGATCATCACATGAGTGTCACGGTGACGTAGACAAGACCTTCGGCCCCGTTGACTCTCGGCGAAGCTTCTTCTTGAGTGAGAAGGGTGGCGGCGAGGGGAGGCTCGCGTGCCGTATGCGCAGCCGCTCAAAACGGGGGATCCGGCGGCGCTCGGTGAGTACGAGATCATCGGGCGTCTCGGAGAGGGAGGCCAGGGAGTGGTCTATGTCGGGGTGCGCCCCGACACCGGTTCCGAGCCCTATGCGGTCAAGCTCCTGCACGGCGCGCTGGGGGAGGACTCGGAGGTCTTCCTGCGGGAGGTCGAGCTCGCCAAGCAGGTGGCGCGGTTCTGCACGGCCCAGGTGATCGACGCGGGGATGGACGGCGACCGGCCCTACATCGTCAGCGAGTACGTCGACGGCCCGTCGCTGCACCGCGAGGTCGCGGTCAGCGGGCCCCACGAGGGGGGCAGGCTGGAGCGCCTGGCCATCGGCACCGCCACCGCGCTGGCGGCCATCCACCGGGCCGGGATCGTGCACCGCGACTTCAAGCCGCAGAACGTGCTGCTCGGGCCCGACGGGCCGAGGGTCATCGACTTCGGGCTGGCCAGGGCGCTGGACGCGGCGGCCACCCAGAGCGGACGCGGCGCGGGCACCCCCGCCTACATGGCCCCGGAGCAGGTGGAGGGCGCCGAGATCTCCCCGGCGGCCGACGTCTTCGCCTGGGGCGCCACGATGTGCTTCGCCGCCAACGCCCACGCCCCCTTCGGCCAGGACTCCATCGCGGCCGTGCTGAACCGGATCCTCACCGCGCCCCCGCAGCTGGGCCGGCTCGACGGGCTCCTGGGCGCGCTGGTGGCCGACTGCCTGGACAAGGACCCCCGCAACCGGCCCGGCAGCCGGGAGCTGCTGCTCGCGCTGCTCGGTGACGACGGGCGCCGGTCGGCCCTCGACGACGACGGCCGCCCGTCGGTGCTCGGCGCCGGCGCCCTTCCCGGCCGCCCGGTCCTCGGCCGGTCCGAGACGTCCGGTCGCGTGGCTCCGGCCTCCCTGTCCGGGCCTTCCGCCTTCCCGGCCGCGCCCGCCTCCCTGCCCGGGCCGTCCGCCTTCCCGGCCGAGCCCGCCTCGCTCCCGTCCGCGGCCTCCTCGCGGGGCCGCGCCTCCCGGCCGGCCGGGTCCGGCCGGTCCGGCCGGTCCGGGCGGTCCGGGCGGTTCGCCTCCTTCGGCGGCGGGGCCGGCGAGGGGGAGTTCGACGAGCCCAGGACCCATCCGGGCCGGGCGGCCACCAGGGCCTCGGTGGCGGTCTCCGGGGCGCTGCTGGTCAGCGCCGCGGTGCTGGTGGGCGTCCTGGTCCCGGCGTTGAGCGGTACCGCCACGCCGGATCCGCGGACCCGGTCCGCCCTGCCGGTCGTGGGGACCGGGCCGCGGGTGGAGAGCACGCCGGGACGGAGCAGGACGAGCCCTCCGGCCGCGCCGCCCCCGTCGGCCGTGGTCGCCCCGCCGCGCGCCGAGGGCGTCAGATCATCCCCGCTGCCGCCTCCCGCGACCACGACGGTCGTGCCCGCCCTCGTCGGGCTGGATCGTTCCGAGGCGGCACGTCTGATCCGGAAGGCCGGGCTGGTCGCCGGGACGGTCAGCGCCGTCGCCTCCGACCGGCCGGTCGGGCAGGTGCTGGAGACCTCCCCGGCCGCCGGGACCGCGCTGCCCAGGAAGGGCAGGGTCGACCTGCGGGTGTCCGCGGGCACCCAGGTGCCCACCCTGATCGGTCTCGCCAGGCGTGAGGCCCAGGCCGCGTTGGCGCGGGCCGGCCTGCTGAGCGGCGGGGTGAGCAGGCGCTGCTCGCAGCAGCCGGCCGGGCGGGTGCTCGCCAGCGCTCCCGGCGCGGGCGCACGCGTCTCCCCCGGCAGCGCGGTGGCGCTCGTCGTCTCCCGCTACGGGGTCCCGGTGCCGCCGGTGACCGGTCAGGGCGCGGCCGACGCCTCGAACACGCTGGGCGGGGCGGGCTTCGCGGTGCGGACCCGGGCGCGGCTGGTCACCGAGCCGGCCCAGGACGGCGTGGTGCTGGCGCAGAGCCCGGCGCCCGGTACCTGCGCGCGGCCCGGCGCGACGGTGGTGGTCACGGTCGGTGTCCGGAGCCAGACCGGCCCGGGGCCGGGGCCGGGGCCGGGGCCTGGACCGGGCGAGGAGCCCGGTCCGGGACAGACCGGCGCACCACCCGACCCCACGAACCCGCCGGAGACCGTTCCCGGCCACGCCGCCCCCTCGGGGTGACCGGCGGCGGGGCGGCGCGAGGTCACCGGGGCGCGGGGCCGAAGGCGGCCCGCGCGAAGGTCAGCAGCGTGTTCCTGACCTCCCCCTCGGGCCTGTCGATCGTCTTGACCACCGCGTACTGCAGTGAGCCCAGCAGCGCCCACGCCCGGACCGTGCGGTCCGTACCGGGATCGGGCCCGGCCAGGCGCTGGTAGATCCGGTCGCGGAAGGCGCGCAGGGCCTCGCCGGGGGAGCCGGGCGGCGCGTCGTCGGCGGTGTTGATGTCCTCCATGATCAGACGGATGATCGCCCGGTGCCGGACGACGAAGGTCACCAGGGCCTCGACGAAGGCGAGGTCGTCGTCGAAGTCGCCGTCGAGCAGGTCCACGATGTCCTCGGCGGCGGGTGAGATCAGCTCCGTGGCGAGCCGGTCCTTGGGGTGGAAGTGGTAGGCGACGGCCGTCTTGGTCAGGCCCACGGCCGAGGCGATGTCGGCCAGCGAGGTCGCCGCGTAGCCGCGCTCGGCGAACAGCCGCCGGGCGGCGTCCAGGATCCGGTCACGGGTGTCGCTTCCAGGCTCAAGTGTGGTCATCGTCTCAATCCAGGCCCGTCCACGGCATCACGCAATCCCCTCGCATACTCTTGTACCGGCGGTCTGTACGACCGTACAGGACGATGTTTCAGGCGCATTTCACTTTCTACGGGGCGGACATCGATGTCTGGTTTGCTGGGACGGCTGGGGAGCTGGTGCGCGCGGCACGGAAGGGCGGTGCTGGCGCTGTGGGTGGCCGCGGCGGTGCTGCTGACCGCGGGTTCGGTGTTCTTTCCCGGACCCACCAGCAACGACACCAGCATCCCCGGCACCGACGCGCAGCGGGCCCTGGACCTGATGAAAGAGGGTTTCGGCCCCGAGTACAGGACCGGCGGCACCTTCCAGATGGTCCTCTACTCGCCTGAGGGACCGCTCACCGACAAGGCCAGGAAACGCGCGGTGGAGCGCGCCGTCGATCGGGTCCGCGACGTCCCGGACGTGACGGAGGCGAAGTCCCCCTACCGGGTCGGCGGGCTGGCGCCCAGCCTGGAGATCGGCCTCATCACCGTCAAGCTGGAGGACGGCGGGAGCGGCACGCGGGCCGAGACGATCGAACGCGTCTCCGAGGCGGCCGAACCCGCGCGGGCGGCGGGCATCGAGGTGGTGCCGGCCGACTCGTCCAACCCGGCGGACAAGGAGATCAAGACCGGGACGAGCGAGATCATCGGTATCGTCTGCGCGCTGCTGGTGCTGCTGCTCGCGTTCGGCACCCTGGTCGCCGCGATGATCCCGATCTTCGTCGCGCTGATCAGCATCGCGACCGGGCTCGGCGTGATCAGCCTGCTCGGCCACCTGCTGGACGTGCCCAAGCAGGCGTCGATCATGGCGACGATGATCGGCCTCGGCGTCGGCATCGACTACGCGCTCTTCCTGCTCAGCAGGCACCGCAAACTGCTGGCCGACGGCCTTCCGGTCCACGAGGCCGTCCGCCGGGTGGTCGCCTCCTCGGGCGGCGCCGTGGTGTTCGCCGGCGGCACGGTGATCATCGCGCTCAGCGCGCTGCTGCTCGCCGGTTTCCCCCTGCTGCAGACGCTCGGCTGGATCACCGGCATCTCCGTCGTCGCCGCGGTCCTCACCTCGGTCACCCTGGTCCCGGCGCTGCTCGGCCTGCTCGGGCACCGCGTCAACGCGCTGCGCCTGCCGTTCGTGGGGCGGCGGGGCAACCACGGCTCCTCCGGCTGGACCGGGCTGGGCCTGTGGGTGGCCAGGCGCCCCTGGACCGTGCTCGCGCTCAGCGTCGCCCTGCTGGGCGCGCTGGCCGCGCCCGCCCTGGCGATGAAGCTGGGCACGCTCGACGACGGCTACGGCGACCGGGGCACCGACACGCGGCGCGCGTACGAGCTGCTGGAGGCCGGGTTCGGGCCCGGCATGAACGGCCCGCTGATCGTGGTGGCGGACCTGGACACCAGGGTGGTGGACCGCGAGCCCGCCCCGGCCGTGCTGCAGATCCTCAAGGACCGCGTCGCGGACGTCGAGGGGGTGGCCCACGTCGGCGACCCGATCCTCAACAAGCGCGGCACGGCGGCACTGGTGCAGGCGATCCCCTCCTACGCCCCGGCCGACCCCCGGGCCCTGGAGGTGGTCCAGGCGGTGCGCGCGCTCGACGTCCCGGGCGCCCGGGTGCACGTGGGCGGGAAGGTCGCCGGCATGGCCGACGCCGGTGACAGGATCGCCGGCCGCACGCCCCTGGTCGTCGGCGTGGTGATCCTGCTCAGCGCGCTGCTGCTGCTCCTGGCGTTCCGCTCGCCGGTCGTCGCGATCAAGGCCGCGCTGATGAACCTGGTCTCGCTCGGCGCCGCCTTCGGCGCGCTGTCGCTGGTCTTCTCCCTGGGTCTCGGCAGCGCCCTGGTCGGCATGGACCCGCCGGTCAGCGTGGACGGCTCCTACCTGAACACGGTGTTCTTCACGGTGCCGATCGACAGCTACATCCCGCTGATGCTGTTCGCCATCCTGTTCGGCCTGTCCATGGACTACGAGGTCTTCCTGCTCACCGCCGTACGGCAGGCCTACCTCAGGCACGGCGACAACCGCAGGGCGGTGGCGGAGGGACTGGGTTCGACCGGCCGGGTCATCACCTCCGCGGCGCTGATCATGGTCGCGGTCTTCGTGGCGTTCATCGCCTACCCCGACCCCATGGTCAAGATCTTCGGGGTCGGCCTGGCGGTGGCCATCGCGGTGGACGCCACCGTCATCCGGGGCCTGCTGGTCCCGGCGACCATGGTGCTGCTCGGCAGGCTCAACTGGTGGTGCCCCCCCTGGCTGGACCGCATCCTGCCGAACCTCTCGGTGGAGGGTCACGAGGAGGAGGACGAGGAGGAGCGGGAGCCGGTCAGGGAGCTCGTCGGGGCCGGTCGCGGCTGAGAGGGCCGGGCGGGCGCGCACGGCGGGCACGCTCAGCCGAGGACGATGACGCTGCGGGCCACCGCCCCCTCCCGGACGTGCCGGACCGCCTCGTTGATCTCCTCCAGCGGGAGCCGTTCGCTGACCAGGCGGTCGAGGTCGAGGCGGCCGCGCAGGTACTGCTCGGCGAGCATGGGCAGGTCCCTGACCGGGGCGGCGTCACCGCCCTGGGTGCCCATCAGGCGCCGGGAGGCGAACAGCAGGCCCGGCTCGACGCCGATCGGTTCCCCCTGGGGCGGGCTGCCGACCATCACGGTCGTGCCGCCGGGCTGGGTGGCGGCGAAGGCGGCGGCGAGCACACCGGCCACCCCGGTCGCGTCGAAGGCGTGGTCCACGCCGCCCCTGACGATCTCTCCGACCCGCGCGGGCAGGTCGTCGGCGAGGATCGTGTGGGTGGCGCCGAACTCCTCGGCCAGCTCGAGCTTCCGCTCGGCCACGTCGGCGGCGACGATGGTCGTGGCCCCGGCCAGCACGGCGCCCTGGATCACGTTCAGGCCGACCCCGCCGCACCCGACCACCAGCACGCTGGCGCCGGGGGCGACCTTCGCGACGTTCAGCACCGCGCCGACACCGGTGACCACCGCGCAGGCCAGCAGGCACATCACGTCGAACGGCGCGTCCTCGGCGATCCGTACGCACATCGCCTCGTTGACCACGGCGTACTCGGCGAACGAGCCGATGCCGATCATCGTCCTGGCGGCCGCGCCGTCCACCGTGACCCTGGTGCCGCCGTCGCGCGCGGTGCCGGTGATGGCCGCCAGCCTGGCCGGGCCGGAGCACAGGTGGAACCGGCCGCCGCCGCAGTTGCGGCAGCGCCCGCACGGGCCGTTCATCGCGATGATCACATGGTCGCCGGGCCGGACGCCGGTCACGCCGTCGCCGACGCTCTCCACGACCCCGGCGCTCTCGTGGCCGAGGACGAAGGGGAGCCGTCTGACCACCGGGCTCCTCCCGTCCAGGGCCTTGAGGTCGGACCCGCACACGCCCGACGCCCTGATCCTCACCCGCACCTCGCCGGGGCCGGGGTCGGAGATCTCGACCTCGCGTACCTCCAGGGCCTCGCCGAAGCCGGTGAGCACGGCCGCACGCATCAACATGTCCGCTCCCCTCGCGCCGAGGACCCCGTGCGCTCCGCACGCTAGCCCGGGGCGGGATCATAAGCAAGCAGTTGCTTGGTAAAGCGGCCCCCGTTCCGCCCCCGCGCCGGCCCCGTGCGGGTCCCGTGCGGGTCCCGGCCCCGCCGGATCACTCCATTGACACTGCGGAGTCCCAAATCTACGCTGACGAAACCAAGCGAGCGCTAGGCCAAAACCAGCGGCGGACGCGGGCCAGGGCAGGGAGCGACCATGGGACGGCAGGCAGTGCGACTCATCGGCCTGGTGGCCGCGACGGCGCTCGCCGCCGCCGGCTGCGCGGCCGAGCGGAGGGCCGCCGGCGGCGAGGGCCCGGCCGGGACGGCCGGGGTGACCGCCACGACGATCAGGGTGGGCGGCGTGCTCACCAGGACCAGCGCGAGCGGTTACTCCACCAAGGACGCCGAGATCGGGGCCAGGGCCAGGTTCGCGCGGGCCAACGAGGCCGGCGGCGTGCACGGCCGCACCATCGAGTTCGTCGGCGCCGAGGACGACAACCAGGACGCGGCCAAGGGGGACGCGGCGGCCAAGAAACTGGTCCAGAAGGACCGGGTGTTCGCGCTCGTCCCCGTGCACGCGCCCAACTTCGGCGGCGCGACCTTCCTGGAGCGGCAGGGCGTGCCGTGGTTCGGCTGGGCCACCGGCCCGCAGTGGTGCGGGACGAGGACCGGCTTCGGCTACAACGGCTGCCTGGCCCCGAAGCCGGGCGCGGGCTCGCAGACCTGGTGGGGCAACCAGATGGCCGAGCTCATCGGCGGCTCGGAGGGCAGGAGCGTCTACATCCAGACGACCGACTCCAGCGGCAGCAAGTACGGCGGCAGGACCATCGCGCAGTCCTTCGAGGCCGCCGGCTTCACGCTGGTGGGCGTCAACTCGGGCCTGCCCGCCGCGGCCCCGCCGCCCGACTGGCTCCCGTACGTCAACAAGATCATGACGGCCGACGGCGGTGGGCCGCCGGACCTGGTGGTCTCGATCATCGCCGGCACCAAGTTCAACACCGGCCTGTACGGCGCGCTGAAGAGGGCCGGCTACAGGGGCCTGCTCTCGGACGCGACCAGCTACGACGCCGCCATCCTCAAGGACCCGGCCACGGCCCAGGCCCTGGAGGGCGTGATCGCGGCCCCGATGTTCGAGCCCTTCGAGTCGAAGGCCGCGGAGATCGCCCAGCTCAAGGCGGACGTGGAGAGGACCGCCCCGGGCACCGTGCCGACCCAGCACCTGGCCATCGGCTACTGGGCGGCCGACATCTTCCTCGAGATCCTGGAAAGGACCGGCAAGGAGCTGACCAGGGAGAGGTTCCTGGCGACCGCCAACGGCTCCTTCAGCTACGAGAACCCGGGCTTCGGCCGGATCCGCTACCCCGGCGACCACACCGAGCCCAACGGCTGCGGCGCCCTGGTCAGGCTGGAGAAGGGCGCCTTCACGGTGGCCAGGAACATGAAGTGTTTCGACAACGTCCCCCTCAGATAGGGGGCGCCGGCGCGCCGCCCGCGCCTGTGGCGGGCCACGTGGGCGGCGGGGCGGGGGTGACCGGGGTGCCCGCGCGGCGCCCCGACGCCCGTCTCGGCGCCGGTGCGGGCTTCTGTCATGGCGCCCCTGCCGGTCCCTCTCCCGGGACGTCCCGGCGTGGGACGCGGACCCGTCCGGTGACCTGGCGCGAGACCCCGGGGTGAGGCCCTCATGTCCGAACTGGTCGGTTACGTTCTCAGCGGCCTCGTCACCGGGGCCGTCTTCGCGGTCATGGCCTCCGGGCTGACCCTGTCCTACGCGGCGACCGGCGTGTTCAACTTCGCCCACGGGGCCGTCGGGTTCCTGGCCGCGCTGGTCTTCTTCGAGCTCAACGTGGGTCTCGGCTGGCCCGCCTGGGCTGCCGGGCCGGTCGCGGTGGGGCTGTTCTCGCCGCTGCTCGGCCACCTGCTGCACCGGGCCATGTTCCGCGGCCTCGCCCGGGCGGGGGAGACCGCGCAGATCGTCGGGACCATCGGCCTGACGATCGCGTTGCCGGCCCTCGGGCTGCTGGCCGTCGACCTGGTCGCCGAGCCGCTCGGACTGCCGCGCGCCGACGCGACCTCGCTCCCGCACGGCCTCGGCCCCTACCCGGCGGTCACCTACACCCTCGGCGGGGTCCGCCTCGACTCCGACCAGCTCATCACCTTCACCTTCGCGGTGCTGGCCGCCGCCGGCCTGTGGGCCTTCATGCGGCACACGCCGTACGGGCTGAGGATGCGCGCCTCGGTGGACCGCCGCCGGCTGGCCACCCTGCGCGGGATCGACGCCGACGCCTCCTCGGCCCTGGCCTGGACGCTCGGGTCGGCGCTCGCCGGGCTCGCCGGGGTGCTGGCGGTCTCGACCCTGGGCCTGGACTCCACGGCGTTCACCGTGATGCTGTTCGTCTCGGCGACGGCCGCGGTGTTCGGCAGGCTGAGGTCGATCCCGTGGACGTTCGCGGCCGGGCTGGGGCTCGGCGTGGTGCAGAACCTGGTCGCCGGGTACGCCGACTTCGCCGAGGACGTCACCGGGCTGCGCACCGCCGTGCCGGTGATCCTGCTCTTCGCCGGGCTGATCCTGCTCAACCGGTCCGGGGAGCGCGTCGCCGGGTCCGCGGCCGAGGACGCGCCCCCGCCCGACCACCTCGCCGACCTGCCGCCGTGGCGAAGACGGCTGCCGTGGGCGGTGGCGCTGGTCGCGCTGCTCGCCTGGACCCTCACCCGCCCGGCCGACGACTTCTGGGTGGGCGTGGTCGCCCAGGGACTCGTCCTCGCGCTGATCTTCTGCTCGTTCACGGTGGTCACCGGCATCGGGGGCATGGTCAACCTCGCGCAGGCGTCCTTCGCCGCGATGGCCGCGCTGACCTGCGGCTGGGCCTTCTCCTCCGGCTGGCCGCTGCCGGTGGCGATCCTGCTGGGGGTGCTCGGCGCGACGGCGGCCGGCGTGCTCGTGGCGCTGCCCGCGCTGCGGCTGGGCGGGCGGATCCTCACGCTGGCCACGCTCGCCCTGGCCCTCCTCGCCGACCAGGTGCTGTTCCAGGTCGACGCGTTCAGCAACGGCACGATCGGCTGGCCGCTGCCCGCCCTCGGCCTGGGCCTCGCCGACACCACCGACCCCCGGGTCAGGGTCGTGCTGCTGCTGGCCCTGATCGGGCTGGTCGGCCTGCTGGTCCGCAACCTGGAACGGTCGGCCTCCGGCCGGGCGATCCTGGCCGTCCGTTCCGCACCGGCCGCCGCGACCACCTCGGGCATCTCGGCCCCCCGCACCAAGATCATGATCTTCGCGCTGGCGTCCGGGATCGCCGGGCTGGGCGGGGTGCTGTTCGCGATCTCCAAGGGTTCGGTGACCGCGACGGACCTGCCGGCCTTCGCCGGGTTCGTCTGGCTGGCCGTGGTGGTGCTGCAGGGCGTGCGGCGGATCGGCGGCGCCGTGCTCGGCGGGCTGATCGCCGCCGTCTTCCCCGAGCTGCTGGCCGGATGGCACGTCTCCGCCCACGTCGGCGCGATCCTCTTCGGCACCGGCGGCATGATCCTGGCCCGGCACCCGGACGGGGTGCTCGCCCAGATGGCCGAGGCCCGCCACCGCCGCCGTAACCGCCGCGCCCGCGACCCGCGCACGGAGCGCGCCGCCGCGCGGCCCGAGGCGCCCGCGCGGGAGGACGCGCCCGTGCCCGTGCCCGTGCCGGTGTCCGTGCCGGTGCCGGTGCCGGTGCCGGTGTCCGTGCGGGAGGACGTGCCGGTGCCCGCGCTGTCGGCGCCGGACGCCCTGTTCACGCTGGAGAACGTGGTCGCCGGATACGGGGACGTCACCGTGCTGCGCGGGGTGGACCTCGCCGTACGGCCGGGGGAGGTGGTGGCGCTGCTCGGCGCGAACGGCGCGGGCAAGTCCACGGCCTGCGCGGTCGCGGCGGGGGACCTGCCGGCCACGGCCGGGCGGGTGCTCCTGGACGGGACCGACGTGACCTCCTGGCCCGCGTACCGCCGCGCCCGCGCGGGCGTGCTGCTCGCACCCGAGGGACGCGGCGTCTTCCCCGGGCTGACCGTGGAGGAGAACCTGCGGACCTGGCTCGACGACCCCGGCCCCGTCTACGAGCGGCTGCCGCAGCTCGCCCGGCGCAGGGGGCTCGTGGCCGGGGCCCTCTCCGGCGGCGAGCAGCAACTGCTCACCCTCGCTCCGGCGCTGGTCAGGCCGCCCCGCGTGCTGATCGCCGACGAGCCGTCACTCGGCCTGGCGCCGCTCGTCGTGGGCCAGGTCTTCGAGGTCTTCGCCGAGCTCCGCGAACGAGGCGTCGCGCTGCTCCTGGTGGAGGAGAAGGCCACCTCGGTGCTGGAGGTCGCCGACACCGTCGCGTTCATGCGGCTGGGCCGGATCACCTGGGCCGGCCCCCGCACGCAGGTGGACGGGGCCCGCCTCACCGCCGCCTACCTGGGGGTCTCGTGACGATGTTGGACGTCGATGCCGTGTCGGTGGCGTTCGGCGGCGTACGGGCGCTCGCGGACGTCTCCTTCGAGGTGCCGCGGGGGCAGGTCTGCGGGATCATCGGGCCCAACGGGGCGGGCAAGACCACGCTGTTCGACGTGATCTCCGGGCTCCGCCGCCCGACCTCGGGGACCGTCTCGGTCGCGGGCCGTGAGATCACCGGGACACCGGCGCTGCGGCGGGCACGTGACGGGGTGCGCCGCACCTTCCAGCGCACCCAGGTGTTCGGCCGGTTGACCGTGGCCGACAACGTGCTGACCGCGATGGAGTGGCGGGGCGGGGGCGGCGGGCTCCCCGCCGACCTGGCCGGCTGGCGGGGACGCCGCCGCCTGGAGCGGGAACGCGGGGAGCGCGTGGACGAGATGCTGGAGCTGTGCGGGCTGACCGCGCTGCGCGCCACCCCCGCCGCCGCCCTCCCGGCCGGGCTGAGGCGCATGGTCGAGCTGGCCCGCGCGCTGGCCGACGCGCCGTCCCTGCTGCTGCTGGACGAGCCCACCTCCGGCCTCGACGCCGACCAGACCGCCCGCATCGCCGAGGTCGTGAGGGGACTGGGGACGACGATCCTGCTGGTCGAACACGACATGGGGTTCGTGATGGACATCTGCGAGCACCTCGTCGTCCTCGATCTCGGCCGGGTCATCGCCTCGGGGACCCCCGCCGAGATCCGCCGCGACCCCGTGGTCCGGGCGGCCTACCTCGGGTGACCGTCCCGTGCTCGCCGGGCCGTCCGGCACCGGCGCCCGCCGCCTCCCGTGAGGCGCGCGTGACGTGATCCGCCCCTGTACGCCCTCCCAAGCGTGCGCTAGGTTGGTTGAGTGGATCTGGACCTCACCCCCGCCGAGCGGGCCTTCCGGGCCGAGGTACGGGACTGGCTGGCCGGGAACGTCCCGGCGGACCCGCTGCCGTCCATGGACACCCCGGAGGGTTTCGAGGCCCACCGCGACTGGGAGCGTCTGCTGGCCGCGGAGAGGCTCTCAGTGGTCTCCTGGCCCGTCGAGTACGGCGGGCGGGGCGCGACCCTCGTCGAGTGGCTGATCTTCGAGGAGGAGTACTGGGCGGCGGGCGCGCCCGGCAGGGTCGGGCAGAACGGCATCTTCCTGCTGGCGCCCACGCTCTTCTCCCACGGCACGGCCGCCCAGCGGACGCGCTTCCTGCCCCCCATGGCGAGGGCCGACGAGGTCTGGGCCCAGGCGTGGTCGGAGCCCGAGGCCGGCAGCGACCTGGCCGCCCTGGTCTCCCGCGCGGAACGGGTGCGGGGCGGCTGGCGGCTGTACGGGCAGAAGACCTGGAGCTCCCGGGCCTGCCACGCGGGCTGGGGATTCGGCCTGTTCAGGACCGATGCCGCCTCCTCCAGGCACCGGGGCCTGACCTACTTCATGTTCCCGCTGGCCGACGTCACCGTACGGCCCGTCGCCCAGCTCGACGGGGAGCACGGGTTCGCCGAGCTGTTCCTCGACGGCGTCAGCGTCCCCGACGACCTGGTGCTCGGCGCCCCGGGGGAGGGCTGGCGGATCGCGATGGCCACCACGTCGTCGGAGCGGGGCCTCACCCTGCGCAGCCCCGGCCGGTTCCTGGCCACCGCCGACCGGCTGGTCCGGCTGGCCCGCGCCACGGGGACCGATCCCGCCCTGGCCGACCAGGCCGCCCGCGCCAGGGTGGACGCCGAGGCCTACCGCCTGCACACCTTCGGCACAGCCCGCAGGCTGGCGGCGGGGGAGGAGATCGGCCCCGCCTCCAGCATGGGCAAGGTGTTCTGGTCCGAGCTCGACGTGCGCATGCACACCCTCGCGCTCCGGCTGCTGGGCGAGCGCGGCCTGCTGGGCGCCGGCGCCCCCGACGCGCCGGACGGGGGGCGCTGGCTGGACGGCTTCCTGTTCTCCCTCGCGGGCCCGATCTACGCGGGCACCAACGAGATCCAGCGCAACATCATCGCCGAACGCGTCCTGGGGCTCCCCCGATGAACTTCGCCTTCACCGACGAACAGCTCGCGCTGGCCGCCACCGTCAGGGACGTGCTGGCGGCCCACTGCCCCCCGCGGGCGGTGCGGGCCGAGCGGACCCCCGCCTGGTCCCGGCTCGCCGAGATCGGGCTGTTCGGCCTGATGGTCCCCGAGGAGTACGACGGCCTGGGCCTGGGTCTCGTCGACGCCGTGCCGGCCCTGGAGGAGACCGGCCGGGCCGCGCTCCCCGGCCCGGTGGCGGAGACCGTGGCGGCGGCGCCCGCCCTGCTGGCCGGGAACCCGCTCCTGGGCGAGCTCGCCAGGGGCTCGCTCCGGGTGAGCACGCTCATCGGCGACCAGGCCTACGCGCCCGACGCGGACCTGGCGGACCTGCTGATCGTCGAGCGCGACGGCGTCCCGTACGCGGTGCGCCCGGACCGGGCGCGGCTCACGCCGCAGCCGGGCGCGGACCGGACCAGGAGGCTGTTCGGCGTGACCCTGGA
>NZ_JBFABE010000060.1:49573-50618 GCF_040640155.1 Streptosporangium sp. NPDC023615
CGGAGACCGCTGCCCCGGAGACCGCTGCCCCGGAGACCGCTGCCCCGGAGACCGCTGCCCCGGAGACCGCTGTCCCGGGAACCGCGGACCCGGGGACGGTGAACCCGGGGACGGTGGATCCGAAGGCGGTGGAGCCGGGGACCGCGGCCCCGCGGACCGGGGGCCTCCCGGCGGGGGGCGTGGTCAGGCTCCCGGTCGCGACGGCGCCGGCCGTCCGGGCGGTCACCGTGGCGGTCGCCGCCCAGCTCGTCGGGCTGGCCCGGCACCTGCTGGACGCGAGCGTCGCCCACGCGCTGACCCGCAGGCAGTTCGGCGTCCCGATCGGGTCGTTCCAGGCGGTCAAGCACCTGCTCGCCGACGTCGCGGTGGCCGTCGAGTTCGCCGCACCGCTGGTCTGCGCCGCGGCCGTCGCGGTGGACCGGGACCTGCCGGCCGCCGGCCGGGACGTGGCCGCGGCCAAGGCGGGCGCCGGAGAGGCCGCCGAGCTGGCCGCCAGGACGGCGTTGCAGGTGCACGGCGCGATGGGCTACACCGAGGAGCTCGATCTGCACCTGTGGCTGGCCCGGGTGTGGTCCCTGTCCGCCGCCCACGGCGGCACCGCCCTGCACCGCTCGCGCCTGAGGACCGCGATCCTCGGCCCGGCGGGAGGGTGGGGAGGCGACGACGAGGAGCCAGGGAGGGTGCGATGAGATTCGGTGTCCCGCTGGGACTGCTCCACCCCGACGCGTGGCGGGACGTCGCGGTCGCCGCCGACGAGCTCGGGTTCGAGTCGGTGTGGCTGCCCGAGCACCTGGTGTTCGCCACCGACCTGTCACCGGCGGTCTACCCGGGGACCGACAGGCCGGGCATCTCCCCGCGCACCCCCCTGTTCGACGCGCCCGCCTACCTGTGCTGGCTGGCCGGGCTGACCTCGCGGATCCGGCTCGGCACCGCCGTGTACCTGTACGCGCTGCGGCACCCCTTCGTCTCCGCCCGCGCCTTCGCCACCCTGGACCGGGTCTCCGGCGGGCGCGCCGTCTGCGGGGTCGGCGCCGGATGGTACGAG
>NZ_JBFABE010000061.1:0-49625 GCF_040640155.1 Streptosporangium sp. NPDC023615
CTCCCGCGCGGTCGCGACCGAGTTCGGCGCGCCGATGTCCACCGGCCTCGACTACGGCAACCCGAACAGCACCGACAACTTCGTGCGCTACTTCCGCGCCGTGGCCCAGGTCATGCGTGACAACCGGATGGGCGGCACCTACTGGCCCGCCCTCGGCGGCAAGCCGGGCACCATCGGCTACGACTGGTACTCGATGTACGCCCTGAGCGGCAGCGGCACCAATCTCAGCCTGACCGTCCGCAACGGCCACGGCGCGAACCGGCTCCGGTATGCCTGGGGCGACACCGTCGGCGACTCCACCCCTCCGCCGGCGTACAGGATCAACGCGCGCCACAGCGGCAAGGCCATGAACGTCCAACAAGCGAGCACCAACGACAGCGCGCGCGTCGACCAGTACACCTACAGCGGCAACGCATGGCAGCAGTGGGGGTTCGACGACGTCGGTGGCGGCTACGTGCGCATCTACAGTCGCCACAGCGGAAAGTGCCTCGCCGTGGCGAGCGCCTCGACCGCCGACGGCGCGGAACTCATCCAGTACACCTGCGGCGCCGGCACCAACCAGCAGTTCCAGATGGTCGCGGTCGGCGGCTACTTCCAGCTCCAGGCACGACACAGCGGCAAGTGCGTGGACGTACCGTCCGCGTCGACCGCGGACGGCGTGATCCTCAAGCAGTACCCGTGCAACACCGGCGCCAACCAGCAGTGGTCGCGCACGGCCGTCTGACGCTCGTCCCGACGTGACCGTGGATTTGCGGTAAGCCCTCACGTCTCCCCGGTGCCGATCTCGTGCCGTGTGCTCGGTGCCGGGGGGAGTCGGATCGCCGGCGCCTCGCACCGCCGCACGGCCAGGCGACCCAGCCGACGGCCATCAACCGGCCGGTCTCGCCGTCGACCGCGACGTCGGTCAACTCCGAGATCTGACCCGGGCGTGCGGACGGAATCGCGGGAAGCGCGACCGCACGCCAGGCCGCGCCGGTCCAGCGGGCCAGAGCCGCCCTGCCCCCACCGAGCCCGCCGCCCACTTGCCGTCGAGTCCCTTGACCACGATCGGAGTGCCGACCCTGCGCCACACCGACCCGGCCGGGCGCCGCAGCGTGGACCGCGCCTTCCACCCGGCGTGACCGGCCGCGGGGAACGTGTTCGCATTCTCGACGACCCACAGGTTCTCGCCGATGACGTACGCCCGATCCACCCGGCCATGGCGCCATCGCCCGACCTGCCAGCGCCTGCCGCCCCACCCGGCGTCACCGCTCGCCGGCCGCGTCACCGGCGTCGTGATCACCCCGCGGCACCTTCGCCGTCCCGTCCTCGGCGCCGCCGTACCCGGTGTCCGCTGAACCCCGGCCCATGGATCGGGCCCCCGCCGTGCCGTGGTCGATCGTCCGATCCCACGGCACACTCGCGTGATCACCGAGACGGCGTGTCCGACGTACACGGCTCGGGTTGTCCGTCCGGCGGGCCGGCTGGTCTACTCGCGGGATGGACGAGCCCGTCAGCGTGAACGAGCTGACCCTGCAGACCGATGCGCGTCCCGCGGACTGGGTGGTGGCGGCGGTACGCGACTTCGAGGACCACGTCGTGGGCTGCCTGGTACCGCCGGTCTTCGGCGCCTACGCGCGGGTGTTCCACCCGGCGCGGCGGACCGTCGAAGGCGCTGGGAGAACAGAGGGTTCCGGGAAAGCCGAAGGTTCCGGAAGAACCGGGGACGCCGAAGGCGCCGAGCAGGAGGTGACGTGGACGGAGGTGGCCCGCGCCAACGGGCGTACCCCGCACCCGGCGATGCAGTGGCCGTCCATCACCGGTTCCTGGCGATTCCTGCGCGAGGACGGTCAGCCGGGCATATGGGACGACCTTCCGGCGGTGGGGTCGCTGCCGATGCGGCAGGCCGCGCGCCTCGTTCACCTGCTCTCGGCGTACACCACCACCCCCGAGCGGTGCTGGTTCGCCGTCTGGGAGGGGTTCGGCGACCTCGGCCTTCCGGTGGGGAGCGGGATCGCCAGGGTCGAGATGCCGGCCCGCTCGATGCTGCTCCTCACGGGACCGCTGCGGGCGGCCACCACCTCGCTCGCGGCGACACCGTGGTGTGACCAGCGGGCCGGTCTGTGGTGGCCGCACGATCGCGCGTGGTGCGTCGCCACCGACGTGGACCTGATGACCACCTACGTCGGCGGCGGCGAGGCGTGCGTCGCGGCACTGGTGGCCGACGAGGAGCTCGAGGCCATGGAGGTCGGCTCCGACCAGCGGCTGACCTGGGACAGCGATCCCGCCAACCCGGTCCCGCCCACCGGCGACCGGTACTGACGGACGCGTTCGCCGCCGCCTGAGATGTCACCGGCGTCCGATCGGATGAGACTCATGACCGCCCATGACGTGGCCCGGGACGAGCCGGCCGACCTCTAGACCGTGTAGACGGGGGCGAGGTCGACGAAGATGCGGTAGTCCGTGATCAGGCCGTCCTCCCGGGCGCGCCAGATCGACACGGCCACGACGCTGGCCTCCCCGCCGTCGAGCCGCCGGTAGGTCACCTCGGTCTCGGCGATGACGTCGTCGCCCACCTGCCAGTTCCTGACGATCCGGTGCCGCAGGCCGCCGATGGTGGCGAAGAACGCCCGCAGCCCGGCGGCGATGGTCTCACGTCCCGTCATCGGCTCCGCGTTGCCGAACACCAGCGTGGCGTCCTCGGCCAGCAACCGCACGAACCCTTCGGGGTCGAACGAGTCGACCACCTGGAAAACGCGTCGCACCACGTCGTCGGTCATGCCGATCCTCCCTCGCCCGGCCAGGACCACCGTTAGGGACGATACGGGGCGAGGAGGAACGCGCAACTGTCGCCGAGGTGGGTATCACGTCGCCGTGAGACCCGCCTTTCGCGGCGGGAACGGACGGGGCGCTCACCTTCTGCGCGGGGCGGCCGAGCGAGGCCCGGCGATCCCTGTCCGTCTCAGGCCCGCCCGGAACCGTCGCGGGTGCCGCGCGGCACCCGGTCGAGGTCCTCGCGGGCCGGGGCTCGGCGGGAACGGGCCTCGCCTGTCTCCGGCGCGTGGCGGACCGCCCGGTCGGCCATCGCCGAAAGCGGTTCGAGCAGGGTCGTCCCGAGCGGGGTCAGGCCGTACTCGACGGCGGGCGGCACGGGCTGGAACACACCTTCGCCCGCCCGGTGGCCGACGCGGTCCGGCCGATCGTCGGATGGATCGACGACCCGCCCGCCGCCCCGCTCTCCGCGATCGACAGGGGACGGCCGGTCGCGATGTCCCTGAGGACGCTCGATCCCGGCGACGCCGCCCGCCTGGCCGCCTACACCGAGGGACTGCTCCGCGACCGGTGAGCCGGGCGGCCGTCCGGGCGTCAGCCGCCGTCCGGCAGGTGCCGGGCGGCCCGGCGGCCGGCCAGCAGCAGCGCGCCGACCGAGACGACGATCCCCGCGGCGATGACCGGTACGAGGGCCGGGAAACCGGGCCCGTCCGCCACCATGCCGAACAGCGGGGGACCGACCAGCGAGCCGACGCTGCCCGCCTGGGCGACCACGCCGTTGCCGACGTCGGCGTGGTCGAGGTGCCTCAGCACCAGGGGGAGGGCGGCGAAGACGAGGGCCGCCAGGAAGCCGTTCGCGACGGAGACGACCCCCGCTCCGGTCAGCGCGGCGACCTGCGAGCCGCCGCCGTACATGAACCAGGCGGCCGGTACGACGAGGAGGCCGGGCAGCGCCAGGACGCCCACCGGCACGCCCCGGCGGAGCAGCACCCCCACGGCCAGCCCGCCGAGCACGCCGAGCACCGACACCACCGAGGTCAGGGCGCCCGTGGCGGCGGCCGAACGCCCGTACTCCTCGATGAGGAGGGTGGGCAGGAGCACGATCACCGGAATGGTCACCATCGCGCTCAGGCAGAAGGACACGGCGAGCACCACCGGCCAGATCAGCGCCCCGGCCCGGGGGACGGGGCCCGCCGCCACCCACCGCCCGGCCCCGCGGGGCAGCCGCGCCCGGACGGCCAGCGCCATCGCGAACGTCAGGCCGGCGATCAGCCCGATCCAGCCGCGCCAGCCCAGGGCGGAACCGAGCGCGCCCCCGGCCAGCGTGCTCACCCCGAGCCCCACCGGGACGAACGTGGCCCACAGCGACAGGGCCGCGCCACGGTCGCGTCCCTGGGCGAGCCGGAGGATCAGTGCCGGGCAGGCGATGGTGACCAGGAGGTATCCGACGCCTTCGAGGCCCCGGATGACGAGCAGCCAGGTGAAGTCACCCGCCGCCATGCTCGCCGCGCTCGCCACCGCGATCAGGACCAGGCCGGAGACCAGCGACCTGTCCGCGCCGAAACGACGGACCAGGTACCCGGCGGGCAGGCCGGCGACGGCTCCCACGCCGACGACCGCCGAGATGACCCAGCCCAGTTGCGACAGCGACAGCCCGAGCTGGTCCGCGATCACCGGCCCCACCGAGGCGAACTTGCCCAGGCCCATCGCCGCGACGACCCCGGCGAGGTAGACGACGACGATCGTCCCCCACTGCGAGCGCGGCCGGAGGCCCTTGTCCGGCTCGGGGGCGGTCGAGGTCGGCCGGGGGTCCATGAGCTCTCCTTCACGCGAGGTCGCGGTACGTGGAAGCCCCCTCCGCGCCGGCACTCGCGACCCCTGCCGACCGGCTCGCCGTCAATGGATCACACCGTAATACGCGTCCCGCCGGGCTGCCAAGAAGCCGAGAACACGGACGTCCTACCGGCACGAACAGGGACGGCGCCGTCACGGAGGCCGTCGCACGGTCCCGGACGCCGACCGGGACCGCCCGGGGGACCGCTCGGGGACCGCCCGGGGACCGCCCGGGATCGGCCGGGCGTCACACGGGAGTCGCGCGGGGACCGCGCGGTGGGGGCCGGCGCGGACCGGTCCTGTTTCGGCGGAGGTCCTCCGGGGAGGGGGAGGGCGGGCCGTCATCGGCTCATGGACCTCTACTTCGGGGAGACATCGGCATGAAGGTGAAAGACAAGGTCGTCGTCGTCACCGGCGCGTCGAGCGGTATCGGGCGGGCGACCGCGCTGGCGTTCGCGGCCGAGGGGGCGTCGGTGGTGCTGGCCGCGCGGCGCGAGGAGGCGCTCAAGGAGGTCGCCGGGGAGTGTGAGGCCGCCGGCGGGCGGGCGCTCGTGGTGGTGACCGACGTGACCGACGAGCACGCCGTACGGGAACTGGCGCGGCTGGCGGCCGAACGGTTCGGGCGCATCGACGTCTGGGTGAACTGCGCCGCGGTGATGATCTTCGGGCCGTTCGGCGACGTGCCGCTGGAGGACTTCCGGCGGGTGATGGACGTCAACGTGATGGGGTACGTGCACGGGGCGCGCGCGGCCCTGCCCTACCTGCGGGAGCAGGGGGCCGGGGTTCTGGTGAACGTGGCGTCCGTCGCCGGCGTGGTGGCCCAGCCCTACACGCACGCGTACGGCATGTCGAAGTTCGCGGTCCGCGCGCTGGGCACCAGCCTGCGGCAGGAGCTGGCGCTGGAGGGTGCCCGGAAGATCCACGTGTGCACGGTGATGCCGGCTGCCGTCGACACGCCGCTGTTCGACCACGCGGCCAACTACACCGGGCGCAGGCCGGTGGCGATGCCGCCGGTGTACACGCCGCAGCGGGTCGCGAAGGCGATCGTCAAGGTGGTGCGGTCCCCGCGCAGGGAGGTCGTCGTCGGCCCCGCCGGGCGCGCCATGCTGCGGCAGGCCAAGAAGGCCCCGGGGCGTACCGAGCGGGCGATGGCCACCCAGGTCGACCGCACCCACCTGTCCCGCAGGAAGCAGGCGGCCGACACCCCGGGCAACCTGTACGAGCCGACGCCCGGACCGGGGTCGGTGACCGGGGGCTGGCACGGAGGGCGCAAGACCGCGGTGCGCAGGATCGCCGTGGCGGCGACCCTGGCCGGTGCCGTCGTGGGCGCGCATCGTCTGCTGACGCGTTGACCCGCTGGCGGGAGCACGAGGTCACCGTCGTGGCGGGCACGCCCGTGCACGCCGCGGTGCTGGGACCCGCCTCGGCTCCCGAGGTGGTGTGCGTGCACGGCCTGGGCTGCTCGCACCGCTACTTCCTCCCCCTGGCGCGGTGCCTCGCGCCGCGGACGCGGACGGTCGCCGTCGACCTGCCCGGGTTCGGCCGCACACCCGGCCCGCGCGAGGCGCTGGACATCCGCGGCCTGTCGCTGGCGCTGGCCGGATGGCTGCGCGCCACCGGGCGCGGCGGCGCGCCGCTGGTGGCCAACTCCGTCGGCTGCCAGGTCGTCGTCGACCTGGCGACGCACGCCCCCGAGCTGGTGGGGCCGATGGTCCTCATCGGCCCCACCATGGACGCCGGCGCGCGGTCCGCGTGGCGGCTGGCGGCGCGGCTGGCGGGGAACACCGCGTTCGAGCGGCCCGGGATCGTGCCGCTGCTGGGGCGCGACTACCTCGCCTGCGGCCCGCGCCGCTACTTCGCCACGCTGCGCGCCGCCCTCGACGACCGGGTCGAGGACAAGCTGGGCGACGTGCGGGTCCCGGTCACGGTGGTGCGCGGCCAGAGGGACCTCATCGTGTCGCGGGAGTGGTCACGGCGGTTCGCCGGCCTGCTGCCCCAGGGGAAGCTGGTGGAGGTGCCCGGAGCGGCGCACACCCTGAACTACAGCGTGCCCGCCGAGACGGCCCGGATCATCCGGGCCGTCCCGGCCTTCGGTTGAGAACGCCGCGTCACTCCCCGGCCAGGCCGGTGTGGGCGACGCCGCGGACGATCTGGCGCTGGAAGAGGACGAAGATCACGAGCAGTGGCAGGCCGGCCAGCACCACCGAGGCCATGATCTGCGCGTACCGGACGCCGAAGGTGCCCTGCACCACGTTGGCCAGTCCCACCGGCAGGGTCATCGTGTTGGGGTCGGTGGAGACCAGGAACGGCCACAGGAAGTTGTTCCAGGTGGTGATGAACGTGAAGATCGACACCGCGGCGAGGACCGGGCGGGAGAGCGGGAGCACGATCGTGAAGAACACCCGCCAGCGGCCCGCCCCGTCGACGAACGCGGCCTGCTCCAGCTCCGGCGGCACCCCCTGGAAGAACTTGTAGAGGATGTAGACGATGACCGGCGCCGCGACCTGCGGCAGGATGACGCCCCACCAGGTGTCGACCAGGCCGAGCGCCACCATCTCGGCGAAGAGCGGGGCGATCAGCACCTGCGGGGGCACCATGATCCCGGCCAGGATCACCGCGAGCAGCACCCGCTGTCCCCGGAACCGGGTGCGAGCGAAGCCGTAGGCGGCCATCGCCGAGAACAGCACGGTCAGGAACGTCACGGCGACCGCGATGACGGTGGAGTTGATCGCCCATTTCACGATGCCGCCGGTGCCCAGGACCAGGCTGTAGGCCTCCAGGGTCACCTCGTCGCCGAACCAGCGCAGCGGGACGGCGGTGGTGTCGCCCTCGGGTTTGAGGGAGGTGGCGACGGCCCAGGCGATGGGGATGAGCCAGAGCAGGGCGAGCGCCCCGGTGATCACCAGCAGGACGAGCTGTCCCCGGCTGAAGCGTCTGGTCATCGGCGGGACTCCTCGCGCTTGCGGAACAGCCGGAGCTGGACCAGGGAGACGATCACGATCAGGACGAAGAGGATGTAGGACACGGCCGAGGCGTAGCCGATGCGGTAGCCGGTGAAGCCCATGTCGTAGGCGTACTCGATGATCGGGCGGGTGGAGTCGTCCGGGCCGCCGCCGGTCATCAGGTAGATCTGGTCGAAGACCTTGAGCGAGGCCAGCAACTGCAGTACCACGATGAGCCCGGTGGTGCGGCGGAGCATCGGCAGCGTGATCGAGCGCAGCTTGTCCCAGGCCGAGGCGCCGTCGATGGAGGCGGCCTCGTACAGGTGCTCGGGGATGCTCTGCAGCGCGGCCAGGTAGAGCAGGAAGTTGAAGCCGACCGTCCACCACACGGTGGTCAGCACGATCGACCACATCGCCACGCCCGGGTCGCCGAGCCAGAGCACCTCGGTCCCGAGGGCGTTGTTCAGCAGGCCGAAGCTCGGCTGGTAGATCATGTACATCCACAGCAGCGACACCACGGCCGAGGGCAGCAGGAACGGCGCGAAGAACGACAGCCGCCACAGCCACCGCACGAAGCGCAGGTTGTGCACCAGCAGGGCGAGGACCAGCCCCAGCAGGACCAGCGGGACGGTGCTCAGCACGGTGAACAGCACCGTGTTCCACAGCGAGTTCCACATCCGGGGGTCGCCGAACGCCTCGGCGTAGTTGGCGAAGCCGACGAACCGGTCGTTGGACCCGGCGATGTTGACGCTGGTCAGGCTCATCCTCAGGCCCAGCAGCAGCGGCCAGACGAGGAAGGCCAGGTAGACGACCAGGAAGGGCGCGACGAACAGCAGTCCGTGCTGGGTCCAGCGGCGGCCCGCCCTGGCCGCCCCGACCGGCGCGGCGGTGGCGGGAGCGGTGACGGTGGTCGTCATCGGGGCTCCTCGGGGAAGGGGTTCGGGGTCGTCATCAGACGGCGCAGCGCGTCCTTGGCCACGGCCAGGCCCTGCTCGGGCGTGCGCCCGCCGCTGATCACCGAGGAGAACGCCCCGCCGAACTCGATCCACAGCCGGGAGGCCGACCCGGCGAACCACACCTGCGGGTCGAGGGCCACGTCGGTGATGACCGAGCGGTACTCCGACTGCGGGTTCAGCGCGAGATACTCCGGCCTCTCCAGCGCCGGCAGGTACGCCGGGACGTGACCGGCGACCGCCCAGTCGGCGCTGTTCTTCACCATGGCGGCGATGAGCCGGTAGGTCGCCCGTTCGACTTCGGGGTCGCGGTCGCGCTGGTGGGGCACCACGAAGACGTGACAGTCGGCCTGCGCCGAGTCACCGCCGAACACCGACGGGAAGCGCGCCATGCTGAACGGCATCTTGGCCAGCTTGAAGGTGGTGGTCTCCCAGTCGCCGTTCCACAGGAAGGCCGCGATGCCGCTCTGGAAGGCGGCGACCGACGCGGGGTAGTCGAGGGTGGTGTCGCACAGCCCCTCCTCGCCCAGCGTGCGCATGAAGGTCAGCGCCTCCAGTGCCTTGGCGTCGTCGATCGTGATCCGCGTGCCGTCCTCCGAGAGGAGGGTGCCGCCGCTCTGCGGGTACAGCGACCACCAGACCCGCCAGGGGCCGACGGTCCCGAGGCCGAGTGTGTCGAAGACCAGCGGGGGCTTGCCGCCGAGGGCCTCCTTGGCCTTGCGCAGCGCCGCCAGCAGTTCGTCCTTGCCCCTGGTGGGGAGCAGCTTCCCGTCGTCGCCGAGCAACCCGGCCTTGCCGCAGATGTCGGTGTTGTAGTACTGGACCATGGGGTGGGCGTCGAACGGCACCGCGTACAGCACGCCGTCGATGTGGGCGCGTTCCCAGATGGGCGGGCTGAAGTCCTCGGGACGCAGGCCGTTCTCGGCGAGCAGGTCGAGGTTGATCGGGTCGAGGATCTGGCCGGGGCCGATGCCGGGCAGCCGGGCGAGGTGGAAGGTGGCGACGTCGGGGGAGCGGCCCCCGGAACCCGCCATCGCGATCTTGGTGTAGTAGGGCTCGCCCCACTGGAGCACGTTCTCCTCGACGAACAGGTCGGGGTTCTCCTTGGCGAACGCGCCGACCATGCCGTTCATGATCACTCCGTCGCTCGCGCCGAGGAAGTGCCAGTACTTGACCCGGGTCCGGGAGGAGCCCAGGTCCACGGGGATGGAACAGCCGGAGCCGAGGAGGCCCAGGGCGAGGGTTCCGCCCAGGAGGCTCCGCCGGCTGATCGGGGAGGGGGGTGATGGAGTGTCGTCCACTGTGGTCTCCATGGGAGCGGGGGCCGCGCCTTTCCGGTGGCGCGGCCGGACGGAGCTACAGACGGGTGAGGGGGGCCGCGTTCCAGGTTCTCCTCGTGTGCGGTGAGCGCGGGCCGGACGGTGATGAGCGCGGGCCGGACGGTGCGGAACCGCCCGGCTCGTGGGCCGACGAAGAACAGGGATCGTGATTGTTATCGTTAACACAGGAAAGACCGACGTCGGCTTTGAGCGAGTTTCAGTGCTCCGGTGAGGGTGCGTCAAGAGTGGCGCGGGTCGCCCCCCGTCCGCCGGCGCCCCCGTCGGCCGGTGCCGTCGGCGATTTCCCCAGCTCACGGGTGGGTGACCTTCCGCCGGGGCCGCCTCCGCCACGAATAAAATCGTTTGAAAGAGCGGTGTGAGACGGCGGGGCGGGTGTCACCCGTCCCGCCGTCTCACCGCCCGGAGCTCAGTGGAGCAGCTCGAACAGCGTCAGCCACCGGTCGGGGTGGACGAACGCCACCACCGCGTCGCGGTCCACCCCCGCCCGGGCGAAGGCGGCGTCGACCCGCCGGGGCGGGTACGGCCCGCGCAGCGAGGCGTGCAGCGAGCCGCCCCGTCCGGTGAAACCCTCCTCGACGAACGCGCGCCAGGCGGCGTGCGCCTCGCCGGGGAGCAGCGGGACGGGCCGCGTCGTGATCCGCAGGATCGCCGAGTCGACGGCGGGCATCGGCCGGAAGGCCGCCCGGCCGACGCGACCGCCCAGTTCCCACGAGCGAACCGGCCAGGTCAGCACGGTCAGCCTGCTCCAGCGACCGAAGTCCCCGGAGCGCTTGCGCGCGTACTCCCGCTGGGTGAGCAGGGTCGCCGAGGTGAGCGCGGGGGCGCGCAGGCACCAGCCGACGATCCCGGAGGTGATCGAGTACGGGATGTTCCCGGCGACCGCGAACGGCTCGCGCGGGGCCGGCGCGGCCAGGAAGTCGCCCCTGACCACCTCGATCCCGCGGACGCCGCGAGCGCGGGCCGCGAGCCTGCCCGCGTGCAGCGGATCGATCTCGTACGCCACGACCCTGGCGCAGTTGCCGGCGAGCGCGAAGGTCAGGGCACCCCGGCCCGCCCCGGGCTCCAGCAGCAGTTCGTGCGATCCGGCCGCCTCGGCCATGCGGCGTACGGCGTGCGGATCGACGAGGAAGTTCTGCGACAGGGCGCGCCTGGCCCGGCCGCGGTTGTCCTCCGCCTTTCGTGGGGTGGATGGGTGATCTCGGTGCGCGAAGAAGTGCGCCACGGCTTCCGCCCTTTCGGGTCCGAGGAGAAAGAGGTCTCGGAGGGCCCGGGGGCGCGCATCGGGGACGCGTGGCGGAACGAAGGGGGTGACGCGTCCCTAGCGGGCCAGGGGCCGGTCGCCGCGGGGACGGATCACGTAGCCGTACGCCGTGAGGGTGGAATGAAGGCACATGGCGTTAGACGATACGACTCGTCTCGCTTGTGTTCAACGGGTTTTCGCGCGGGGGCGAGCGAGGCCGGGAGCGGGGTGAGCGAGGTCAGGAGACGAACAGGTGGGCCGCGGCGTCGCGGGCGAGGAGGAACCCGACGATGCCCAGGGTCCAGCCGATCGTGGAGGCCGAGTGCCTGCGCATCCAGTCACGCAGCCGTCGCAGCGGGGGCTCCAGCCGCCGCCGGGCGACGGACCACAGGGCGAACAGCGCGAGCGCGGGAAGGATCATGACGATCACGTAGCCCGCCAGCAGCGGCACCCACTGCGCGGCGGGCAGGTCCGCGGCGGTCATGAAGCCGATCGCGCCGAGGTAGGGCAGCATCGTCGCGACCTCCAGCAGGGCGGCGGTCAGCCCCAGAAGGATCATCGACCCGGGACCGCCCAGGCGGGGCTCCCACCGCTCCGGGCGGTCCTTGCGCCTCTTGGGGTCGAACCGGAAGCTGAGCAGGAACAGTCCCACGCCGATGACGAGCTGCACCCAGTAGGCGGTGCGGCTGTGCAGGGCCTCGTCGAAGGTGGCCAGCGCCGCGGTCAGCCCGAGCATCAGGGCGACGCCGACCCCGAAGTAGAAGACCGTGACCGTGGCCAGGTAGACCGTCAGCCGGCTCGCGGGTGACCGGTCCGAGGAGAGCAGCAGGTAGAGGGGGACGCCCAGCGTCCCGAAGCTCATGCTGTCGAGGAGGGCCAGGGCGCCGAGGGTGAGCAACAGGGTCGTGGTCAACGTCGTTCTCCGTCGGTGACGTCGGGCCGGTTCCGCTCCGTGGGGCCGCGGCCGTGACCACGGCGGACGTGGGGGCGGAATCGGGGGAGGGGAGGTGGTGGGAGGGAAGGCGGGGGCGGGGCGCTCGATCGGGATGTGGCCACCGTCCTGTTCGATCCTCCACCGTGGGAGGGGCCGTGGCCTCCTGCGCGACGTCGAGAACACCCGTACACCTTTGGGACTACGGCCCGCCGGGGCGTACGGGCGCGAGGGTGGGTATGGACCCTGTCCAGGCGTCCGTCGCGGTGGCGCGTTCCGATGACGGGCGCCCGCCGGCGGCGCGCCCGTCCGCGTCGGACCGCGGCAACGGCGGTCCCGGGTCGTTCGCGACCTCCTGAGGAGAGAACCAGAGATGATCACTTTGAACAACGGGGTGTCCATGCCCCGGCTCGGTTTCGGCGTGTTCCAGATCCCGCCGGCCGAGACCGTGCGGGCCGTGACCACCGCGCTGGAGACGGGGTACCGGAGCATCGACACCGCCAAGGTGTACGGCAACGAGCGCGAGGTGGGCGAGGCGCTGGCCGCCTCGGACCTGCCCCGCGACGACGTGTTCGTCACGACCAAGCTGTGGAACGACGACCAGGGCTACGACTCCGCCCTGGCCGCCTTCGAGACGAGCATGGAGCGGCTGGGCCTGGACCGGCTCGACCTCTACCTCATCCACTGGCCCGCCCCGGCCAGGGACCTCTACCTGGATTCCTGGAAGGCGCTGGCGAAGCTGTACGCCGACGGCCGGATCCGCGCCGTCGGGGTGTCCAACTTCCAGCCGGCCCACCTGACGCGCGTCATCGACGAGACCGGCCTCGTCCCCGCGGTCAACCAGATCGAGCTGCACCCCGCGCTGCAGCAGGCCGAGCTGCGCGCCTTCCACGCCCGGCACGGCATCGTCACCGAGGCGTGGAGCCCGCTGGCGCGGGGAGACGTGCTGGACGACCCGGTGATCGTCGACATCGCCGGGCGGTACGGCAGGACCCCGGCCCAGGTCGTGCTGCGCTGGCACCTGGAACTGGGGAACGTGGTGATCCCCAAGTCGGTCACGCCGTCGAGGATCAGGGAGAACCTCGACGTCTCCGGCTTCGCCCTCACCGACGAGGACATGGCGCGGATCGCCGAGCTGGACGCGGGCACCCGCACCGGCCCGGACCCCGACGACTTCAACGGCTGAGCCGCCCGCCCGGGGGCCCCGCCGGGGTTCACCGCCGGGCGATGCGCCGGCGCAGCCAGTCGTAGGAGGCCTTCGGCGTGCGGGCGCCGGTGGGGAAGTCGACGTGGACGAGCCCGAAGCGCTGGCTGTAGCCCTCGGCCCACTCGAAGTTGTCCAGCAGGGACCAGACGTAGTAGCCGCGCACGTCCACCCCCTCGGCCCGCGCCCGCTCCATGGCGTCGATGTGGCCGTCGAGGAAGTCGATCCTGGACTGGTCGTCGACCGCCCCGTCAGGGCCGGGCTCGTCGGGCTGGGAACAGCCGTTCTCGGTGACGTACACCGGGGGGAGGGCGTCGCCGTAGCGGGCCCTGAGGCCGACGAGGAGCTCGCGCAGGCCGTCGGGGACGACGGGCCAGCCGAAGCCCGTGACGGGGTGGCCGGTGACCCCCGCGTCGTGGAACGGCAGCCCCTCCCCGACGGGGGCGGCGATCCGGGTGGGGTTGTAGTAGTTGATGCCGATGCCGTCGAGGGGGGCGGAGATCAGCTCCAGGTCGCCGTCACGCACCCCCTCCATGACCGTCCCGTACGCGGACAGGTCGGGGTAGGAGCCCAGCAGCACCGGGTCGTTGAACAGGCGGTTGTGCAGCGTGTCGTAGGCGTCGGCGGCGGCCACGTCGGCCGGATCGCCGGAGGCGGGCCGGACCGGGGTGCAGTTGTTGGTGATCAGCACCTTCTCCGCGCCGCGCGCCCGCAGCTCGCCCACGGCCAGGCCGTGCCCGAGCAGCTGGTGGTGGGCGACGGGCAGCGCGTCCAGGACCAGGGTCCTGCCGGGGGCGTGGGTGCCCAGCGCGTACCCGTAGACCATGTGGACGAAGGGCTCGTTCAGGGTGATCCACATGGGGATCCGGTCGGCGAGCCGGTCGGCCACGGCCGCGGCGTACTCGGCGAAGCGGTGGGCGGTGTCGCGGTTCAGCCAGCCGCCCTCGTCCTCCAGCGCCTGGGGCAGGTCCCAGTGGAAGAGCGTGGCCGCCGGGACGATGCCCCGCTCGACGAGCGCGTCGGTCAGCCGGTCGTAGAAGTCCAGCCCCGCCTGGTTGATCGCGCCCTTGCCGTCCGGCTGGACGCGGGGCCAGGCGATGGAGAAGCGGTAGGAGTTCACCCCCAGCGCGGACATCAGCGCGACGTCCTCCCGCCAGCGGTGATAGTGGTCGCACGCCACGTCACCGGTGTCACCGTCCCGGACCCGGCCGGGCTCGTGGGAGAAGGTGTCCCAGATCGAGGCGCCGCGTCCGTCCTCGGTGACGGCGCCCTCGATCTGGTAGGACGCGGTCGCCGTACCCCACAGGAACATTTTCGGCCTCCAGCCCGCCTGATTTCGGATCATGGTAACTCCCCGCCCGCTCGGGGGGGAGGATCCCTTCCGTGGGGGATGATGGGGAGATGACGAACGCCTCCGGGGGAACGCTTCGCCGCCGCCCCGCCCAGCGTCGCAGTCTCGAGAGGGTGGAGCGCATGCTGGACGAGTGCGCGCGCCTGCTGGACGAGGTCGGCTACGAGGCGATGACCACCAAGGAGGTGGCCCGCCGCGCGGAGGTGCCGATCGGCACCTTCTACCAGTTCTTCCCGGACAAGAAGGGGCTGGTCCGGGCGCTGGCCATGCGCAACCTGGAGGCGTTCCTGGGCCGGATCACCGCCAGGCTCGCGCAGGTGCGCCTGGCCGACTGGACGGAGATGGTCGACCTCGCGATCGACGAGTTCGTCGCGATGAGACGCTCCACACCGGGCTTCGCGGTCGTCGACTTCGGGCAGGTGCTCGCCGGGCCGGGCGGTTCGGTGGTCGAGGGCACCGAGCGGCTGCTCGACGCCGCGCTGGAGAACAACGTCGTCGTGGCCGACCGGCTCCGGGACCTCACCGTCGAACTGCTGGGCGCCCCGATCGGCCCCGACCTGGACCGGATGCTCTTCGTCGCGGTCGAGGCCGCCGACGCGGTCCTCAAGCTCGCCTTCCGCTCCCACCCGGACGGCGACCCCGAGCTGATCGCCGAGTGCAAGCACCTGGTCCGGCGCTACCTCGCGGCGCACCTGCCCGCCGGCTGACGCGCGGGCCGCCGTCGGTGGCCGCCGTCGGTGGCCGCCGACGGTCGCGCCGTCGAGCGCCGCCGGCAGGCACCACCATCGGGCGTCGTCGAGTGCCGCCGGCGGGCGGCCTTCGGGTGGCCGCGGGTCAGCGGGCGGCCTCCAGGCGGGCGCGGTGCTCGTCGTCGAGCTTGACGTCCAGCGCCCCCAGGGCCTCCTCCAACTGGGCCGGGGAGCTCACGCCGACGATCGGTACCGTGCGGACGTCGCCGCCGATCAGCCACGCCAGCACCACCTGGTTGACGCTCACGCCCAGCTCGCCGGCGATCTCCCGCAGCACGGCGAGCCCGCGGACGGTGCCGGGGTGGTCGTAGACGTCCGGGACCGGGCGGTCCTCGCGGGTGTAGGCGCCGAACATGAGCGTGTTGTACGCCCACAGCGTCAGGTCCCTCTCCGAGCGCAGGTAGTCGAGCATGTCGTCCTGCACCAGGACGTGGCCCCCCTCGGGGAGCCTGGTCCCCGGCCGGGGCCGCAGGTAGGTGTGGCGGAGCTGCACGTGGGTGTAGGGCGGGAGGCCCGAGGCCCTGGAGAGGTTCCGGGCGCGCTCCAGGCGCCAGGCCGGCACGTTGCTCGCGCCGATCTCACCCACCTTGCCCGCCCGTACCAGCTCGCCGAAGGCGCCCAGGGTCTCCTCCAGCGGGACGGAGCGGTCCTCGATGTGCGCCCAGTACACGTCGACGTGGTCGGTGCCCAGCCGCCGGAGGCTGCCCTCGGCGGCCGCGGCGATCGCCGGGGCGGACAGGCCCTCGGCGAAGTCGAGGGTACGGTCGCCGGGAACGGTCGGCCGGGCGCCGCACTTGGTGCCCAGCACCATCCGGTCGCGGTTGCCGCGGGCGGCCAGCCAGCGGCCGATGGCCAGCTCGCTCTCGTCGCCGGTGGCGCCCTCGTTCCAGAAGGGGTAGTTGTTCGCGGTGTCCAGCATGGAACCGCCGGCCTCGGCGAACCGGTCGAGGATCGCGAACGTGGCCGTGTCGTCGACGGCCGTGCCGAAGGGGATCGTGCCGAGGGCGAAGGGGATGCGCGTCATGGACCTCACCCTGCAGCCTGGAGTTCACTCCAGGTCAAGCCCGGCCGTTCCCGGCGCGCCGGGACCTGTCGGGTAAGCGCGAGCGCGTGCCCTTTGGAAGGCGGGTGTCACTCGGTAGGGTTGTGCGGAGGTCTGTCCCCCTGTCCTTTCCGAACGACGGCCGGGTCCGAACGACGGCCGGGCCGTGAACGGGTGCGCGGCACCGGTGCGGGACCGGTTCCCGGTCGTGCCGGGCCGCCGGCGGGGACGGGCCGGCAGGGGCGGCTCTCGGTTAGGCGGTTATCTGATGGGGTCCACGGGCGTGAGCGTGTACACACCGGGGCAGGTGGTCGAGGAGACCGGCTTCAGTCTCGACACCCTCCGCTACTACGAGCGGATCGGGCTGCTCGAACCGATCGGCCGCAACGCGGCCGGGCAGCGCAGGTTCACCCAGCAGGACGTCGGCTGGCTCGGCATGCTCCGCTGCCTGCGCGGCACCGGCATGCCGATCGCGGAGATGCTCCGTTTCGCGGAGCTGACCAGGGCGGGCGACCACACGGTCCGTGAGCGGATCGAGCTGCTGGAGGCCCATGACCGGCGGGTGGAGGAGCAGGTCGACCACCTGCGCGAGCAGCAGGTGGCGATCCGGAACAAGATCAACTATTACCACTCGGTGGTCGGCTAGCCGGCCGGCACGTCGTGGCCCAAGCCGTACGGCGGCTTTGCCCCCGCTCGGGACGCGCTTTTCGGTCCGGCTGTTAAACCGGTATCGGGGCCGGGGTCCGGGAGGGGTCATGATCGCACCGCGGGCACGCCGGATCAACATTCCGCTGCGACACGTCACCCTGATGTGCGGGGGCATGCTGTTCGCCCTCCTGGCCAACGTGACCTACCTCCAGGCGCTGGACTCCGAGCGGCTCAACGAGGACCCGCGCAACCGGCGGACGATGATCGCTCGCTTCGAGGACCCCCGGGGCAGGATCCTGCTCCGCGACGGCACGGTCATCGCGACCAGCCGCAGGTCCCGGAGCGACACCTACCGCTACCGGCGGGCCTACCCCGGCGGCCCGCTCTACGCGCCGCTCACCGGCCACTTCTCGCTCTACGGCGCCGGCGGCCTCGAACAGGCCGAGGACGACCTGCTGTCCGGGAACGACCCCCGGGTGCGGGTGCGCGGGCTGGTCGACGGCACCCGCGGCGGCGCCACCCTCAGGCTCACCGTCGACCGCGACGCCCAGCGGGCCGCCTACGACGGCCTGCGCGCCACCGGCCTGCCGGGCGCCGTCGTCGCGATCGACCCCCGCACCGGCGCCGTCCTGGCGATGGTCTCCCTGCCCTCGTACAACCCGAACCGCTACGCGAGCTTCAACGCGGCACGGCTCGACCGGGCGGACAAGAGGTTCCGGGGCGATCCCGACGACCCGCTGGTGAACCGGTCGATCCAGCGGACCTACCCCTCGGGTTCCACCTTCAAGATCGTCACCGGTGCCGCCGCGCTCGCCTCCGGGCGGTACGACCCCGGCGTCACCGTCAACGTCCCGGCCTCGCTCCGCCTCCCCGGCACGAGGACCTACCTGCGCGACCGGGCGGGCGCCGCGTGCGGCGCGGCCGGGACCGGCCTGCTGGAGGCGTTCCGCTCGTCCTGCGACACCCCCTTCGCCAAGCTCGGCATCGAGCTCGGCCCCGACGCGCTGCGCGAGCGCGCCGAGGCGTTCGGGTTCGACACCGACGACCTGGAGATACCCATGCCGGTGACCAGGAGCGTCTACCCGGCGCCGCAGGACGACGCGCGCACCGCGCTGTCGGCGCTGGGCGGGGCCGGCGTCCGGGTCACCCCGCTGATGACGGCGATGATCGCGGCGGCGGTGGCCAACGACGGCCTGCTCATGCGCCCCCACCTGGTCGAGGACGTCCGTCTCGCCGACGACACCGTGATCGAGCGCGCCGAGCCGTCGCCCTACCGCCGGGTGTTCGGCGTCGAGGAGGCCGGACGGCTCACCGAGATGATGGTCGCCGTCACCGGGCCGGGAGGGACGGGCACCGCCGCGGCCGTCCCCGGCGTGAAGGTCGCCGCCGTGACCGGTTCGGCGGAGAACGCCCCCCTCGCCGTGGACCACGCGCTCTTCACGGGCTTCGCGCCCGCCGCCGCCCCCCGGGTCGCGGTGGGCGTGCTGGTCGAGGGGGGCGGGGAGGGCGGGCGGGTGGCGGCCCCCATCGCCAGGGCCGTCATCGAGGCCGCCCTGGTCGGCCAGGTCGAGTAGGGCGGGGTCCGGGACCCGTGCGGGTCGGCCACGTCGGGCATCCGCGCGGGCCGGCCAACGTCGAGCAGGGCGGGGGCCGGAACACGTACCGGTCGGTCAGGCCGGGGGCCGGTGGCGCACCGGCCGGTCAGGTCGAGTAGGCGGCGGCCTGGAGCCCGTACAGGTCGGCGTAGAGGCCGTCGAGACCGATGAGCTCGTCGTGGGTGCCGTGCTCGATGACGTTGCCGTGGTCCAGCACGTAGATCCGGTCGGCGTAGCGGACGCTGGCCAGCCGGTGGGTGATCAGCAGGACGGTGCGCCCGTCTGCGTGCCGCCGGATGCGTTCGAACAGGGCGTGCTCGGCGCGGGCGTCGAGGGCCGCGGTGGGCTCGTCGCAGATCAGCAGCGGGGCGTCCCGGTGGAAGCCCCGGGCCACCGCGATCCGCTGCCACTGCCCGCCGGACAGCTCGTGGCCGTCCTTGAAGCGCCGGTCGAGCAGGGTGTCGTAACCGTGCGGCAGCTCGGCCACGACCTGGTCGGCGCCGGCGACCTCGGCCGCCGCGACGAGCGCCGGCTCTCCCTTGTCGGTGCCCATGGTGATGTTGTAGCGGGCGGCCAGCGGCCAGCGGGTGTGGTCCTGGGCGATGACGGCGATACGGCGCCTCAGCGCGTCGGGGTCGACGGTGGACAGATCGGTGTCGTCCCACAGGACCCGGCCGGTGTCCGGCTCGTACAGCCCGGACAGGATCTTGGCCAGCGTGGTCTTGCCCGACCCGTTCTCCCCGACGAGCGCGATCACCTCGCCCCGCTCCAGGCGCACGGTCAGTCCCCGCAGCGCCGGCGAGGCGGAACCCGGATAGGTGAAGACGACGTCCTCGGCGACGATCCGCGCGAAGCTCTCCGGGACGGTCCCCTCGCGTCCGGCGGGCAGTTTCGCCTCCGCCTCGGCGCAGAAGTCCAGGAAGTCGGTGAAGTACAGACCCTCCTCGTACAGGCGGTTCGTGGCGTACATCAGGTTGGCCAGGTACGTCTGGCCCGAGCGGATCGCCAGCACGGCGGTGCCCGCCACCGCCAGCGGGACCGCGCCCACCGCCAGCAGCACCCCCAGCGCCACGTACACCAGGGCGGTGCCGACCCCGCCCAGCGTCTCACCGACGATCCTGGCGACCATCTGCCGCCGCGCCAGGCTGAGCATGATGGTCTGCTCGGCCGTGGCGACCGCGTCGTACATCCGCAGCAGGAAGCCGCGCATGGTGAACGAGCGCACCTCGGCGGCCGGGTCCCGCTGCGCGAGCAGATCCGAGATGATCCACTTGCGGCGGGCGGCCGGGATCAGCGCGTACATGGTCGTGTACCGCATCCGCGCCGAGCGGACCGCCGCCCACGCGTCGGGCAGCACCGCCAGCACCAGCAGCGGCAGCAGCACGGGGTGAAGCACCCCCAGCACGCCCGCGGCGGCGATGATGCCGATGGCCGCGGTCAGTACGTTGACGGTCGTGCTCACCACCACGTCGGCCATGGAGACCCCGCGCGTCCTGGCCCGCTGGAGTGCGTCGTGGAAGTCGGAGTCGTCGAAGGCCGCGAGATCGACCTTGCTGGTCAGCCCGTACAGGCGCTCCTCGGCGATCCGGCCGACCTGGGGCTCCAGCCGTGACTGCGCCCAGCCCGCGCCCGCCTGCATGACGGTACGCAGGGCCGCGGCCACCCCCACCATGATCAGGCCGGGCAGGGCGGCCCGCACCCGCTCGGGGGTCGGACCGGCCTGGAACAGCGCCGACAGCACCTCGGTGGTGGCGAGCAGCCCGAACGCGGTGAACACGCCGGCCAGCAGGCTCAGCGAGACCGCGACGGCGGTGTCGCGGCGGCTGGCCAGCCACGCCAGCCTGACGGCCTGCGAGACCAGGGCCGGAAGCCTGCGGGCGATCGTGAGGAACCCGACCTTCGCCATCGTGTCGGCGTGCGCGTACCACTCGGAGAGGCTCAGCTCGCCGAACGCGAGGGAGGCGTCGGAGGGCGTGGCGCGGTCACCGGGCGGGGCGGGATCGGGATCGGGGGGCGTGGCGCGGTCGCCGGGCGGGTCGGGGGAGGCGTCGGAGGCCGTGGCCTGTTCACCGGACGTGTCGGAGGGCGGGCCGGGGGGCGGGCCGGGGGGGCGAGGGGCGGGGGAGTCGGTCATGGAAGCAGTGTGAGCGGCCGTACCGGCGATGGCCATCGGATGGCCGGTCACGGTCAGCGCCGGATCCGCGTGGGACCCGCGCCGGATCCGCACGGGACCCGCGTCACCCGGAAAAGAGCTAAGACCGGGCATGGTTCGGTAATTGATGTCACACTTTCTGTGACGGTTCTACCCGACCTCCCTAAGAGCCGATGACCCAGGACACCGCGCACGCCTCCCTCACCGCCGGCAACCTGCCCCTCGAACCGAACGGCTTCGTGGGGCGTGAGACCGATGTGGAAGAACTCGTCGATCTGCTGGGCGTCACCCGGGTGGTGACGCTCTGCGGGGCGGGCGGCATCGGCAAGAGCAGGCTGGCGGTCCGCGTGGCCTCCCAGGCGGCGGCGCGCTTCCCCGGGGGTGTCTGGCTGGTCGAGCTGGCCGACGCGGTGCGCGGCGACCAGCTCGAGCCCAAGGTCGCCGCCGTGCTCGGGGTCAAGGCCGAACCCTCCCGCGCGCTGGCCGAGACGCTGATCGACGCGCTCGGCGACCGGCGGCTGCTGCTGGTCATGGACAACTGCGAGTCGCTCATCGAGGAGTCCGCCAGGTTCTGCCGCGCGGTCCTCACGGTCTGCCCCGAGGTGCGCGTGCTCACGACCAGCCGCGAACCGCTGCGGGTGGCAGGGGAGACCGTGTGGCGGGTGCCCCCGCTCAGCCTGCCCCGCGGCGGCGGCCACGACCCCGGCGACAGCGAGGCGGTGCGGCTCTTCGTCGACCGTGCCACCGCCACCTCCCGGGAGTTCGCTGTCACCGAGCAGAACGAGGCCGACATCGCCGACCTCTGCGAGGCGCTCGACGGGATGCCGCTCGCCATCGAGCTCGCCGCCGCCCTGTGCCGGGTGCTGACCGTGGGGCAGATCAACGCCCGCATCAGGGACCGGTTCCGGCTGCTGTCGGCGGGCGACAGGACGGCCCCGGCCAGGCAGCAGACGCTCAGGGCGACCGTCGACTGGAGCTACCAGCAACTGGACGAGCCGGAGCGGATCCTGCTGCGGCGGCTGGCGGTCTTCACCGGCGGCTGGACGCTCGACATGGCCGAACGGGTCTGCGCGGGCGGCGCCCTGTGGGCCGAGGACGTCCTGAGGGTCCTGTGCGTGCTGGTCGACAAGTCGCTGGTGCTGGCCGAGACGGCGGTGGCCGGCGAGACGCGCTACCGGATGCTGGAGACGATCCGCGAGTACGCGGCCGAGCAGCTGGACGCCTCCGGCGAGGAACCCGAGTTCCGCAGGCTGCACCGCGACCACATGATCGAGGTCGCCGCCCGGATGCACGGGACGATCGTCCGGTGGCCCCGCCCCACCTGGGCGGAGATCTGCCCGATGCTGGTCATGCTGGACGAGCTCCAGGCCAACGTGTGGGCGGCGGTGCGCTGGTCGGCCGAGGTCGACGGCGACCAGGAGAGCGCGCTGCGCCTGCTCGTCCTGCTGCGCTGGCCGCTCATCGCCGGAGGCAGGTTCACCCCGGCCGACAAGTGGCTCGACCGCCTCCTGGACACCGCCCCGGAGGAGCTGGCACCCCACGTGCGCGGCGACGCCCTCGCGCTGCGCGGACAGGTGGCCTTCGGGCAGGGCGACCCCGACTCCGCCCAGATCGCCTGCACCGCCGCGGTCGACCTGTGCCGGCGGGCGGGGCTGCGCGGCCCGCTCAGCGGCGCGCTGGCCGTCCTGGCCTGGGTGGCGATCTACCAGCGCCGCCCCGAGCGGGCCAGGGCCCTGCTGGACGAGGCGCTGGAGGTCGTGCGCACGGTCGACGACCCCTGGCACGAGACGGTCGTCCGCTCCATGGAGGGTACGTTCGCCCTCTCCGAGGGCAGGGCGAAGGAGTCGCAGCGCTCCTTCGAGGCCGCGCTGGCGATCGCGCACGAGCTCGACAACCACTGGGCGGCGCCGGTCGCGCTGATCGGCCTGGCCCAGGTCGCCTGGCTCCGCGGCGACCTGGCCGAGGCCCGCACCCGCTACGAGCGCGCCCTCGACATGCTCCAGGACATCACCGCCCACTGGCAGGTCGTCACGTGCCTGTCCGGGCTGGGCCGGATCGCCCTCGCCCAGGGCGATCTCGCCACCGCGCGGGTCAGGCTCATCGAGAGCCTGCGGCTCTGCATCGGGACCGGCCAGCGACTCGGCGTGGCACGCCGGATCGAGACGCTCGCCCAGCTCGCCCTCGCCGAGGAGGACGACCACCGGGCGGTACGCCTGGCCGGGGCCTCCGCCGCGATCAGGAGCGCGATGAGCGGTGCCGTGCTCCCGCCCGGATTCGGGGCGCGGATGGAGGAACTGCTCCAGCCCGCCCGGCTGCGCCTCGGCGAGACCCTGGTCGCCCAGTTGTGGGCGCACGGCCAGGAGATGTCCCAGGAGCAGGCGGTCCGCTACGCGCTCCAGGTCGAGGAGCCGTACGAGACGCCCATACTGCTCGGCAAGCCCCCGGCGGTCGCTCCGGTGACCACCCTCACCTGCCGGGAGTGGGAGATCGCCGAGCTCGTCGCCCGGGGCATGAGCAACAGGGCCATCGCCGACGACCTGGTGATCAGCCCCGCCACCGCCGCCCGGCACGTCGCCAACATCCTGGCCAAGCTCGGGTTCTCCTCCCGCACCCAGGTCGCCACCTGGGTGGTCGAGCAGAACCGCCCCTGACCTCGTCCCACCCGGCGACCCGCCCGCCCCGTCCCGGCGGTCTCCGTCCCGCCCGCCCCGTCCCGCCGGTCTTCGCTCCGCCCGGCCGGTCCCGTCGATCCTCGATCCGTCTCGCCGCCGGGCCGGCGGGTGACCTCCGGTCCCGAAGGTCCGCACCTGTGAGCTACACATGTGCGGCGTCGAAGATACATCCCGGGATACGCACTCCGGAGCATGCGGTGCGCCCGTGCCGGGCCGTACGTTTTCCTGGTGTTCGACCGATGACGTCCAGCCTTCCGCACCGCACCGGCCGAAACTCCGGTACGGGAGGGGGGTCCACACCAACCCGGGCGTCTCGGTCGGGCACGTCGCGGACGTCGCATGCCCCTGCCGACGGCCGGGGTCTCCTCGGAGGGGTGGGGACCAGGTCATGGGGCATGTGACAGCGGGCTCGGGTCGCGCAGGGCCCGGGCCCGCCCGTCATCGTTCCCCTCGCCGTCCGGCGTTCCCGTCGCGGCCCCGCCGCCCCCTCCTCCGGGCGATCGGCGCCTGGCGGATCCGGGTGCCTCACGAGCCGGCTGCCTGGCGGATCCGGCCGCCTCACGAGTCGGCTGTCTCACCGATCCGGGTGTATCACCGATCCGGGTGTCTCGCGGATCGGGTGTACTTACGGACGGGTGGCCGGGAGCGCGCGGAAGGCCGAATACACAGCCATCTACATACATCTGTCGATGCCCGCGTGGACGGCCCGCCCCTAGCGTCGGCGGAATGAGACCGACCTCTCCGTCCACAAGCTGCACCCTCACCGAGGCGGTGTTCGGCTACGCGCACGGGCGAGGTGATCGGCCCGCACTGATAGACCTCGACGCCGGCACGGTGTACGGCTACCGCCGCCTGGCGGCGGAGGTGACGCGAGGAGCCTCGGGCCTGGTGCGGCGAGGGGCGAGGCGGCGTCAGGTCGCCGGGATCCACGTGGACAGCGCGGTGACGCAGACGCTGGCGGTGCACACGGTCATCGCGGCCGGCGGGGTGGCGGCGCCCATCACCTCGGGGTGCGAGGAGATGGCCGACCTGCTGGCCGAGTGGGACGCCCGGCTGCTCATCACCACCCCGGGGCTGGCGGCCGCGTCGCTGCGGGCCGTGGAGGACTCCCGGGTCCGGCAGGTGATCGCGTTCGGCCAGGCCCGCGACACCGTCGACTTCGCCGACCTGCTGCTGCTCGAACCCGTTCCGCTGCCCTTCCTCGACCCGGCGGTGCAGCCCGCCCTGCTGGTCGAGGACGGGGGCGTGCTGACCCACCAGGATCTGATCACGCGGATGAACGCGCTCGACCGGGGAGCGGACCTCGGCAAGTCCGACGTGCTTCTGATCACCTGGCCCCTGCGGTGCAGCATGGCCCTGACGATCCTGATCGGCCTGGCGCTGATGCGCGGCTCCCTGGTCGTGGTGGCCCCCGGTCTCTCGTCCCGGGAGTTGTCGACGACCATTCACGACTTCGGCGTCACCGTCGTGGCGCTTCCCGACGGGGCCGTCCAGCGCGTCTGAGACGGACGGCCGGCATCACATGCCCCGGCGCACTCGCGCGATCCGGTGTACTGGCGCGTGTCAGGCGGGACGCGCCGGCGTTCATGCCGGTGCGCGTGTCGACACGGCACCGGTCCTGACGGCGTCGCCAGGTCCCGGTGGCGCCAGGTCCCGGCGTCGCGGACGTCCCGGCGGCGCGGACGACGGCCGGAGATCCTCACAGGTCGGGATGCGTAGCTGTTACCCGCGCAATCTTGACGGCGCTCGGTACGGAATGGCTTGATTGCACGTACTGACAACGTTGTCATGTTCTCGGGGGAGGACGCCTGTGCAACCTCGACCCCGAAGGGACGGAGAGCTGTGCGACGACAGTTGATGGCGGCCGTCGCGGCCACCATGGCGGGCCTGCTCGCCCTGACCGCGTGTGGTGACGGCGGTTCCACGCCGGGCCCGCAGATCGACGCGAAGAAGAAGGTCGAGGTCTTCTCCTGGTGGACGGGCCCCGGCGAGGCCGACGGGCTGAAGGCCATGAAGGAGATCTTCCAGAAGCAGAACACCGGGCTGGAGTTCTTCGACGCCGCCGTGGCGGGCGGTTCCGGGGACAAGGCGCGGGCCCTGCTGACCACCAAGCTGCAGGCGCAGACCCCGCCGGACACCTTCCAGGGGCACGCGGGCGCCGAGTTGCAGGGCTACATCAAGTCGGGGCAGCTCGAACCGCTGAACTTCCTCTACGACGAGCTCAAGCTCAAGGAGGCGTTCCCGCAGCAGCTCGTCGACCAGATCAGCGTCCAGGGGCAGATCTACTCGGTCCCGGTCAACATCCACCGCTCCAACGTGATGTGGTTCAACCCCGGGGTCCTGAAGGAGGCCGGCGTCGCCGAGGTGCCGAAGACGATCCCGGACTTCGTCGCGGCGCTGGAGAAGGTCAAGCAGAAGGGCAAGATCCCGCTCTCGATCGGCTCGGAGTGGACGATGGTCCACCTGCTGGAGAGCGTGCTGCTCGGCTCGCTCGGCACCGACGCCTACAACAGGCTCTGGACCGCCGGCTCCGACTGGTCCGGCCCGGCGATGACCAAGGCGCTGAACGACTTCAAGACGATCCTGTCCTACGCCGGTGACCCGGCCGACGACTGGCAGCCCGCGGCCAAGCAGGTGGCCGACGGTCAGGCCGCCTTCAACATCATGGGCGACTGGGCGTACGGCTACTTCCACAACCCGCCGGACGGCGGCCTGGGCAAGACGTCCAAGACCGACTTCGACTGGGCGCCCTCGCCCGGTACCGCCGGCACGTTCATGTGGCTGTCGGACAGCTTCACCCTGCCCAAGGGCGCGCCCAACCGCGACGGCGCCGTGGCCTGGCTGAAGGTGGCCGCGAGCAAGGAGGGCCAGGACGCCTTCAACCCGAAGAAGGGCTCCATCCCGGCCCGCAAGGACGCCGACACCGCCCTCTACACCGACTACCTCGCGGACGCGCTCAAGGACTGGGGTTCCGACGAGCTCGCCGGTTCCATCCAGCACGGCGTGGTCGTGAACGACGCCTGGCGCGTCTCGATCAACGAGGCGGTCGGCGTGTTCCACGGCGACAAGGACGTGACCGCGTTCCAGACGGCGCTGGCCGAGGCCGCCAAGAACTCCGGGCAGTGATCTCTCGGTACGGCCCGCGGTGACGCGGGCCGTACCTCGCGGAAGGGGTGCCGGTGACACCGACGACACCGACCACACCGACGGAGCCGCCGACACCGCCGCCGACGCCGACGCGGCTGACACGCGTGAGGCCGGCGACGCGGATGCGCAGGTGGCTGCCGGGCCTGTTGCTGGTCACGCCGTCGATCGTCGCGATCGCGGTCTTCGTGTACGGCATGCTCGGCTGGAACTTCCGGCTGGCCATGACCGACAAGCACGACGAGGTGTCCGAGGGAAACTTCGTCGGCCTGGAGAACTTCGTCACGCTCTGGGACCAGAAGCGCTGGGGCATCTCGGTGGAGCACGCGATCGTCTTCACGGCGGTCTTCGTGTTCGGGGCGCTGGTGCTCGGCTGGCTGCTGGCGTTCCTCATGGAGAAGGGGATCAGGGGGGAGGGGACCTTCCGGGCGGTCTACCTGTTCCCGATGGCGGTCTCCTTCGTCGCGACCGGGGTCGTCTGGCGCTGGCTGATGAACTCCTCCCAGGGCGAGCGGGCGGTCGGGCTGAACCGGCTGTTCGACACCCTGGGGCTCGAGTTCCTGCAGTGGCAGTGGTTCCGGGACCCGGACTGGGGGATGGCGGCCATGGCCATCCCCGCGATCTGGCAGATGTCCGGATATGTCATGGCTTTGTTCTTGGCGGGGTTCCGCGGGGTGCCCGAGGACCTCAGGGAGGCGGCCCGGGTCGACGGCTGTGGCGAATGGCAGGTCTACCGGCACATCGTGCTGCCGCTGCTCCGCCCGGTCACCCTGTCCGCGCTGATCATCCTGGGGCACATCTCGCTCAAGGTCTTCGACCTGATCGTCGCGGTCTCCGGCAAGCAGATCATCACCGACGTGCCCGCCGTGTTCATGTGGGTGGCGGTCTTCGACTCCCACGACCCGGCCAAGGGCGCGACCATCGCGTCCTACATCGTGCTCGCGGTCAGCGTCTTCGTCATCCCGTACCTGGTCTGGACACTCCGCAGGGAGAGGCGCTCGTGACCTTCCCCGCCGGAACCGTGACGCCCTCTCGCTCCGGAACCGTGGCGGTCCGCCGCTCCGGAGCCGCGACGGCCACCAACCTCGGAGGCACTCGATGACGACCACCGCGACCGGCACCGGCGCCGCCCCCGCGCGGGGCGGCGGCGCGGGCGACCCCGGTGACCGGGCCAGGCGGCGGGCGCGGCTGTCGCGCGGTGTCAGGCTGGTGCTGCTGGTCGCCTTCCTGCTCGTCTTCCTGATCCCGATCTACGTGCTGCTGGTCACCAGCTTCAAGCCGCTGACCGAGGCCGACCCCGGCCGGGCGTGGGCGCTGCCCGAGGTGTGGACGGTCGAGCCGTGGCGGGTGGCCTGGGAGAAGCTCGCCCCCGGCATCTGGAACAGCGTGCTGCTCGCGGTGCCCGGCTCGCTGATCTCGGCGGTGCTCGGCTCCATGAACGGCTACGTGCTGTCGAAGTGGCGCTTCCCCGGCTCCGACGTGCTGTTCACGCTCTTCCTGTTCGGCATGTTCATCCCGTACCAGGGCGTCATGATCCCGCTGGTCCAGCTCCTGGTGAAGCTGAACGAGGTCACGCTGGCGGTCACCGGGGTGCCGGGGGTCTTCTACGGTGCGATCCCCGGGCTGCTGCTGGCCCACGTGGTCTACGGGATCCCGATCTGCACGCTGATCTTCCGCAACTACTACGTCACCATCCCGGACGAGCTGATCGAGGCCTCCAGGGTGGACGGCGCGGGAATGCTGCGGACCTACTGGTCGGTGGTGCTGCCGGTCTCCGGCCCGGCCTTCGCGGTGGTGATCATCTGGCAGTTCACCTCGATGTGGAACGACTTCCTGTTCGCCGTCTTCCTCACCGGGCCGCAGAGCTGGCCCACCACGGTCATGCTCAACAACATCGCCGGGGCCCAGACCGTCCCCTACAGCCAGCAGATGGCCGCCGCCCTGCTCGCCTCCATCCCCACAATGATCATTTACGTCCTCCTCGGCCGCTTCTTCATGCGCGGCCTCATGGCCGGTGCCCTCAAGGGCTGAACCAGGAGGGAGGACCTGAGGGGTGAACCGTGCGGGGGCCGCCGACGTCTCATGATCATGAGATCGGCCGTGCTCCCCCTCCTGGTCCTGCTCACCGCCTGCGGCGCGCCCGCCTCCCCGACCGCGAAGGCGACCCCGGGCACGTCCCCGCCCTCGGGCGTGCCTGCCCCTCCGGTCGCGTCCCCGGTGGTGTCCCCGTCTTCGGGCGTGCCTTCGGCCGCGGACGGGACGCGGACGGGGGCGTCTCCCTCCCCGGGGGCGTCGGCGACGTCCGTGCCCGGGTGCGTCAGGCGCCCGGCGAGGAGGCTGGACGTCACCCTGATCCGGCAGGAGGCCTTCGACTACGACCCCCTCGGCTCCCCGGAGGAACTCGCCGCGAAGGTCCCGCTGGTCGTCGCGGGCACCACCGAGGACTTCCGGCCCGGACCGGTCATCGAGGAGGGGCTTCCCGGCGACCGTACGCACCACGTCCTGATGCCGGTGCGGGTGACCGAGCGGTTCAAGGGACGGATCTCCGGCGGCCTGGTCCACGTGAGGTTCTTCCAGGGGGGCACGTGGAAGAACCGGGTCCCGGTCCACTCGGTGGCCGACTTCCGGCGGGCCGTGCCCAGGGGCACCAGGGTCCTGCTGTTCCTCCACCCGCGGGTCCGCTCCCCCGATCCCGACCACGCGTGGCCCACGATCAAGGATCGGGCGCGCCTTCCGGCCGGGACGGTGCTCTACGCGACCCATCCCCAGGGAGTGCTGTTCGAACAGGGGCTGAGGGTCGTCGGCGGCAGGGAGGACGTCGTCCCCGCCTCCCGCTGGGCCGATCCCTGTGGCCTGGCGGGCATCGCCGAGCGGTTGCGCGGGGCCGGGTACGACGGTTCCCCGTGAGGTCGTGTGTCACCGGGGCCGACGGGGAACGACCGCACGCAGGCAAGTGATCATGTTCCCTGGCCGGGGTTCACGAGCGCGTCGCCCAGCGCGGTGCGGTGGTAGAGGACGCCCCGGCCGGTGCGGCTGCCGGTGACCAGGCCCGCCCGGCGCAGGGCGGCGATGTGGCCGCCCACGGTCCCCAGGCTCAGCCCCAGCAGGGCGACGAGCCCCGTGGTCGTCGCGGGGGCGGCCAGTTCGAGCAGGACCCGGGTCCTGGTGCCGCCGATCAGCCCGGCCAGGCCGTCCGGCGTCTCGGGCGGGACGGCGGTGCCCCGGGCCGGATAGCTGATCGCGTACGGCCAGTGGGTCTCCAGGTAGGAGCCCACCCCGACGGGGATCACGCTCGGGATGAAGAGCAGGCCGCGCCCGTCGAGCCGGTAGCTCTCGTCCGCGCTCTCGGAGAGCACCTCGATGACACCGTCGGGACGCCAGCGGACCCGGGGGCTGAGGTCGTCGAGCGCGGCGGCCCAGCCGTAGGTCGCCAGGCGGCCGGCCCGCTGGATCACGTCCCGCTCCATGATCGCGTGGAAGCGCGGCCAGGCCGGGGCGACGATCTCGTCCCAGGTCGCCTGGAGCGCGTCGGCGAACAGCCGGACCACGTCGGGCGAGAACAACAGGTCCATGACGTGTTCCGGAGGGCGCGGCATCCCCTCCAGGTTCCTGGCGATCTCGGTGTGCGCCCGCGCCACCGGGGTGGCGCGCACCACCGCGAGCTCCGCCTCGAAGGGGGTGTTCACCCCGGTCGGCGGCGGGGCGGGGAAGTCGGCGTTGTACTCCCGCTCGCGGAACAGCGTCACCATGAGGACCAGCCCCGGCTGGGTGACCAGCAGTCTCTCGTACGGCTCCCGCACCCGGTTCACCCACGCCCGCCACGGTCCGACCTCCCTCTTGCCGGACAGGATCCAGAGCGCGTGCTTGGTCACGATGAGCGGGGAGATGGCGAACCTGCTGGCCATGATGTCCTGCGGGGTGACCTCGATGCGGAAGACCATGGTTGACCTTTCGGGTATATCCGAAAGATTAGCCAGGCGGGCGAGGGCCTTCCACCATCGTGTCCATGACAGTGGAAGAACGTGACGCGACGACGGCGGAAGAACGCGGCGCGACCTACACGGAGGTCTTCGCGAGCCGGGAGTTCCGTATCCTCTTCGGCGGCTTCACCCTGCTGGTCGCGGGGGACCAGATCAAGATGCTGGCCCTGTCGGCGCTGGTCTACGCGCGGACCGGCTCGCCGGGGCTGTCGGCGGCGGCGTACATGCTGGGGTTCCTGCCCTACATCGTCGGCGGGACGTTCCTGCTCTCGCTGGCCGACCGGATCCGGCCACGCGCCCTGATGGTCGCCGGTGAGTGGGTCAGGGCCGTGACCTGCCTGCTGCTCGCCTTCACCGGGATGCCCGTCTGGGCGATGCTGACCCTGGTCCTCGTCACGGGACTGTTCTCCCCGGTCTTCGGAGCGGCGCGGACGGCGCTGCTGCCCGACCTGCTGCCCGGCGACGCGTTCGTGCTGGGCAGGTCCGTGCTGAACGTGACGTCCGCAGGCGCCCAGATCGGCGGCCTGGCCGCGGGCGGCGCCATCCTCGCCGTCACCGGGCCCGCCGGGGCGCTGGCCGTCACCGCCGCGCTGTCCGTCGTGGCCGCCGTGGTGCTGCGTTACGGCATGCCCGACTTCCCCGCCCGGAACGCCGGCCCCGCCCGAAGGCGTACGCGCGGGGACGGTGACCCGTCCGCAGGGAAGACCGGGAACGCCGACCTGCCTGCCGGGAACGCCGGGAACGCCGGGGACGCCGGGGACGCCGGGGACGCCGACCTGCCCGGGGGAGTCGCGGACGGCGACGAGCGGGTGGGTGCGCCCGTGAGGGGCGGCGCCGTGCGGGAGACGCTGCGGGTCAACCGGCTCCTGCTGGCGGACGCGCGGGTGCGCGGCCTGCTGTTCGCGCAGTGGCTGCCGGTCTCGCTCGTGGCCGGCGCCGAGGCGATGCTGATTCCCTATCTGGGGAACAAGGCCGGGTTCGCGCTCGCCGCCGCCTCGGTGGGCATGGCGCTCGGGAGCTTCGCCGCCGGCCGGTTGGTCTCGCCCGCGGGCAGGGAGCGGCTGGCGTTCCCTCTCGCGGTGGTGACGGGCCTTCCCCTCCTGGCGTTCGCCCTCCGGCCGGGACTCCTGGGGGCCGCCCTGCTCGTGCTGCTCGCCACGGCCGCCCTGGCGGCCTTCGAGCTGGGGTTGCAGCGGTGGTTCGTGGAGGCGGTGCCGGAACCGGTCAGGGGGCAGTCCTTCGGCCTGGCGTCGGCGGGGATGATGACCGGTCAGGCCATGGGCGCCGCCCTGGTCGGCGTGGCCGCCGAGCTGACCTCTCCGCCGATGGCCGTCGTCGTCGCGGGGGTGGCGACCCTCGTGTGCTCGCTCCTCCTCCACCGGTCGCTCAGGGTCGGCGGGCAACGGCCCACCTGAGGAGGAAAATCACGGGGGTGCTGTCGATGGGGTCGCATCCCGTTCGTCGTCATGGTGTGCGGTGACCCGCCGCGCGAGGAGACCACAGATCCGGAGGAGCCGGCCATGAAGTACATGCTGCTGATCAACAGTGGTGCGACCGACGCGAACGGCGGGGCCGCGGAGTGCAGCGTCGAGGACTGGACGGCCTACGACAAGGCCGTGCGGGACGCGGGGATCTACGTGTCGGGGGAGTCGCTGGCGGATCTGGTCACCGCCACGACGGTCCGGGTGGGGGCCGGGGGCGAGCGGACCGTCACCGACGGGCCGTTCGCCGAGACCCGCGAGGTGCTCGGCGGTTTCTACGTCATCGACGTGGCGGACCTCGACGCCGCGCTCGACTGGGCCGCCCGCTGCCCCGGCGCCGGCGGCAGCGGATCGGTCGTGGTACGGCCGGTCGCCGACTTCGGGGCCTGAGAAGCATGACGGGCCTGACGGGCCTGACGGATCGGGCGGGTCTCAGCGGCTCGACGGACCTCGGGGGCCTGGCGAATCCGCCGGACCTCGGGGGCCCGACGGGATGCCGGAGATGACGGGGATGCCGGGGATGCCGGAGCGGGAGACCGGCGCCGGCACGGACAGGGCCGTGGAGTCGGTGTTCCGCGAGGAGCACGGCCGGCTGCTCGCCTCCCTCGTCCGCCGATTCGGTGATCTCGACCTGGCCGAGGAGGTCGCCGCCGAGGCGATCGAGGCCGCGCTGGTGCACTGGCCGGAGCGGGGCGTCCCGGACAGGCCCGGTGCCTGGCTGCTGACGACGGCCCGGCGCAAGGCCGTCGACCGGCTGCGGCGCGACCAGGCGTACGCGGCCCGGCTCGCGGTCCTGCAGGTGGAGGCGGACCGGGCGCCCGCGGTCCCGCCCGCGGGTGAGGACGCCGACCTCCCGGACGAGCGGCTGCAACTGTTCTTCACCTGCGCCCATCCGGCCCTGCCGGCCGAGGCTCGCGACGCGCTGACGCTGCGCTGCCTGGCGGGACTGACCACACAGCAGGTCGCACGCGCCTTCCTCGTCCCACCGGCGACGATGGCCCAGCGGATCGTACGGGCGAAGAAGAAGATCCGCGAGGCCCGGATCCCCTTCAGGGTGCCGGGCGCCGACGAGTTGCCCGGCCGTCTGCCGGGTGTGCTCCAGGTCCTCTACTCGATCTTCACGGAGGGGTACGCGGCCAGCGCCGGTTCCCGGTTGCAGCGGCTCGACCTGGCCGAGGAGGCCCTCCGGCTGGCGCGGATCCTGCGCAGGCTGCTGCCCGCAGAGCGGGAGGTCGCCGGGCTGCTCGGGCTCATGCTGCTGGTCCACGCGCGACGCGAGGCCCGGACCGGCCCGGACGAGGAGCTCGTGCTGCTCGCGGACCAGGACCGCGGCCGATGGGACCGCACGATGATCGAGGAGGGGCTCGCCCTGGTGCCCGTCGCGCTGACCGGCGGCCCACCCGGCCCGTACGGCGTGCAGGCCGCGATCGCCGCCCTGCACGACGAGGCGGCGGACCTCGCGACCACGGACTGGCCGCAGATCGTGGCGCTCTACGGCGTGCTGCTCACCCTCGCGCCGTCCCCGGTCGTCGCCCTGAACCACGCCGCCGCGGTGGCGATGCGCGACGGCCCGGAGGCCGGGCTGGCACTGCTCGAGAACCTGGCCGGCGAGGAGCGGTTGCGCGGCTACCACCCCTACCCGATGGCACGGGCCGACCTGCTGCAACGGCTCGGCCGGCTTCCCGAGGCCGCCGCGGCCTACCGGGAGGCGCTCGCCCTGGCGGGTACCGAACCCGAACGCGCCCACCTGCGGCGCAGGCTGGACGAGATCGAGTCCTCCGGCGCGGACACCGGGATCGGCCCGTGACGGCGGGCGTCCCGCCGCGTCACCGGCGCGTGCCGTCATCCGCATGACCGCCACCCCCATGTCCGGCTCCACGGCCGGACCCGGCTCCACCCCCGGCACCGCACCCGCACGCGACGCCGCGCCCGACGCCGCACACACACCCGACGCCGCAGGCACACCCGACGCCGCACGCGACACCGCACCCGCACCCGCACCCGTGCCCGACACGGCATCCGACCGAGGAGAACGACACAACATGGACCGCGACCGCATTCTCGCGTGGGTGAAGGCCGAACGGCTCGCCTTCGCCGACCTGCTCGACGACCTCGACGATCACGAATGGGCGGCCCCCTCCCTCTGCGCCGGATGGACCGTTCGTGACGTGGCCGCGCACCTGACGCTGTCCACACGCGCCACCCTGTTCGGCACGATCAGGAGTGCGATCCGGGCACGCGGCGACTTCGACCGCATGGAGGCCGACCTGGCACGGGAGAGGGCGGTCGCCTTCGAGCCCGCGGAGCTCGTCGCGCAGATCCGCGAGACGGCGGGCTCGGCCCGCCGGATGGTCCTGTCCGGCCCGGTGGATCCGCTCGTCGACGCACTGGTCCACGGGCAGGACATCGCGCGCCCCCTCGGACGCGTACGGGAGATGCCCGTGCGGCCCGCGGTCGCGGCGATCGAGCATGTCATGGCCAGCCCGTTCTACGGCGCCCGCAAGCGCCTCGCCGGCACGAGGCTGGTGGCCACCGACCTGGAGTGGTCCGCGGGCAAGGGGCCCGACGAGGTACGAGGGAAGGTGTGCGACCTGCTCCTCCTGGCCACCGGGCGACCGGCCGGGCTCGCCGGCGTGTCGGGGCCGGGGGCCGAGAGGATCGCGGCCGCGCTGTAGGACCCCGGCGATCAGATCTCGACGCTCTCGCCCGGCACCAGCCGCCGGACGTCGGCGCCCAGGCGTTCGGCCTCGGCGGCGAGCACGCTCTCCAGCACCTGCACACCCCACTCGTTGATCAGCCCGTCATGGATCGCGTACGCGCGCCGGGGGGCGATCGCCCGCAGGTAGGCGATCATGTCCGGCACCGTCATCCAGGGGGCCTGGCCGGGCAGCAGCAGTGTCGGCACCTCGATCACGGTCAGCGCGTCACCGGGATGGAAGACCTCGTTGTCGACGACGAACCCGATGTTGTCGACCGGCGGCACGTCGGGGTGGCTGAAGTGGTGCTTGTCCCCCACGACCGACACCTCGAAGCCCGCGACCGACAGCGCGTCCCCCTCCTGGGCGACGTGCAGGCGGTCGCCGAGCCACTCCAGATGCCGGGCCACGCCGGGACAGGTGTACACGACCAGACCCGGGTCGGCGGTGGCGGCGGCGCGCAGGCGATCGGGTTCGAAGTGGTCGAAGTGCTCGTGCGTGACGAGCACGGCCTCCACGCCGGTCAGGGCGTCGGCCTCCGGGGTCATCGCGCCGGGATCGATGACCAGGGCCCGCCCGTCCTTCTCCAACCGCACGCACGCGTGTCCGAATTTGGTGATTTTCATACGTCTCATACTGGTCGCCGCGCGATGCCCCCCCGGCTGGATCCGCCACGGGCGAACGCCTCCCCCGGCCGGGGGAGGGGTTCCGGCGCACCCGGCGCGCATGCGGGCGGGACCCCGGCCGGGCGGGTGTCAGGGCGGGAGCTCTCCGGACCCGCGGGGGATGAGCCTGGTCGGCAGCTCGATCCGCTCGGGGGCGCCGCGGTCGCCGGCCAGGCGCCGGAAGAGCAGCTCCGCGGCGGTCCTGCCGAGCCCGGCCGGGTCCTGGGCCACCACGGTCACCCCGGGTACCAGCAGGTCGGCCAGTTCGAAGTCGTCGAAGCCCACCAGGGCCTGGCGGTGCCCGGCGCGCAGCACCGCCACGGTGATCCTGCCGTTGCCGGTGAAGACCGCGGTGGGCGGGTCACCGCCGCGGAGCATCCGGGTCAGGGCGGACCCCGCCTCCTCGGCGGGGCCGTTCGAGACCAGTGATCCGTCGAAGGTCAGGCCGGCCTCCTCAAGGGCGCGGCGGTAGCCCCGCAGGCGTTCTCCCGAGGTGAAGACGGACGCCCTGTCGCCGACGAAGGCGACACGCCGGTGCCCGTGCCGGATCAGGTGGTTCACCCCGGCGTACGCGCCCCCGGCGTTGTCGCACAGGACGGTGTCGCACGAATCGGTGTCACGGCCCGTGCCCGTGCCGCTGCCGGTCTCCGTGCCGGTGCCGGTGCCGTTATCGGTGCCCAGCCCTCCCGGCCGGTCGGCGAAGACCGCGGCGATTCCCGCGTCCAGCTCGGGACGCAGATAACCGTGGTCGGTCCCGGAGGGCACGATGATCAGACCGTCCACCCGGCGGGAGCAGAAGGTGAGGATCAGCTCCCGCTCGCGCCCGGGGTCCTCCCCGGAGGAGCCGCTCAGCACCAGCGAGCCGTGTCCCAGTGCCACCTCCTCGACCGCGCGGCCGAATCCCGAGTAGAACGGGTCCGCCACGTCCTCGATCACCAGGCCGATGCTCGACGTCCTGCCCCGGCGCAGGACGCGGGCGCTCTCGTTGCGCCGGTAGCCGAGCCGCTCGATGGCGGCGGAGACCCGTCCGGCGGTGGCCGGGGTGACCCCGGGTTCGTCGTTGACGACCCGGGAGACGGTCTTCAGCGCCACTCCGGCCGCCGTCGCGACGTCCTTCATGGTGGGACGTCCCCGCGCGCTCTCTGTCACGTCTTCGATCATCACCCAGGTTCCCCGTGCCGACAACGTTGTCATCGGCCGGTCGACTCTCTCCCGGCGCCCGTCGCGTGCAGGTCGGCCTCCACCCGCGCGGCGGTGGCCAGCAGCGGGGGCAACAGGTGGCGGCGTGCCGAGTCGGCGCTCGTACGGCTGGCGTGGGAGGAGATGTTGATCGCGGCGGTGACCCGTCCCGACCGCTCCCTGACCGGTGCCGCGATCGAGCGCAGGCCCTCCTCCAGCTCCTGGTCGACCATGGCCCACCCCTGGGCGCGGACCCGCTCCAGCTCCGCCCGCAGGGCGGCGGGGGTGGCGACCGTCCTGGCGGTGAGCCTGCGGAGCTCGACGCGCCCGAGGTAGGCGTCGAGGTCGTCCGGGGCGAGCCAGGCCAGCAACACCCTGCCCATCGAGGTGCAGTACGCCGGGAAGCGGGTACCGATGCTGATGCTCACCCGCATGATCCTGCTCGTCGCCACCCGGGCCACGTACACGACGTCCTCGCCGTCGAGCACCGCCACCGACGCCGACTCGTGCACCTCGGCGACGAGCCGTTCCAGATGCGGCTCGGCCACCTCGGGCAGCGACAGGCTGGACAGGTAGGCGTACCCGAGGTCCAGGACGCGCGGGGAGAGCGCGAACAGCCGCCCGTCGGTCCTGACATAGCCGAGGTCGACGAGCGTCAGCAGGAAGCGACGGGCCGCCGCCCGGGTCAGGCCGGTGGCGCGGGCCACCTCGCTGAGCGTCAGCTCGGGGCTCGCGGCGCTGAACGCCTTGATCACGGAGAGGCCGCGGGCCAGCGACTGCACGTGGTCGGAGCCGCGGTCAACCGGTTCGATCATTCTCGTCCTCCTCGTCCCGGTCGGACTCCAGCGCCGCCCGCGCGACCGCGAACGCCCTGTTGGCCGCGGGCACGCCCGCGTAGATCGCGGTCTGCAGCAGCACCTCCTTGATCTCCTCCTCGGTCAGGCCGATCCGCAGCGCCGCCCGCACGTGCAGGCCCAGCTCGTGCTCGTGCCCGAGGGCGGCGAGCATGGCCAGCGTGATGCAGCTCCGGACGCGCCGGTCCAGGCCGGGACGCGTCCAGATCTCCCCCCAGGCGTAGGCGGTGATGAACTCCTGGAAGTCCGCGGTGAACGGCGTGCCGTCCGCGGCGGCACGGTCCACGTGCTCGTCACCCAGGACGGCCCGTCGCGTCGCGTCCCCGGCGTCCCACCCGCTCCGGTCCCCGCCCGCACCCGTGCCGCCGCTCGTACCCGTGCCGCCGCTCGTGCCGGTGCCGGCGGTCGGTCCCGTACCGGTGCCCGTGTCCCGTCTCGCGTTCATGGACCTGCTCCCGTGCCGTTGCGGTGGGCGGCGAGCGCCCGGTCGACGAAGGTGGCGGCGGACCCGAGGCCGCCCGCCGGGTCCAGGGCCGCGTCGATCTCCTCGGCGGCCGGTGCGACGGCGGGGTCGGCGAGCAGCGCCTCCCGCAGCGACAGTCCCTCGTCCACGGCGCGGGCACAGGCGGCGTCCACCGTGCGCCGGGCCTGCGGGGTGCCGCCCAGCCTGACCACGACCTGCTCGGCCATCGGCAGCCCCCGGGTCAGGCCGAGGTTGGCGCGCATCCGGGCGGCGTCCACGGTCAGCCCCTCCAGCACCTCGCGGAGCCAGGCGGCGGCGCTGCCGGTGAGCCGGAGCAGCTCGCCCAGCGTCTCCCACTCGGCCTGCCAGGGGCCGGCCGCGCGTTCGTGCTCGGCGACCATGCCGCCGAGGATCGAGGCGACCAGCCCCGGCACCCGCTGCACGCAGGCGAGCACCGACATCGAGCCCACCGGGTTGCGCTTGTGCGGCATCGCGCTGGAGGTGCCCCGTCCCGGCCCGGTGGGTTCGGCCACCTCCGCCACCTCGGTCTGGGAGAGCAGCTTCACGTCGTTCGCGATCTTGGCGAGGGTCCCGGCGGAGACACCGAGCGCGCAGGCCAGCCGGGCCACCGGGCTCCGGTCGGTGTGCCAGGGCACGACCGCCTCGGCGAGTCCGAGCTCGGCCGCGAGCAGCGGCGGCACCTCGTGGCCCCGATCGCCGAGCACCGACAGGGTGCCGGCCGCGCCGCCGTACTGGGCCGGCAGCGGGGTCCGGGCCAGGTCGGCCCGGACACCGTCCAGCGCGCTCAGCCAGAGCGCCGCCTTCAGCCCGAACGTGATCGGTACGGCGTGCTGCAGCACGGTCCGCCCGGCCATGACGGTGTCGCGGTGCCCGGCGGCCAGGCGCGCGCACGCGCCGGCGCAGGCGGACAGGTCGGCCAGGATCGGTTCCAGGGCGCGGCGGGCGACGAGCATCGCCGCGGTGTCGTTGACGTCCTGGCTGGTGGCGCCGTGGTGGACGAACCGCCGCAGGTCCGGATCGACCCGCTCGCGCAGGGCGGCGACCAGCGGGATGACGGGGTTGCCGGTGCGTGCGGCCTTGCGTCCCAGCTCCGCGAGGTCGTAGAGCCCGGGACGGCAGGCGGCCGCCAGCGCCGCGGGCACCTCGGAGGGGACCAGACCGACCCGCGCCTGCGCGACGGCCAGCGCGGCCTCGACGTCCAGCATGGCGGCCAGCCAGGCGGCGTCCGACACCTGCGCCGCGGCCCCGCCCCTGGCGGTCGTCCCGGAGAACAGCCCGCCCCCCGGGGATGCCGCGGGGGACGGCCCGTCGTCCGCCGGAGGACCCATGTCCACCTCCGCGTGCTCTCCGGCGCCGGTCCCTCCGGTGCCGGTCGTGCGCCTGCCGCTCGTGTACCCGCTCAGGACCCGGCCCCCTCCAGGACCACGGCCAGTCCCTGGCCGACGCCGATGCAGATGGCGGCCAGCCCGTACCCGCCGCCCCTGCGGTGCAGCTCGTGGGCGAGGGTGCCCAGGATGCGCGCGCCCGAGGAACCCAGGGGGTGGCCGAGCGCGATCGCGCCGCCGTTCACGTTGACGATCCCCGGGTCGAGGTCGGGCCACTCGGCCAGGCAGGCCAGCGACTGGGCGGCGAACGCCTCGTTCAGCTCCACCACGCTCAGGTCGCCCCAGCCGATACCGGCCCGATCCAGCGCCGTGCGGGCGGCCTCGACCGGCCCGATGCCGAACAGGTGCGGCTCCACGCCGACCACGGCGCGCGAGACGATCCTGGCCAGCGGGGCCCGCCCCGCCCGTGCCGCCCCGGCCTCGTCGCCCAGCAGCAGCGCGGTGGCGCCGTCGTTGAGCGGCGAGGAGTTGCCCGCGGTGACGGTGCCGCCGGCGCGGAAGACCGGCTTGAGCCGGGCGAGGGACTCCTCGGTCGAGTCGGCCCTGATCGACTCGTCGTGGTCGAGGGCGTCGAGGGGGACGACCTCGCCGGCGAGGACGCCGCGCTCCCAGGCCGCCGCCGCGCGCCGGTGGCTGCGCAGCGCGAACCGGTCCTGGGCCTCGCGGCCGATGCCGTAGCGGTCGGCGAGGATCTCGGCGCCCTCGCCGAGCGCGACCGTCCACTCCTTCGGCATCCGGGGGTTGACCATGCGCCAGCCCAGGGACGTGTCGTGCAGGGTCGCCGGTCCCCGGTCGAAGGCGCGGGCCGGCTTGGGCATCACCCACGGCGCCCGGCTCATCGACTCCGAGCCCCCGGCGATCACCAGGGACGCGTCGCCCACGGCCACCGCACGGCAGGCGGCGACGGCCGCCTCCATGCCGGACCCGCAGAGCCGGTTGAGGGTGGTGCCGGGCACCGTCACCGGCAGCCCGGCGAGCAGCACCGCCATCCGCGCGACGTCGCGGTTGTCCTCGCCCGCGCCGTTGGCCGCGCCGAAGAACACGTCCTCGATCGCGGCGGGGTCCAGGGAGGGGGAGCGGTCCGCGAGCGCCCGGACGACGTGCGCGGCCAGGTCGTCGGGGCGCACGCCGGACAGCGCGCCGCCGTGCCGGCCGATCGGGGTGCGGACCGCGTCGAGGATGTGGACATCGTTCATGATCGGGCACTCCTGTCCGGGGGACGTCGTTCGGTGAGCTCGCGCAGGGCGGCGAGTTCCGCGGCGGACGGGGCCTCGGTCTCGCGCGGGCGGGGGGCGGCCCGCAGGTCCCAGCCGGTCGCGGCGCGGGCCGCCTCCAGCGTGACGCCGGGGTGCAGGTGGGTGAGGACCAGCTCGCAGGTGTCCGGGTCGGGCTCCAGGATGCCCAGGTCGGTGATGACCGTACGCGGGCCGCCGCCGCGCAGGCCCAGGCGCTCGCGGTCTCCGGGCCCCGAGCCGAAGCCCACGGAGGTGACGAAGTCCACCGAGGTGACGAACGCGCGCCGGCTCTGCCGCACGATCACCGTCACCTCGCGGCAGGAGGCGGCGATCTCCGGGGCGCCGCCCGCGCCGGGTAGACGGACCCGGGGGTCGTCGTACGGGCCGATCACGGTCGTGTTGATGTTGGCGAACCGGTCGATCTGGGCGGCGCCCAGGAAACCGACGTCGATGCGGCCCGGCTGGAGCCAGTAGTTGAAGATCTCCGGGACGCTGACGACGGCGTCGGCGGTCTCGGCCAGCACGCCGTCCCCGATGGACAGCGGCGGCCGGTCCGGCTTCGCGCCGATGGTTCCGGACTCGTAGATCAGGACCAGGCCGGGGGCGTGCGTGCGGCGGGCGAGGTTGGCGGCGGTGCTGGGCAGGCCGATGCCGACGAAGCAGCACGCCCCGTCGTCCAGGCGCCGGGCCGCGGCCACCGTCATCATCTCGTCGGAGGTGTACGCGGTCTCGCCGGAGGGGGGCGCGCCGGCGGCCCGTCCGTCGCGGCCGCCGTCGCGATCGTCGTGGTCGTGGTCGTCGCGGGCGGGGGCGGTCGTCACAGGATGTGCTCCCTCATCCAGGCCGCGAAGGTCTCCCGGTCGCGGCTGATCTCGTCCCAGGCGAGGTAGAAGTCGTTGTCGCGGCTGGAGTAGCCGGCGCTGTAGGACGGGTGCGAGCCGCCCGGGACCCGGCAGACGCGGGTGATCGCCCAGCCCGGCAGCACGATCGCGCCCGGCCGCGGCTCCAGCTCCTCGACGACCTCCTCCACGGTGACCAGCGAGCGGCGGGCGGCCAGGACGGCCTCCTTCTGCACACCCGTGATGCCCCACAACTGCACGTTGCCCCGCCGGTCGGCGCGCTGGGCGTGCACCACCGCCACGTCGGGGTTGATCGCGGGGACGGCGGTCAGTTCCTCGCCGGTGAACGGGCAGGTGATGGGCTTGATGTTGGCGGTCCTGCCGGGCAGGTCGGTGCCCCGATAGCCGCGCAGCACCGCGAAGGGGAGCCCGGAGGCCCCGGCGACGTAGGCGTTGGCGATGCCGGCGTGGCTGTGCTCCTCGATCTCCAGCGGGCCGGGCCAGCGGTTCTGCACGGCGTCACGGAAGCGGTGCAGCGACCCCACCCCGGGGTTGCCGCCCCAGGAGAAGACCAGCCTGCGGGCGCATCCCATCCCGATGAGCTGGTCGTAGATCAGGTCGGGGGTCATCCTGATCAGCGTCAGGTCACGGCGCCCCTGCCTGATGATCTCGTGACCGGCCGCGTAGGGGATGAGGTGGGTGAACCCCTCCATGGCCACGCTGTCGCCGTCGTGCACGAGCTCGGCCACCGCCTCGGCGAGCGGAACCACCGTGGCCATCGTCCCTCCTTGTTCGCCATGCGTACGTATGTTCTTCCATCGAACATATCCGGGCCGACTTCGGACGGTCAACCGGACCCGGGAGGCCGTCGTCGACCCGTTCGACGTACGGTCCTGATCGGCCGCGAGTGCGCCGCGACGCCGGTCTGAGCATCAACCCCACCCTTCTCCGGGCCGGTCGGCGCGCTGTGGGAGGGTGGGGCGGTGCCGGAGGAGGGGGGCGTTTTGTCGCAAATGTCACGCATGTCTTGGCTGTCGTGGCCGGTACTCGTCGCGGGCTTCGTACTGGCCTCGCTCAATCTGCGGCCCGCGCTGGCGGGGATCTCCCCGGTGCTGGACGAGATCATGGGCGATCTCGGGCTGAGCGCCGCCGGGGGAGGGGCGATCACCACGGTCATGGTGGTCTGCCTGGGCGTGCTCGGCCCGCTCGCGCCGCTGCTCGCGCGCCGCTTCGGCCTGGACCGCACGCTCCTGGCCGGACTGCTGCTCGTGGCCGCCGGGGTGATCCTGCGCGGCACGGGAAGCGTGCCCGCCCTGTACGCGGGCGCGGCCGTCGCCGGTACGGCCATCGCCGTCATGAACGTCGTGATGCCCGGCGTGGTCAAGCAGCACTTTCCCGGCCGGGTCGGGCCGTTCACCGCGGTCTACGTCTCCGGTCTGGTACTGGGTGCCGCCGCCGCGTCCGGGCTGGCGGTCCCGCTGGAGCGTGCCACCGGGTACGGCTGGCGCGAGGTGACCGCCATGGCCGCGATCCCGGCGCTGGCGGCGGCGGCGCTCTGGCTGCCCCAGGCGCTGCGCCGCCCCGTCCGCCCCGAGACCGCCCCCCGGCCGTTCGCCCTGCTGCTGCGCACCCGGGTTACCTGGTACGTCACCGCCTACATGGGCCTGCAGTCGCTGACCTTCTACATCATGCTGGCCTGGCTGCCGACGATCTTCCAGGAGGCGGGGCTGCCCGCCGACCAGGCCGGATACCTGCTCAGCCTCACCAATCTGGCCCAGGTGGCGGCCACCCTCACCGTTCCCGTCCTGGCGGGCCGGGCGCGCTCGCAGGTGGTCTACGTCACGGCCGCGACCGTGCTGACCGTGGCCGGGTACCTCGGCGTACTCGTCGCCCCGGCCACCCTGCCGTGGCTCTGGATGATCATCCTGGGGGTGGGGCAGGGCGCCTCGATCGCGCTGGCCCTGCTCATCATCACGCTGCGCGCCCCCGACCCGGTCTCGGTGACCGCGCTGTCGGCCGTCGCCCAGTCCTTCGGGTACACGCTGGCCGCCCTCGGCCCGCTCCTGGTCGGCGCGCTGCGCGAGAGCTCGGGCGGCTGGACCCTGCCGCTGCTGGCCGGTCTGGCCGCGTGCGGCCTGCAACTGGCAGCCGGATTCGCGGCGGGCCGCCCGGTCACGGTGCCCGTCCCGGACGACCCGCTTTCTTCGCGCGTCGTTGTCCCCCCGGCCACCTGAGTCTTCTACCGTCCTGAACATGATCCGTAGGCTTCTGGCCGCGGCGCTGGCGGTCCTCACGACCGGTACCGTCGCCGTTGTGCTGCAACGACCCGAACCCGCCTCCGCCGACCTGCGCGGACGTGCCCCCCTCGTCATCGGCCACCGCGGCGCCAGCGCGCACCGGCCCGAGCACACGCTGCTCTCGTACGAGGCCGCCATCGCGCTCGGCGCCGACTACATCGAACCCGATCTCGTCTCGACCAAGGACCACGTGCTCGTCGCCAGGCACGAGAACGAGATCGGCGGCACCACGGACGTCGAGAACCACCCCGAGTTCGCCGGTCGCCGCACCACCAAGACCATCGACGGCGTCCCGGTCACCGGCTGGTTCACCGAGGACTTCACGCTCGCCGAGCTGAGGACCCTCCGGGCCGAGGAGCGCATCCCCGACCTGCGCCCCGGCAACACCGCCTTCGACGGCCTCGCGCAGATCCCCACCTTCGACGAGGTCGTCCGGCTCGCGCGGCACCACGGCGTGGGCGTCTATCCCGAGACCAAGCACCCGAGCTACTTCGACTCCATCGGCCTCTCCCTGGAGGAGCCGCTGCTGGAGGTGCTCGGCCGGCACGGCTGGAACGGGCGGCGCGCCCCGGTCTTCATCCAGTCGTTCGAGACCGCCAACCTGCGTGAGCTGAGCAGGAAGACCCGGGTGCCGCTGATCCAGCTGATCACCGCCACCGGTGCCCCGTACGACTGGATCGCGGCCGGTGACCCGCGCACCTACGACACCATGGTCACCCCCGCCGGACTGCGTGAGATCGCCGGTTACGCGGCCGGTATCGGCGTCGACACCCGGCGCCTCGTGCCCGTCGGCCCGGACGGCAGGCTCCTGCAGCCCACCACGCTCGTCAGGGACGCTCACCGCGCCGGCCTGAAGGTCCACACCTGGACGGTCAGGAACGAGAACGCGCAGCTTCCGGTGGACTTCCGGCTCGGCAACCCGGCCAGCCCGGCCTTCCCGCGAGCCACCGGAGACGTGATGGGCTGGCTGGAGAAGCTCTACGGCCTCGGCCTGGACGGCGTCTTCGCCGACGACCCGGGAGTGGCCAGGGCCGTCCGGGAACGGGTGAGCTGACCTTTCCCTGCCTTTCTCGCCGGTCCCGGGTCGCGCGAACCGTCGCGGGACCCAGGACCGGCGAGCGGCGGCGCGGACGCCGGAGGGCCCTTCCCCCGAGGGCCGACACCTCGGAGGGCCGACACCCCGGAGGGCCACCACCCCGGAGGGCCGCCACCTCAGAGGGGCGTTACTCCGAGGGTCGTCACACCCAGGGCCGTTACCCCGAGGGCCGTCACACGCGGGACCGTCACAGGCGGGAGGGGAGTTCCGCGTCGGCCCGGCGCGGGCTCTTGCCCGATCGGGGCAGGACGGCCAACCCGACCAGGAAAAGGACGCAGGTCAGCAGGATGAGCTGCAGGTCGTAGCGAAGATCCTTGGTGGGCGTCAGCATGTTGCCGACGTGGAAGCCGGTGTGCACGCCGACCGCCATCCAGACCGCGCCGCTGCGCACCCGTGCCGCCGTGCAGGCGAAGCCCAGGGCGGTCGCCTGCACGACATAGAGCAGTTTCTCGACGGGGCTGTCGGCCGAGCTCTGGGAGACGATGTGCATGACGCCGAAACCCGCCGACACGACGAACAGGACCATGCGCGGCGAGAGGCGGTCCGAGAGCGTGTCGAACAGGTGCCCCCGCCAGAGCAACTCCTCGGGGAACGCCTGTCCGAGCACGACGAACGCGACCGTGAGCGCCAGGTAGGGCAGCGAGGGGGCCACCGCCTCCTGCCACGAGGTCCAGGTGGCAACGTCCAGTGTCACCGAGAGCGCGTTCCCGGCGATCACCGGCACGGCGCCGATGAGCAGGCCGGCCGGCACATGCCACGCGGCCGACCACGACCGCGTCAGCCGCACCCCCGACCAGCTCTGGTGACCCAGGTAGCGACGGATCGCGTACACCAGGACGATCGAGGCGACCGTGGTGCCGAGCATGCCCAGCGGCCTGTAGAACGGATTCGTCCGGTCCATGAGCAACACGACGGGCAACGTCCCGATCATGACCTGGACGAGCATGGCGGCCATCGTTATCGGCACGGCCCAGACGGGGCGGGTGGCTCTCATGGAGGACAACCCTAGAAACGGGCACCGCGTGGCGCATCGAGCGACGGATAGAAACGACCATGACCGTGGTCATGGTGCCTTTGGGGGGATCACCCGCGGGGGGCCGGCGGCCTAGGGTCGTGGCATGCTGCGTTTGGACTGGTTACGCGACGACGATCGGCCTTTCCTGTTCAGCGTCCTGTTCTGGGGGGTGCTCGTCACCACCGCCGTCGCCCACGCCTTCTCCCCCAGCGGCCCGCTCGCCCGCGTGCTGATCGGGCTGAACCTCGCGCTGGTCGCCGGCCTCTGGCTGGTGCTGCCCTGGGACCTGTCGCGAGGCCGCCGTTTCGTGGCCCCGATGTTCCTGGTGGCCACCCTGCTGCTGGGGATCACCGGTTCCAACGGCACCCACACGCTGCTCCCCCTCATCGCCGTCGCCAACCTCGCCTTCCTGTACGGCATGCGCGCCGCGTCGGTCATCCTGACGTCGCTGGCGGTGTGCCTGTTCGCGGCCGTCCCGCTGTTCTTCGGCAAGCCCGTCCTCGACGGGCTCGCCCAGGTCACGAAGATGGCGATGTTCTCCGCGTTCGTGCTGGGCCTGGCCTCCTCCACGCTGACGGCGCGGCGCAGCCGCGAGGAGACGCGGCGTCTGCTGGGGCGGATCAGGGAGCTCGCGGTCGCGGAGGAACGGGCGAGGATGGCCGCGGAGATGCACGACTCGATCGGGCACCACCTGACCGTCATCAAAATGGACCTGGAGAACGCCGAACGCTTCCGCGAGCGCCGACCGGAGGCGGCCTGGGCCGAGGTGCGCCAGGCCAAGGAGCTGACCGTCGAGGCGCTGGCCGACGCCCGGCGCTGGGTGCGCGCGCTGCGTCCGCTGGCGCTGGACGGCCGGGTCGGCAGCGCGGCGCTGGAACGGCTGGCCGCCTCGTTCGACGGCACGGGCATCACGGTCGCCTTCGAGATCGAGGGCACCGAGCACCGGCTGGAGGCCGACGCCGAGCTGGTGCTGTACCGGGTGCTGCAGGAAGGGCTGACCAACGCGCTGAGGCATTCCCAGGCGCTGCACGTGACCGTCAGACTCGTCTTCGACGACGGGCGGACCGTGCTCGTGGTCACCGACGACGGCAAGGGCGCCGACGAACGCTCCAGGCGAGGCTTCGGGCTGACGTCGCTGACCGAACGGGCCCGGGCCCTCGGCGGTACGCTGACCGGCGGCAACGCCCCGGAGGGCGGGTTCGCGTTACGGGCGGAGCTGCCGGTCGCGCCGGTTGGAGTGGGGAGGCGATGATGAGCTCGATCAGGATCATCCTGGTCGACGACCAGGAGCTGATGCGCCAGGGGCTGCGCAAGCTGCTGGAGGTCGAGCCCGGGATCGAGGTGGTGGGGGAGGCGGCCGACGGCCTGGAGGCGCTGCGGGTGGTGAGGGAGACCGATCCGGACGTCGCCCTCGTGGACGCGCGCATGCCCGGGATGGACGGGGTGGAGCTGATCGTCCGGCTCTCCGCGGAACACCCGAGGGTGGCCGCGATCGTGCTCAGCACCTTCGACGAGGACGACTACATCTTCGGTGCGCTACGCGGCGGCGCCTTGGGCTACCTGCTCAAGGACTGCTCTCCCGAGGAGCTGGTCTCGGCCGTCCACCGGGTCGGCCGGGGGGAGACGGTGCTCGGCGCCCCCGTGGCCGCCAGGCTGGTCGCCGAGATCCGGCACTCCCCCGCGGCCGGCGGCGGATCGCGGGCGGAGGACCTGCTCTCCACCCGTTTCCGCGGGCAGGAGCTGCTCTCCGCCCGCGAGATCGAGGTGGCCAGGATGGTCGCCCAGGGAGCCGTCAACCGGGAGATCGCGGCCCGGCTGTTCATCACCGAGGGCACGGTCAAGAACCACGTCTCCAGCGTCCTGCGCAAGCTGGGCCTCCGTGACCGGATCCAGATCGCCCTGCACCTCAAGGAATGATCCGGTCTAACGGTCGAACCAGGCCGAAGCGGCGGGACGCGAGAGCTGGAACACGACGACCACGGCCAGGAACAGGCTGATCAGGCCGTTGACGCTGGAGCCGGCCACGAAGGCGTACCCCTCTTCGAGGATCACGAGGCCCTCGACCGCGAACGCGGTGATACGGACCCATTTCCTGCGCGTGCGGCAGCAGGCGGCGAGCACGCCGATCAGCACCGTGACACCGACGCCGAGAACGAGGAGGGGGAGCCTCCCCGCGTCACCGATGTCGATCGTGCCGCCGAGGAAGATGAGGAGAACCGCGAACCCCAGGAGCGGCATCGCCATCTGAATCCACATGATCACCCGAGCCGTCCTGACTTCCTGCGGCATCGGCTCGGTCTTGTACGGCCCGGACATGGGAGCCTCTCGAACGGGGTGGGGGAATCGACGATGCCCCAGCGTAGATGATCACCGGCCGTTCACGACCGCGCCGCCGCGGGCGGGCGGAACTGCTCGATCATCGCCGCGTAGCCGTCGCCACCGCGCCCGTCGGCCACGGCCCGCTCGGCCAGGTCCTTGACCAGCCGGGGGAACTCGGTGCTGACACCGAGGGACTCGCTCTCGTGGACGAGGTGCTCCATCGCGGTCAGGTGGGTGCCGATGGTGGCGTCGGGGGCCGGGTACGTGCCGTCGTCGATCTGCCGCGCGTACCCGGCCACCCAGTCCGCCACGGTGGCGATCCCGGTCGTCGCGATCGGGGCGAACGCCGTGGCCTTCACACCCGCGGCGCCGAGCAGGGCGGCACCCTGCAGGAAACCGTTCAGGATGCCCCACATCAGTCCCAGCACGGCCACGTCGTACAGCGACGACAGGGTGTGGTCCTCACCGAGGTACGTCATGCCCGTGCCGAGAACTTTCAGGGCCGGCTCGTGCGGGTCGAAGGCCGATCGCGGCCCGCTGCAGAGGATGACGGCCTCGGCGCCGATGCCCGGCGGGGCGGCCAGGACCGCGCCGTCGAGATAGGCGCCGCCCTTCCGCTCCACCCGTTCCGCGGTCTCGCGGGCCGTCCGCGACGTGCCGGAGGTCAGGTTCACCAGGACCCGGCCGTCGAGGACGTCACCGAGGGAATCGAGGATCTCCCGTACGGCGTCGTGGTTCGCGACGCAGACGATCACGAGCGGGGCGGCCGCGACGGCGTCGCCGGGTGAGCCGGCGAGCTTCGCGCCCTGGGCGACGACGGGCTCGGCCTTCGCCGCGGTGCGGTTCCACACGGTCGTGGGGTGCCCCGCGCGCAGGAACGCCTCGGCCAGCGCCCGTCCCATCAGTCCCAGGCCGAGGACCGTCACGGGAGGGGGGGCGTCGTCGCGATCCTGGGTCGCGTGCTTCTTCGCGGGGGAGGTGGGGGAGGTGGCAGAGTGGGGAGAATCGGTGCTCATGGCAGAATCCTCAACGTTCATACCGGTGTGAAGGTCAAGGGGGAGCGGTCATGCTGATCGGGGAGCTGAGCCGGCGGACCGGTGTCCACACGCATCAACTGCGCTACTACGAGGCGCAGGGACTGCTGGAGCCGGAGCGTGCCTCCAGCGGTTACCGCGAGTACGGCGACGACGCCGTCCTGACCGTGACCCAGATCAGGAAGCTGCTCCAGGCGGGCCTGTCGAGCCGGCAGATCGCGTACCTGCTGCCCTGTGTCACCGGTCCGGCCCCCGACCTGGAGCCCTGCCCCGAGCTCCTGGACACCCTGCGAGCCCGCCTGTACGGGCTGGACGAGCGGATCGACACGCTCAGCCGCTCCCGCGAGGCCCTGCGCGACTACATCGACGTCACCGAACGGCGGGTGTCGCCGCACTACCCGCCGTGCGACGCCACCGAGCCGGAGCCGGTGTCGCTGTCGGTGCGACGAGCCGTCGCCTCCCGGCTCGTACCATCCGGCGCCGACCCCGCAGACGGCGCGCCCGCCGGAGACCCGGTCC